>JAFGPG010000114.1 GCA_016926075.1 Methanomassiliicoccales archaeon
GCGGGCATCATCCTGGGCCCCAATCTCTTTCACCATTCCCTCATCCCCGACATCGACATCATCAACGCCCTGGCCAACGCCGGCATCGTCCTCCTCATGTTCACCCTGGGACTGGAGTTCAACCTGAAACGACTGAGGAAGGTGGGCCTGTTCGCCGCGGTGGCGGGCAGCGTGGAGATCGCCATCATGCTCTCCCTGGGCTACGGACTGGGAACGATGCTGGGCTGGTCGACGCTGCAGTCCATATTCCTGGGGGCGGTCATGAGCATCAGCTCCACCGCCGTCATCATCAAGGTGCTCACCGACATGAACCTGCTGAGCAAGGAGTTCGCCGAGGCCATCGTGGGCATACTCATCATCGAGGACATCGCCGCGGTGATCATCCTGACCCTGGCCTCGCCCCTGGCCGCCGGGGGCGGGATCACGCTCACCAGCATCGTGCTCCAGGTGGCCTTCATCGGTGTGTTCATAGGCATCATCCTGGTGCTGGGGCTGGCGGTGGTCCCGCGTATCATGGACCGGATGTACCGCATTCACACCTCGGAGACCCTGATGGTGGTCTCCCTGGGCTTCTGCTTCGGCATGGCCATGGTGGCCCTCTACCTGGGTCTCTCGGTGGCCATCGGGGCCTTCCTCATCGGGGTCATCATCTCCCAGTCCAAGGCCAGCGACCTGTTGGTCGATCGCATCACCCCTATCAAGGAGATGTTCATGGCCCTTTTCTTCATCTCCATCGGCATGCTCATCGACCCCTGGCTGGTCCTGGACAATGTCCTGGTGGCCGTGGCCATCGCTCTTTTGTTCATCGTGGGCAAGTCCTTCGCGGTGAGCGTGGGCACCTTCCTCAGCAACAAGGACGTCAAGACCTCTCTCATGACCGGGCTGGGCATGGTGGCCATGGGGGAGTTCTCCTTCGTCATTGCCAAGACCGCCTTCGATCTGGGAGCGGTCGACCAGCTCTTCTACTCCTCGGTCATCGGCGGCGCGCTCATCACCATGGTCTTCCTCCCGGTGTCCTTCAGGCGCGCCCCCCGCACCGTCTCCTACTTGGGAAGGGTTTTACCCGATACGCTGCAGGAGACCCTGCATCGGGTGGACCGCCTGCGCAGCGACATGTCCACCTGGATGAACGCCCACACCGACCGGCGTCAGGAGGTGCGAAGGCAGATCTTCTGGATCTTCATCGATCTGGTCATCATCTTCGTCCTGCAGGTGCTGGCGGTGACCTTCTACGACCTGGTGGGGCTGCTGGGGATCGACCCGGAGGGACTGGGGGCCGTATACTACCTGCTGGCCATCGCTGCCATCATCGTGCTCATGCTCCCTCCCCTGCTCAACATCCTGGGCAGGGTGCGGCTGATGGGGCTCATGCTCATCCGGGGGGTGATGGAGTCCGGTCACTTCGAGGAGGGGGCGGAGGGCCGCCTGTTCAAGGTCTTCGTGGACCTGATGGTCTCCGGCATCGGCATCATCCTCTTCTTCCTCTTCATCCCCATCGCCCCTCAGGTGCAGGACTTCCCCCTACTACCGGTTTTCGCGTTGGTGGTGGGGGCGGTCATCGCCTATCTGTTGTGGGATGCGAACAAGAGCGCCTATGACCGCATGTGCCATATCCTGACCGACAGGCTGCATGAGGAGCACGACCGGAGATACGATGAATGAGCACTTTCGGCGCGCTCATCGAACTTTTATTTAAGGTCCAGGTCCTAACCCCTTTTGGATGAGGATAGCGCACACCGCCGATTCGCACGTGGGGTTCTCCGCCTACCGCCGGGTGGACCCCGAGACGGGCATGAACCAGCGGGAGATGGACGTTTACAGGGCGTTCGTGCGCATGGTCGATTCCGTCATCTCCAAGAGGCCTGACCTGCTGATACATGCCGGGGACCTCTTCGATTCCGTGCGTCCCTCCAATCGTGCATTGTCCGTGGTCATGGAGCAGCTGCTGCGCCTTTCCGGGGAGGGCATCCCGGTGGTGCTCATCGCTGGCAACCACTCCACTCCCCGTCTGCGTGAGACGGGCAGCGTGTTCCGGCTCTTCGAGCACATCGAGGGCGTGCACCCCGTGTACACCCCGGGAGGCCACCGCCTGGAGTTCGGGGACCTGCTGGTGACCGCCTTCCCCCATCAGGACCGGGAGGACATGGTCCCCGCCCTGCAGGGGTGGAGGAGGGGCAAGCACCGTTTCGAGGTGGGCGTGCTGCACGCCGGCATCCAGGGCCTGGCCCGTTACAGCATGGGCGAGGCCAACGAGCTCAACCTCCCCTCCTCCCTGCTCAACCTGGACATGGACTACGTGGCCTTGGGGCATTTTCACGACATGGAGCAGATCACCGCCAACGCCTGCTACAGCGGCTCCCTGGAGCGCATGTCCTTCTCCGAGGCCGGGAGGGAGAAGGGATACATCATGATAGACCTAGAGCGTCGGAAAAGGGAGTTCGTGCCCCTTCCCACCCGTCCCATGCTCTCCCTGCCCCCTTTGGAGGGCAAGGGGCGCGGCGCCGCGGAGCTGCAGGGAGAGCTGGCCCGGGCCCTGGGATCCCAGGACCTGGAAGGGGCCATCGTGCGGCTGGTGGTGAGGGACGTCCCCGCCGCCCTCTATCGCAGCCTGGACCTCAACGCCCTGCGCGCCCTGGCCGATAAGGCCGTCCATCTGGAACTGAGGTTCGACATCCTGCAGGAAGGGACCTCCGTACAGTGGCGCTCCACCTCCCTGCGCTCCATGGACCAGGAGTTCGACTCCTACCTCTCGGCCTGCCCGGTGGAGGGGGTGGACAGGGAGGAGCTGCGGCGCAAGGGACTGGACTACATCCACAGGGGGATGAGCGAATGAGGCTGCGCTACATGGAGCTCCGCAACTACCGCAAGTTCCGCTCGGCGGCCATCGAGTTCCCCGATGGCGTCGTTGCTATCATCGGCCCTAACGGTGCTGGCAAGACCACCCTTCTGGAGGCGGTGACCTGGGCCCTCTTCGGGAACGAGAGCACGGTGGTACGGGACGGCAAGGAGGGGGTGATGAGCGCCGGGGCCTCCCTGGGAGAGGAATGCTCGGTGGTCCTGGAGTTCGATCTGGGCGGGGACGGCTACCGGCTGGTCAGGAGCATGAAAGGCAAGCTGCTCAAGGTCGACGCCTCATTGGAGGCCAACGGGGAGCTGGTGGCCAAGGGGGACAGCGCGGTGACC
>JAFGPG010000029.1 GCA_016926075.1 Methanomassiliicoccales archaeon
ATGGACCTCAAGCGACGGCTGGACCTGGAAGGGAACGAACGACGCTCCTACCTCGAGCTGTTGCTGGAAAAGGGATGAGGACGCTCACATGGAGCGTATCTTCTCGATCACGAAGTCCTTGATGGCCTTGTCGTCCGGTATGGTCACCGATTTCTTGAACCGCTCGGTGCCGTCAGGCAGGTAATATCCACGGGACAGGGATATGAACTCGTTCTCCCCGTCGTTGGTTATGGCCTTCTTGCGCGCCACCTCGATGAAGTTGTTGCGACCGAAGGGTATCTTCTCGGAACTCATTGTGATGAAATCTACTTTCTTTCCCGGCGCATCGTCGTCCATTACGGGTGCCTCCGTTTTGATAGGTACGCAACATTCGGTAAAATTATAAAGGTTTGCCTTGGATGTCCTCCTCTGGCTGGCATTGGGAGGATTCTATACCGGGTCTCCACCGTTTCACCGCCCCTCATCTGAATCGACAGTTAAAAATAGAGAGGCCGGGATGGATGGTGGCATGGAGGAGCAGGGGCCGCCCTCGTATTGCCCTCGCTGCGGGTCGCCGTTGCCGCTGGAGGCCGCCTTCTGTCCCCGGTGCGGTTTTCCACTGGGTGCCTCGGAGGAGGACATCCGGCGGCAGTACGAATGTTATGCCCCACCACCGAGGCCTGTGAAGGTGAAGAGCAGCGTGCAGACCGCTCGGGAGGTGATGCGGGGCATCGGTGCGGTCATGACCCTGATCATACTGGGGTTGGTCACCATCAACATAGGCATCATGCTCTGGGGCATGGGGCTGGTCATACCAGAGGCCTGGGACAGCGTCACCTCTCTGTATGTCGCGGTGCCCTGGCTGGTGCGCTTCCTGAGCCTGCCCGGGGTGTGGTTCGTCCTCTTCTACATACTGCTGGTGGCCGCGGTGCTGCTCTCCTTCCTGGTCATGCTCTACCTCGGCCGGAGGGAGATGCTCAAGGAGATGGGCTTTCGTCCCACGAGGCACTCCGGGGCCTACGCCGTGGGCACCCTGTTCCTGGCCGTGCTGACCATGAACACCGCCTACTACCTGCTCATTGGTCTCTTCGGGATCGACCCCTCCACCGGCGGCTCCGCCGGCTCTCAGCTCTGGGAGCTTATGTACAGCCTGTTGCGGGCCTCGGTGTGGGAGGAGGTCATCTGCCGCATACTGTACATAGGGCTGCCGCTGGCGGTGGTGTACGCGGTGAAGGGCGGTGCCGCCCCCTATCGCCGATACGTGCTGGGCGGTAATTTCCGCTTCGGACCTTGGGAGAAGGTCTTCCTTATCTTCTCCTCGTCCATGTTCGCCTTGGCACACGTGTTCAGCTGGGACCTCTGGAAGGTCCCCCCCACCTTCGTGGCCGGACTGGCCCTGGGCTATCTCTTCCTGAGGTACGGTGTCTATGCCAGCATCATGCTGCACTTCACCATCGATTACCTATCCATGCCCACTGAGGTGTGGCCGGGGGAGGGCACCGACATAGCCCTTGGCCTGTTCTTGCTGGTGGCCATGCTGGTGGGGGTGGTCTATCTTGGGTACTACTCCATACGCGCCCTGGAGCTCTTCAGCGGGCGTACGATCTTGCGCTGGGAGGGCAGGACGCCGGCGTCGTATTACCAGTTCCCTCGTTCCGCGCTGCCATACGAGCCCCGACCTGGCCCTTCCTACGGGCCCTCCTTCGGGTTCGTGTGCAAGTACTGCGGGGGCACCGAGGCGCGCTATGTGGACGGCAGGTTCCAGTGCACGCGCTGCGGGAAGGAGAGCTGAACTAGTCCAGGGAGGCCAGGACGGCCGCCAACCGGTCCCGGGAGAGCAGGGAGCGCTCCAGCTCCCGGGCCTCGATGACGTAGCGACCTGAATAGGGTAGGAAGGCCTTCAGCCAACGGCGGAAGTCTATGTTCCCCTCCCCTATGACCAGGTGGCGGTCCCAGTCCCCGACGTTGTCGTGCACGTGCATGTTGATGAAGCGGTCCTTGATGGTCAGGAAGTCCTCTATGTTCCCCACCGTGTTGGCGTGGCCCAGGTCGAAGCACACGTCCAGGGAGGTGCCCTCCAGGAAGAGCAGCAGCTCCTGAGGCGTCTTGCCCATTGACACCGGCATGTTCGGCATGTTCTCCAGCGCCACACGTACCCCCAGCTCCTGGGACAGGGCGTCGATCCTTCTCAAGGAATCCTTGGTGGCGCGCACCGCCGTCTCGCGGTCCAGCCGGGTCAGGGGGGAGAGGAAGCCGGGGTGCATGGTCACCAGGTCGACGCCCATGCGGTGGGCCATCTCCAGGCATTCGGTGATCTCGCCCAGGGAGGCCTCCCTCAATCGGGGATTGATGGCCCCGATGTTGATGTCGCTGAGGGGGGCGTGGACGGAGTACTGCAGATCATATGAAGGGGTCAGGGCCAGGAAGTCGGCCACGATCTCCCGCAGCAGGTGCCTGCCCTCGGCCACGATCTCCCAGGCCTGGTAATGCTCGGCCACCCGGCCCAGGGCATAGGGGAAGTCCCATCGGGAGAGGTGGGGGGAGGAGATGGCGATCACGGTATCTCCCCGTTCACCGTGCGCGGCGCCACGTCGTCCACCAGGCCCTCGGGGTCCCGGTCCTCGATCTCCACCAGCAGGTTGCCGAGGGGTGTCGTTCCCTCGGCGAAGCTGACCTTTCCCACGTACGCCGCCTGCTTGTTCAGCTGGAAGGAGATGCGGCCGTCGCGTATCCCCTTGAGCATGACCGTCCGGGCGCTGTCCAGTATGCGGTGGTTGCGGATGATCTCCTTGAAGCGGGAGAGGTCGTCGGTGGTGCCCACCACCTCCCCCTCCCTCATCGTTGTCCTGGCCTCGGGGAACAGGTTGAGCAGTGCCCGGCACACCTTGTCCTGGTCCTCCGTGGGATGGAGGCTGGCCCTGACCGTCGCTTCTGCCATGGCACACCGATATTTGAAGAAACTATTTAAAATGGGGGCGGCATGGCAAGGACGGATGCGCAGCAAGGTCGTGGAGTCCCTGGCCAACGAGGGTTTTCTGTTGGATCAGGAGGCCGAGGAGTTCATAATGTCCCAGACGGCGCCCCTCCAGTTCGCCCGCCGGGCCATATCCCAGCTGCCCTATCAGCCCCTGGTGGTGACCATGCGGGACCTGCGCACCGTGGTGCGGGTGGGCGCCCTGGGAGACATGGCCCCGAGCACTGAGCCCCCATCCATCAGGAGGATGGGGGAGGTGGAGGTGCTCAAGGACGTTACCTCCCACACCGATTGCCTGGCCTCCGTGGAGGGCTTCGCCCGCTATTTCCAGGACCGTTTCGCCTCCCTGCGGTCCTTGCTCCTGCGCCGGAGGGACATGGCCGGGGCGTTGAGCATACAGAGGGCCCTGGACCCTCATAAGCTCCGGGGGGACGGGGAGGTCAGGATCATCGGCATGGTCAACGAGGTCCGTGGTACGCGGGGAGGGGAGATGGTCATCGACATCGAGGACGGGACAGGGCGGTGCACGGTGCTGGTGCCCAAGGAGCACCAGGCGGCCAAGGGCTCCGTGCTGCCGGACGAGGTCATCGGCGTGGTGGGCAAGCTGGCCCGCAAGGACAGCAAGATGATCCTCAAGGAGCTGGTGCGCCCGGACGTGCCCTTCAGCTCGGGCATGGAGTGCAGCGACTCCACGGCCAGGGTGGCCTTCATGTCCGACGTGCACGTGGGCAGCAACACCTTCCTGGAGGGGCGCTGGCGGGAGATGATCTCCTGGCTGAGGGAGGAGGCCGAAGGCCTGGACCTGCGCTACATCGTCATCCCGGGGGACTGCGTGGACGGGGTGGGCATCTTCCCGGGGCAGGAGGAGGAGCTCGTCATCGAGGACGTGCTGGACCAGTATCAGGCGCTGGCGGAGTATCTCAAGGACGTGCCTGACGACATTCGCATCGTCATGCAGCCGGGTAACCACGATATGGTCCGCCCGGCCGAGCCGCAGCCCGCCCTGTGCGGGGAGGTGGCCAAGCTCTTCGATTCCAACGTCATGCAGGTGGGCAATCCAGCCTACCTGCGCATAGAGGGACGCACCATACTGTCCTACCATGGCAAGAGCTTCGATGACCTGGTCAGCGGGATCAAGGGCCTCTCCTACTCCGAACCCCTGAAGGCCATGGAGGAGATGCTCAAGAGGCGGCATCTCGCCCCGACGTACGGAGGGAAGACGCCCTTCGCCCCGGAGAGGAAGGACTACCTGGTCATAGACGAGGTGCCGGACATCTTCGTCACCGGGCACGTGCACGGGGCCGGCGTCTCCTTCTACAACGGCGTCCGCCTCATCAACGCCTCCACCTGGCAGGACCAGACCTCCTATCAGAGGAGGCTCAATTTCGTTCCGAAGCCCGCCAAGCTCATCCTGGTGCACCTGGGCAACGGCAAACCGTCCATAGCCGATTTCTGAGGGGTCGGGCCGGTTTCTCCGTCCCCTGCGGCAGTGCGCTGCCTTCGCTCCGGACCATGGTCGACGAGTGCCGCTAGGTGCTATTTGTCCCAGAAGATGATGATGAGCAGATAGCCCAGGACCAGCATGAAAAGGGAGATGCGCCATAGCCACTTTAATAGGCGGGCGCGTTTCTCCGGAGTGTCATACAACTTTTCGAACATCATCCCCGCGCTTCCGCCTTATGCTTGATGCGCTTCAATCGGAAGATGTTCTCCCTCTCCATCTCCTCCAGGCGCAGGCGGATGAAGGCCTCGGCCTCCTGCAGGTCGGGGATGACCTTGAACTCCAGGGCGTTGACCCGGCGCTTGGTCTTCTCCACCTCCTCCAGGAGCCTTTTCATGGTGGTCTCGATCTCCGCCGCCTCGATGATGGTCTGCACCAGGTCCTCGAAGGCCTTGGTCGCCTCATCGATGTAGACGCTGGTCCCTATGATGCCGTAACCGCGCTGGTCCACCACGGTGCATACGGAGGAGGCCTCGATCTCCGGGACCACGATGCCCATGATGTTCTTGGCGCGCAGCGACAGTTCGGGGTGGCACTTCAGGGCGAAGGCCGAGCTCTGCACGGTGATGGCCCCGTCCACCGCCTTGGCCACCGCGATGCGCCCCATGGCCTCCTGGTAATCACGGTTGACCTTCTCCCGGATGTCCTTGGCCTGCTCCAGTATCTTGAAGAACTCCAGGATGAGACCGTCCCGCTTCATCTTGAGGATCTTGTACCCGGACTTGGTCAGCTTGATCTTCTTCTTGACCTCCAGGAGCTCGGAGCGGGTCGGTTTGACGTCGGCGGTGGGCATCTCAATCCTTCTTGCGGTACTTGGGGTGGTACTGCTCGATGTACTTGCGGTCGATCCTGGTCAGCTGCTTCTCATCCAGGGAACCCAGCAGCTCCCACATGAGGTCCAGGGTGCCCTCGATGGTGCGGTCCTCCTCGCGGCCCTGGCGCACGAAGCGCTTCTCGAACATGTCGGCGAACTCCAGGAACCGGCGGTCCCTCTCGGAGAGGGCCTCCTTGCCCACGATGGCCACCAGGCCGCGCAAATCCCGGCCTTCCGCATAGGCGGCGTAGCACTGGTCGGAGACGGCCTTGTGGTCCTCCCTGGTGCGGCCCTTGCCTATGCCCTCGTTCATCAGGCGGGAGAGGGAGGAGCCAACATCGATGGGGGGGTGTATGCCCGCCCTGAGCAGCTCCCGCTTGGCCACGATCTGCCCCTCGGTGATGTAACCGGTCAGGTCGGGGATGGGATGGGTGATGTCGTCGCCGGGCATGGAGAGGATGGGGATCTGGGTGATGCTTCCCTTCTTCTCCTTGATCCTTCCCGCCCTTTCGTACAGAGTGGCCAGGTCGGTGTACATGTATCCGGGGTACCCCCGGCGACCGGGCACCTCCTCCCGTGCGGCGCCGATCTGCCTAAGCGCCTCGCAGTAGTTGGTGAGGTCGGTCAGGATGACCAGCACGTGCATGTCCAAGGTGAAGGCCAGGTACTCCGCTGTGGTCAGGGCCAGGCGGGGGGTGATGATCCTCTCGATGGCCGGGTCGTCGGCCAGGTTGAGGAACACCACCGCGCGCTTGAGCGCCCCGGTCCTCTCGAAGTCCTTCATGAAGTACTGCGCCTCCTCGTTGGTGATGCCCATGGCCGCGAACACCACGGCGAAGTCCTCTGTGCCGCCTAGCACCTTGGCCTGGCGGGCGATCTGCAGGGCGATCTCGTTGTGCGGGAGGCCGGAGCCGGAGAAGATGGGCAGCTTCTGTCCACGTACGAGCGTGTTCATGCCGTCGATGGTGGATATGCCGGTCTGGATGAACTCCTGGGGGTTGTCCCGCGCCCAGGGGTTGATGGCCGCGCCACCGATCTCCAGGCGGTCCTCGGGCACGATGGCCGGTCCGCCGTCCAGCGGCTTGCCGGACCCGGAGAGGATCCTACCGAGCATGTCCTTGGACACGGGCATCTTCATCGTCTCGCCCAGGAAGCGGGCGCCGGCGGAGCGGGGGATACCAGAGGTCCCTTCGAACATCTGGATGACCACGACATCGTCGGAGGTGTCCAGCACCTGGCCCATCCTTTCCCCGCCGTCGGGCATGGTGACCACCGCCAGCTCGTTGTATCCCACGGGCTCGGTCTTCTCCACGAAGACCAGCGGCCCAGCGATCTGGGTGATCGAGTGGTATTCCTTGGATGTCATCTACTTACCTCCCAGGGCTTCGAACTCCTTGTCCATGGTCTCCCCTATGGCCTTCAGCTCGTCATCGATGTTATCCTCGAACTTGGACTTGGCCAGGCGGTTGCGGAGGTCCATGTTGCCGATGGCCTCCACGCTCACCTCGTTGTCGATGGCCTTGGCGGCATTGGCGGCGAACTTGTTGATGAGCTTCAGGTAGGTGTACTGCCTGCTCATCGGCGTATAGGTGTCGATGGGGTGATAGGCGTTCTGTTGCAGGAAGATCTCGCGTATCATCCTGGATATCTCCAGGGTCAGCTTCTGCTCGTCCGGCAGGGCATCGGAGCCGACCAGCTGCACGATCTCCTGCAGTTCGGCCTCCTTCTGTAACAGCTCCACGGCCCAGTCCCGCATCTCGGGAAAGTCCTCGGCCACGTTGATCTTGTACCAGCCGTCGAGCTGTCCGGCGTACAGGGAGTACGAGGTCAGCCAGTTGATGGCCGGGAAGTGCCTCCTCTCCCTCAGCTTGGTGTCCAGGGCCCAGAAGACGCGCACGATGCGCAGGGTGCCTTGGGTGACCGGCTCGCTCAGGTCACCTCCCGGCGGGGACACCGCCCCTACAACGGAGATGGAGCCGATGCCGCCGGAGAGGGAGACCACCCTGCCGGCCCTCTCGTAGAACTCGGACAGTCTTGCGGAGAGGTAGGCCGGGTAGCCTTCCTCGCCGGGCATCTCCTCCAGTCTGGAGGATATCTCCCTCATGGCCTCCGCCCAGCGGGATGAGGAGTCGGCCATCAGCGAGACGTTCAGCCCCATGTCCCGGTAGTACTCGGCTATGGTCATGCCTGTGTATACGCTGGCCTCCCGGGCGGCCACGGGCATGTTGGAGGTGTTGGCGATGAGCACCGTGCGGTTCATCAGGGGCTCACCGGTCCTGGGGTCCTCCAGCTTGGGGAAGGAGGTGAGCACCTCGGTCATCTCGTTGCCCCTCTCCCCGCAACCGATGTACACCACTATCTCGGCATCGGACCATTTGGACAGCTGCTGCTGGGTGACCGTCTTTCCCGTCCCGAACCCGCCGGGGATGGCGCCGGTACCGCCCTTGGTCAGTGGGAACAGGGTGTCCAGAACGCGCTGTCCGGTGATGAGCGGTTCCTCGGGGGCCATCTTCTTGCCGAACGGGCGGCCGCGGCGCACCGGCCATTTCTGCATCATTCGGACCTCCTGCCCGCCGATGACCGCCACTATCTCGTCCACGGTGAACTCCCCGGACTTGATCATGTCCACGGTGCCGGACATCTTGGGCGGCACCAGTATCTTGTGGGTGAAGCCCCTCTCCGGAACGGTGCCTATGGCCTGCCCCTCCGTTACCTTGTCCCCCTGCTTCACCAGGGGGGTGAAGGGCCACTTGACGCTGTGGTCAAGCCCGGGGGCGGCCACTCCTCTCTCGATGAAGTCGCCCATCTTGTCCCTCAGCACCGGCAACGGCCTCTGTATGCCATCGTACACGCTGCCCAGCAGGCCGGGGCCCAGCTCGGCCACGAGGGGCTGGCCGGTGTCGAAGACCTTCTCCCCCGGTCGCACGCCTGAGGTGTCCTCGTACACCTGGATGACGATCTTCTCGCCCACGATCTTGATGACCTCCCCCATGAGCTGCTCCTTGCCCACTAGGATAACATCGTACATCCTAGGCGAAATGCCGACCGCCGTGACGACAGGCCCTGCAACTCTATAGATCACACCTTCCTTTGCCATTTCAAACCCCTCAATTAGTTTTGTACAAATCAACACCGATGGCCCTTTTGACCTTCTCTCTCAGGTCGCTCTCGGCCTTGCCCACCATCACCACGACGGGGGCTATGCTGTCCATGACCTTCCTCCTTGTGTTGGGGCTCATGAGCTCCAGGTCGGAGGAGTCGATCGCCAATACCCCTATGCTGCTGTCGTTGATGAGCTCGAGTATCCTGGACTCGTAGTCCTTGGGCTTGGTGGAGTATATGCGAGTCACTCCCCCCAGCCGGAACCCCAGCACGAACTCGTCACTGCCTAGCACCGCAATGTCCATCACATCACCAACAGCTTCTTGATCTGGTCCGGTTCCAGAGCGCTCTCCTTGCATCTGGCTATGATCCTGATATTGTCTACTTCCTTCTTCTTCCTCAGCATGTAGTCCATGATGGGCAGGACGGACAGGGGATAGAGATGCGAGAACTTCTCCGAGCTCTGTAGGAGGTGCCTCTGCATGGCAAGGCTCACCGGGGTCAGGGAGCCGGTCTGCTTCATCTCCTCCAGGGCGTCCTTGATGTCCGGGTAGAACGAGTAATTGGCCAGGTCGCTCACCACCTGGTCCATGGACTCGGCCCGGCCGAGCTCCATCAAGGTCCTCATATCCAGCTCATCGCCCCCATCGATGAAGTAGTTCTCGGGATGGTCCAGGGTTATACGGTGCTTCTTCAGCTTCATGAGGGTCATCAGGTTGGTCGCGTCCACCTCCTTGCGCAGGAACTGCTTGAACATGCGCTCGGCGGTGCTGCGGCACCTGATGCAGGCCAGGATCCTTCCGTAATAGAGCTTGTCAAGGTAGTCCTCGATGGGGGCCAGGTTCTTGGATTCCTGATAGTCCGCCAATATGGTGTCCGGTATGGTCAGACCCTCCCCCTTCTTGAGCTCTCGTAGGACGTCCTCCACCCCATCAAGCGATATGAGGACGTTGATATCCTCCTCGTCGAACCTGCCGGCGGCAACTATGTCCTCCCGGATATCCTCTGCGGTGGCCCCGCAATACTTGCCGCGCAGGACTGTCTTGATGTTCCATATGTCCCATCGCATGAGGTAGCGTTCCAGCATCTCCTGCAGTTCGCCCTTGCTGTATCCCAGGATGTCCGTGAACACACGGGCCAGGTTCTTGCTGGTGCCCAGCTCGATGAGGTTGACCCCCTCGTACCTGGTGGCCAGCTCGGTCATCTCCACCTTGTACTGGGTCTCGCCTAGGAATCGACCGATCTCGTTCAGGTCCATCAGCAGTAGCTTGGGGTAGTCGTCCTTGGATATCAGAAAGGTCTTCTTGGCCTTGACCCTGGCACAGACATATGCATAATTGCCCCTGTTACCCAGGACCGATAGCATGCCCTTCACCCGAACAATATGGCCGAGACGTTCTTCAGTTCCTTGTCCCAGACGCTTGCGAGAAGGGTCCGGAAGCGATAGTCCAGCCGGACCCTTCCCGTGACATCCTCCAGGATCAGCCCGGCCTCCATTTCGGTCTCCTCGATCTTGCCCAGTCCGGTCATCCCGTCGATCAGGCGGGCGTCACCCATCGGGCAGTACACCTTGGGAGAGCTGATGACGGCCTTGCCGCTGTCCAGGATCTTCTGGTACATGCGCTTCCGGCCACCTTCGTCCATGTTACGCAAGGAGTCGAGGGTCGCCTCGAACGACCTGTCCATGATCTCCTTCTTTGCATTTAGGATGGTCCTCTTCGCCTCCAGCTCGGCACTGGATATCTCCTGCTGTTTCAGGCGCCCTATGGCCAGCTCCAGCTCCTTATCCTGGGCCAGCTTCTTGGCGCTGACCTTCTCGTCGACCTGATGGAGGATGGTGGCCCGTTCGCCCTCCGCCTCCTGGATCATCTCCTCGGCCTTGGCCTGGGCGCTCATCACTATGTTGTTAATCACTTCATCCAATGCCATGCGTCGGCCTCTTGTACCTTTGACCTTTCCCCGTGCTCGAATGCGCTCACATATTTAGCCAGAGCAGAATCGCTATGACCATGCCGAAGATGACAATGGTCTCCGGGATAACGGTAAGTATAAGACCCTTACCGAAGAGCTTCTCGTTCTCGGCTATGGCGCCGATGGCGGCGGCCCCGATGTCCTTCTCGGCCAAGCCAGAGCCCAGACCGGCGAGTCCCACTGCGATTCCAGCACCGATTGCTATCAAACCTGGTTCTGCCATTTTATTCACCTGTTCCTGTTTTCTCTATAGTATACTTACGAATCACTTTCAAGGGTTTGAACTCCACCCCGCCGCCCTCGTAGAACTTCATGAAGAACTCCACGTAGTGCAGCCTAAGGCTGTGCAGTCCGGCGGATAGCACGGCCAGTACGAACACCACCAGATGACCGACGGCGAAGATCACCAATGCAACGATGAGCATCACTATGTCCCCGTTGTTGGACCCCGGTACGAGGTAGTCGTGCGCGAAGATGACCTCGAAGGCGATGGTATTGAAGGCCAAGGCCAGGCCGGCCTTGGACATGCCTATGGCGGCCAGACGGGTGTAGGATATGATGTTGCCCATCAGCCCGGGCAGCTCCAATATGGCCCCCATGCCCTCGCCCTTGTAGGCCACGACCGTCCCTACTATGAGCAGCACGATGGCCGCCAGTAGGCGCCAGTCGGTCATTTCCGCGGCCATCCCGCGGATCATGATGTCCACCATGAAGAGCAGTAATAGCGCCCCGCCGACCAGGATCATCAGCCAGCTGAGCCTTTCGACGATGGCGTGCTTTATGCCGTACCTTATCGACTTGTTGTAGAAGCCGATGCAGTACCCGATGAAGAGATGTACTATTCCGATCCAGATGCTGATGTATAGGATTTCCTGCACGTTGTGCAGTTTACTGTAGATGCCCAGGGGGATCTCAAAACCCCCTAAGCTCAGCTCGTGTGGGAGATCGACGCCCAGCAATGATGCCCAGCTCATATCATGGGGCTGTGCTGCGAAGTGGAGGCCTAGGGCCTCCCCGTATAGGAAGACGCCGAAGATGGTGGCCCACGTGCCGCCGAAGAACAGCAGCGTGGCGATTATCCTCCACTCGTTGGAGGTGCATTTGCGGAGGCCCAGGGCCCCCAATATGATGAAGGGGATCCCATACCCGATGTCCCCGACCATCAGACCGAAGAAGATGGGCAGGGTGATCATCATGGTTATGGTGGGATCGATCTCCTGATACTTTGGGGGGGAGAGCAGATAGGTCAGGAACTCGAACTTCTTGGCCGTCCTGCCGTTCTCCAGCTTGGAGGGGACCTCCTCCTCGCGCGCCCCTTCGTGTCCATGGCCATGCGCCTCCCTGCGGGGCATGGTCCTCAAGGGTTCCAAGTGGACCTTTCCGCCCAGCCCGTCGGTTATGGCCTTCTCCACCTGGGGCAGGTCCTGCGTCGGCACCCAGGCGTCCATGGCGAACGTGTGGTCGGTGGTTCCCACCCGCAGCGGGGTCTCGGCCTTCTCGACGATTATGCTAAGGTGCTCATCGGCGGCCTTGACGAAGGTGGCGTGCTTCGCCCTTAGCTCCTCCAGTTTCTTGACCGCTTCCTCCAGGCTTCCCCTGAGGGTGGCCAGCTCCTCATCGGTCCGGTCCATCTGGCCTTTGGGGGAACCTTTGCCGGAAGGAATCGGCACCTCGGTGAAGCCGTACTGCAGCAGCACCTTGTGGGCCTCTTCGGCCATGTCCTTGGCCACGAACACAGCGACGAATGTGCCCCCCTCGGCGAGGAACACCTCATGCTGTGGCGCGGCGGCCACCAGGGCTTCGCTGGGATTATCTCGGACCTTGCCAGTGAAGACCCTTAGCGAATCATAACCATGATAAAGTTCCAGGTCCAGGGGGATGCCTTGTATGTTCTGCAGGAGCACCCTTTCGGCCTCCAGCTCACTGATGCGGGCCTGTATGACGTTCTTGGACTCCGTTGCCCCGGTGATCTCCGCCTCCAGCTCGATGATGGTGGTGGCGATCTCCTCCTCGATCTTGGCCACCTCCACCTGCCCCTTGACCTCCACCGCCTCGAGGGCCAGGTCCTTCTCCAGGGACCTGAGCTTGAGCAGTTTCTGCGAGGCGTCCGAGGAAGAGGGCAGAGGAGCCCCTAGACCGAACCCCTCCTCCTCCGAACTGAAATCGATGAGGTGCGCGGACTCCAGTTGATACAGCACCTCGATGGTGTCCTTCAAGGCGTCCCTGGATCCTACGACGAGGACCCTAGTCATTTGTTTTGGCAGCAACATCTAAAGCCCTCTCGAAGCTCTGCATGATGTGGGTGATGGCGTTGGGCACCTTAACTTCGGACTTGGATTTGACCTCGGCGGCCTCTTCCTTGCCTTTGTCCAGGTATATCTGTTTCTCGGCCGCGATGCCCTTGCGCTCCTTGGCGAGCTTGGTATCGAGCTCGGCCTTGAGCTTCTCATTGGCCTCGTTCATGCGTGCGGCGGCCTCTCTCCTGGCAGATGTTATGATGGTCTTCTGCCTCTCCTCCGCCTCCTTGACGATCTGTTGCGCCTTGGATTCCGCGTCCTTGACCTTAAGAAGAATATCAGATCTGTTCACAGGCGTCTCCCCGGAAGGTAAGTGTGGGAATTTAATCAAAGTATATAAACAATTTGTTATTATGGACTTTAGATTCAGTACATAACCCCCGTTTATGGAAATTATTTTAATTCCCTATGGGAATCGGGACTGATTGGCCAGATATCGCTGATAGTAAATTACTATCGTAATCGCGGGTATGCTTTATCATGTTGCAAAAAATATATTTTATTTTACTATAAATGCCCGGTGTACCGCCTCACCTTGATCCCCGCTTCCTCCAATATGCTCTTGGAGAGCTCGTCGATATAGGGATCTAGGTACACTATTTCCTCGATGCCGGCGTTCAATAGGATTTTGGAGCACAGCACGCAGGGGAAGTTGGTGGTGTAGACCGTGGCCCCCTTGATGCTGATCCCGAAGTAGGCACCCTGTATGACTGCGTTCTGTTCCGCGTGTACCCCCCGGCACAGCTCGTGCCTGGTCCCGGACTCCACGTTGTTCTGTTGGCGAACGCAGCCCACCTCATCGCAGTGGGCCAGTCCGCGGGGGGCCCCGTTATACCCGGTGGTCAGTACCCTTTTCTCCTTGACGATGACCGCCCCCACCTTGCGGCGCAGGCATGTAGAGCGGCTGGCCACAAGCTCCGCCATGCGCATGAAATAGGTGTCGTTGTCCGGCCTGTCGCTCATCCCCTCGGCATGTCGCCCTGGGATATTAATCCCTTCTTCGTCATCATTAATTACACGGAGCGCTGTTAGGTGGGCGTTGCTAAAGATGGAGGGCGGATGGCGTGGCGTGCTCAAGCGCTACAGGGTCCTTTTCGGAGGCGTGCTGGTGGTGGCCCTTCTGCTGTTGGCGCTGCTGGCCTATAGCGGCATTTGGCCCCCTGTCTACGTTGTAGAGTCGGCAAGTATGCAGCATAGTGACACGAAGAGCCGGTGGGGGATCATCGACACCGGGGACATGGTCATCGTCCAGAGGTCCGATGGCACGGGAGTGCGCACCTACGTGGAATGCTACCCGGACGGCGATCGCAGCTTCGGGGACTACGGGGACGTGATCATCTACCATCGTTACGGGCTGGCGGACGTCACCCCCGTCATACACCGGGCCATGGTGCGATTGGTGTACAACTCGACCGGGCCGAGCTTCGACGTCCCCTCCTTGGCCGCCCTGCCGGCGGAGAAGTGGGGCAACGGGATGTCACCAGACGGGCAGTGGTGGGCCCTGGAGGGGGTGGTGGAGATCTTCGATGTCGGTTACCGTTCCGCCACGCTGCGTGTGGACCTGGCCGCTCTTTTGAGCCTCTACATGAACTACGGTCTCAGCCATGACGGGATCATCACCATGGGGGACCATAATGTGAACTTGGTGGGCAACGAATGGCTGGGCATATACGACCAGGCCAGCCCTACGATCTGCAGGGAGCCGATCAAGGACGAGTGGATCGTGGCCGAGGCGAGGGCCGAGATACCTTGGTTGGGTCTTATCAAGCTCTATGTTGGCGGCAACCTTCCCCCGGACACGCCGGAGAACAGCAAGACCGGGCTTCTGGCGGTGCTCGTCCTCGTGATCGTGGTGCCCTTGGCCCTTGACCTCACCATCAGCGTCCTGCACAAGAGGGGCATCCATCCCTGGAGCGAGATTAAGAAGAGGTTCAAGCGGGAGAGGGGCTGATCACATCAGGGTGGTCTGGTTCTTCTGCTTGTAGTGTTTGAGCCCTATGAAGACCTCATCCTCCTCCAGGACCTTTCTGGTCTCGCCTAAAGGGACGCTGAGGTCGATCTCCTTGGTCCGTCCTCCGCGACCGAAGGAGCGTACCCTGGCATGGATGATGCCCAGCATGTCCAGTTCGGAGATGAGGTCGGTGATCCTGCGCTGGGTCAGCGGCCCCATCCCCAGGATGCGGGAGGCCTCCTTGTAGGTCTCGTAGACGTCCCCGGTGGTCAGTCTCCCGGCCCCCCGCTCGACGTTGGACACGATGCACATGAGCACCAGCTTGGACTGGGTGGGCAGGGTCCTTATGGCCTCGCTCACGCAGTCCAGCTCCATCTTGTTCTTGGCCTTGAGCACGTGCAGCTCGGCCACCCTCTCCGCGTTGTCCCGCTCGGCGATCTCCGCGGCGATGCGCAGCAGGTCCAGAGCGCGACGGGCGTCCCCATGCTCCTGGGCGGCCAGGGCGGCGCAGAGGGGGATGACCGCCTCCTCCAGCACGCCTTCGTCGAAGGCCAGTTGGGACCGCTGGCGCAGTATGTCCTTCAGCTGGTCCGCGTTATAGGGAGGGAAGACCATCTTCTCCCCCTCCAGGCGGCTGCGCACTCTGGTGTCCAGCATCTCGGTGAACAGCAGGTCGTTGGATATGCCGATCACGGAGACCCGGGCGTTGCTCAGGTCGTCATTGATCTTCGATAGCAGGTACAGCACGTCGTCCCCGCTCTTGTACACCAGCTTATCGATCTCGTCCAAGGCGATGACGATGACCTGGTTCTGCTCGTCCAGCTTGTCCCTCAGCATGTTGTAGACCTGCATGATGCTGAGCCCGGTGAATGGTATGCGCTGGTCGAAGTCCTTCACGAACTGGTTGCCAATGTTCTGCAGCACCCCGTACGAGGTGTCCACCACCTCGCAGTTCATGTAGATGAAGGTGACCTTGCGGCTGTCGCCATCGGCCTTCCTGATCTCGTTGCCGATGAACTTAACACAGGCCGTCTTGCCCGTGCCTGTCTTGCCGAAAATGAGTATGTTGCTGGGCCTTTCCCCCTTGAGGGCGGTCACCAGAACGGAGGCCAGTGCCTCGATCTCCTCCTGACGGTGGGGAAGGACGTCGGGGATGTAGGAGGGGCGCAGGATCTCGCGATTGTTCTTCTTGAAGATCTGCTTACGGTCCAGATGTTGTGTGAATATATTGGATTCCATGATGTTCCTCTGATAATGAGATGGACCCGCCACGGTCGGGAAAAGGACATTGCGCTTACATTTACAAGAACCTTACTTTTATCTTCGGACATGGAAGTAAGGTCCCCCCTTCCCAATCGGGTCCCACCCCTGTGTTTCCTGTGGAAATTGAGGGCGGGTTCCGTTACCGAATAAGGTAAAGGACGTGGAGACGATGGAGGGGGGATGGCCGTTGACGAAAAGGATGGGCGCATTGGTCACCCTGCATAGGGACGTGGCGGAGATCGAGGAGCTCTGCCGGTCCGCGGACATCGAGCTCCTTTACGAGCTGGTGCAGCGGCGCCCCTCTCCGGACCGCTCCTACTATCTGGGAAGGGGAAGGTTCCAGGAGCTAAGGGAGCTAGTAAGGGAGAGGCGGGTGGACGTGCTCGTGATCAACGGTGAGATCAGACCGTCCCAGCATTTCAATCTGGAGAACGGTCTGAAAGTGGAGGTCCTGGACCGGATAGGGGTGGTGCTGGACGTGTTCACCAGGCAGGCCAAGAGCCGTGAATCGAAGCTGCAGGTGGAGCTTGCCAGATTGAGATACCAGGTGCCCCTGATGAGGGAATGGGTGCACAGTGCCAGGGCCGGGGAGCACCCGGGTTTCCTGGGGGGTGGCGAGTACGCGGTGGACGTCTATTACAATCTCATAAGGCGGCGCATCTCGCAGATAGAGGGAGAGCTGCAGGACCTTTCCAGGGCTGGGGACCTGAGGAGGGATGTGCGCAGGTACAAGGGTTTCCGCACCGTTTGCCTTGCTGGCTATACCAATGCTGGTAAGTCCTCGCTCATGCACCGTCTCACCGGGGAACCGGTGCTGGTGGCCGACCGGATGTTCTCCACACTGGGCACGATTACCCGTCGTTTGGGAGCTGCCAGGGTCCTTTTGACCGACACCGTGGGCTTTCTGAAGGACTTACCCCCTTTTTTAGTGGAGTCCTTCAGGAACACATTGCAGGACGTATACAGCGCCGACCTGGTCATTTTGGTCGTGGACTCGTCCGAGCCCCTTTCCAAGGTGAATGAGAGGGTTATGGCGGTGCAGGATATTCTGAACGGGTGGGTGCCTGGGAACAGAGTATTGGTGGCCATGAACAAATGCGACGTCGGGTCCGGCCACCTTGATGATCTGGGTCATATGGTCCGAGAGGTCCTGAACCCGGCGGACCTGGTCTTCGTTTCCGCTCTTACCGGGGAGGGAATGGCTTCTCTTGTCCATTCATTAGAGATGTTGTTGAGACCTCCGATAGCCGTTAGTTTCGTCGTCGATAATTCTCCAGAGACGATGATGGAGATAGCCAGAATCTATGATTGTTGTTACGTGGAAAAGGTGGAGTATACCGATGTGGTGAGGATGTCTTTCAGATGTGAACCTGAGGATCTGAACATGCTGATTGGTGGTATCAATTCACTTCCTGGTGTTAAAGAGGTTCTTGTGGAACGTGTTCCTTCAATGAATAGATAGATAGATAGAAGATTTTTATCTAATAATATGAATATGATACGAATATCATACATCACAATCCCCATCCAGAACAATGAACATATAACCGACTTCCACAGGAAATAATGGGGTCCCTATCATCTGATACCCATCTCATCCTTCTTCTGCAAGACCAATCGATCGTATTTAGAAGGAAGACGCCAAGCGGTATACTCGATCTCATCCAAATTACGAACGAAGACCGCCTTGCTCCTCTCAGCTATCAAGACCCGGAACCGAAGCATACGCTGAACGATGGATATCGACCATATGACCCCTATCAACAACATGATCACCCCCACCGCCCCGCTCCAAAAGCCCCAACCACCCATTCCGATCCCCCAATCCAAGACGTCAGAGAGACCCAAAAAGAAAAGAACGGCCCCCACCACCGCGATCATCAACGAAAGCTGCAACCCCCATTCAACGCTTACCGGTTTGGACATGGAAAAGGAGATTGAAAGACCAAATATTGAAGATTTCACCCGATGAAAGTTACTTCTAGCCCCAACACGCTCGCCAGCCCTAGCATGCTAGTTGCCTTCGACGACACCGATTCCCTGGAATCCATGTGCACCACCTTCCTGGCCACAGAGATCGTCAAGGCCTTGCAGAACTACGACCTCATCGGACCGCCCAGACTGGTACGTCTGAACCCCGCGGTGCCCTGGAAGACCCGCGGCAACGGGGCCCTCTGCCTAAACTTCGGCATGGGAAAGGGCGCATGTCGCATGATCGGGGAGATCGACGACCTCCCGGTCTACAGCTACGACCGCATGTACGAGGACGCCGATCGGCGTACCGTCACTCGGGTAAGCATGGCAATGGTGTCCAAATGGTCCCGTACCTCGGAAGGGGCCAGCCCCGGCCTGGTCATCTCACAGGGAAAGCCATCACCAGGCCTGTACTGGAAAGCGGTACGCGGCATGATGCACATGGAGGAAGTAACAAAGGAGCTGGAGAGGATAGGGGCAGAGGCCATCGGTTGGGAAGGGGGCAGGGGCATCATCGGGGCCTCTGCGGCCATGGCATGGCGGCCCAAGGACCGCACCTACGAGATCATCACATACCGCCGACCGGAAAGATGGGGCACTCCCCGAGAGATCGATGACACCTCGGTGCAGGAAATGGACCGTGACCATCCCAGCACCTTCAATAACTTCGACCATCGCCGGGGGAGGAGGGCCATCTCCCCCCACACCCCCTGCCCGGTGCTATTCGGGGTGCGCGGCGACGACCCCGTAGCGCTCATGCACGCCGCCTTCAGCGTACGCTCGGAGAGGCCGGCCAGCTGGCTGATGTTCCTCAGCAATCAGGGCACGGACGACCACCTCGTCCGTGCCCCGCCCACCCTACCGGGCCGCTCCTACGACTTCGATTGCACCGTGGCCGGCCTCTCCAGAACATTGGTTGGTGGCCACGTCATCCTCCCAGTGACCACATCCGCAGGCGACCTGGACTGCGCGGCCTACGAACCCAGCAAAGAGTTCCGGGAGGTGGTCAAGGCGTTGCGCCCCGGCGACCGTCTCCGGGCCATGGGAGAGCTGCGAGAGGAACCGCGCACTCTGAACCTGGAGAAGCTGCAGGTCATATCCCTGGTCGAGGAGAGGAGGAAGGTCTCCAACCCCCGCTGCCCTTACTGTGGCGGGGGGACAAAGTCCCTGGGTGCGGCAGGGGGTTATCGCTGCAAGAAATGCGGCAGAAGGAACGACCTGCCCCCCCGCACCGCAGTGGTGCCCAGGGAAATATCCCCCGGTTGGTACGAGCCCCCTGTATGCGCCCGACGCCATCTGAGCAAGCCGCTGAAGCGATCGAGCTGAACGTCAAAGGTCGTAATCCACTATCGACAATGATTTATAGGGCCCAGGTATATGACAACGAAAACTGGACCAGCCAGCTGGCGAGGGAGTTGACATGGAAGAGGTAGTGATCATAGGTGCGGCCAGAACGGCCATCGGCAAGTTCGGGGGAACGCTCAAGGATGTACCGGCCACTCGGCTGGGATCGATCGCCATCGCCGAGGCGGTCCGCCGCTCCGGGCTGGAGCCCTCGGACATCCAGGAATGCCTGATGGGCAACGTGCTGTCCGCCTCACTGGGACAGAACCCCGCCCGACAGGCCGCGATAGGCGCCGGGCTGCCGGTGGAGATCGGCTCCACCACCGTCAACAAGGTGTGCGGCTCCGGCATGAAGACGGTCATGATGGCCGCCAACGCCATCAAGGTCGGGGAATACGAGGTCATCGTGGCCGGGGGGATGGAGAACATGAACGCCGCACCCTACATGCTCCGTCAGGCCAGGTTCGGGTACCGGCTGAACGATGACAAGATCATCGACCACATGGTGCACGACGGCCTGTGGGACATCTTCAACGACACTCACATGGGCATCACCGCGGAGATCGTAGCCCAGCGCTTCAACGTCACCCGGGAACAGGCGGACCAGCTGGCCTATCAGAGCCACATGAAGGCCCACAAGGCCCAGACCGAGGGGCGGTTCAAGGACGAGATCGCGCCCGTGGTGATCAAGGGAAGGAAAGGGGACACGACCTTCGAGAGCGACGAGGGCGTCCGGCCGGAGACGACGCCGGAGGTGCTGGCGAAACTGTCCCCCGTCTTCAAGAAGGACGGACAGGTGACCGCCGGCAACTCCTCCCAGATCAGCGATGGGGCGGCGGCTCTCGTGGTGTGCTCGCGCTCCTTCGCCGAGAGCAAGGGCATCAGACCACTTGTCGAGGTGGTGGGTTACACCACCGGCGGCACCCGTCCGGAATGGATCATGGAGGCCCCGATCGTGGCCACCCGGAAACTGCTGGACGATCTCAAGATGGACATAGGGGAGGTGGACCTCTTCGAGCACAACGAGGCCTTCGCCAGCGCCTCCGTGGCCGTACGAGGCGCCCTGGCCGTCCCGGAGGACCGCTTCAACGTCAACGGCGGCGCGGTGGCCTTGGGGCACCCCATCGGCTGCTCCGGGGCGCGGGTGCTCACCACGCTCATCTACGCGCTCAAAGAGCACGGCAAGCACACCGGCCTGGCCACCCTGTGCCTGGGCGGAGGGAACGCCGTGTCCATGGTTGTGCGTGCCTAGAAAGGACTACCATACGATTTTATAGACGCAAGCACAATCAATACCGATTCGAATGCCCAGTCTGGAGCAGCTCTTGGAGCAGGTACGTTCCCATCGAGAGGGGATGGTGGAGGCCCTCAGCGACCTGATCAGGATCCCGGCCATCGGGCCGGAGAACGGGGGCACCGGGGAGATAGAAAGGGCCAGATATCTGCGGGACATACTGGAACACTCCAAGTTCGATGACGTGGAGATGTACGACGCCATTGACGAGAGGGTGCGGTTACGGTTCAGGCCGAACATAGTGGCCCATCGCCGCGGAAAGGTCGAGAAGACGGTGTGGATCGTGGCGCACATGGACACCGTCCCCCCCGGGGACCTCAACGCCTGGGACACCCCACCGTTCTCCCCACGACTGGTCGATGGTAAGCTCTACGGGCTGGGGTCCGAGGACAACGGCCAGGCCCTGGTGGCGGCCCTCTTCGCCGCGGAGGCCCTTATGAACCAGGATGTGGAGTTCGAAAGAGGGCTGGGCGTGGTCCTTGTGGCCGACGAGGAGGCGGGGAACGAGAAGGGAATACAGTTCCTCCTCCGAGAGGGCGTTTTCAAGCAGGGCGACATCATCTTCGTCCCGGACCATGGCACCCCGCGCGGGGACGAAGTGGAGATCGCCGAGAAGCACATCCTCTGGCTCAAGTTCACCGTCAGCGGGAAGCAAGTGCACGCCTCCCGCCCGGACCTGGGCATCAACGCCATGCGCATGGGCTCCGAGTTCATCGTCTTCCTGCAGGACTTCCTGCAGAGGAAGTACTGTGAGCTGGACGAGCTGTTCACTCCGGACCGCTCCACCTTCGAGCCCACCAAGCGCCTGCAGACCGTGGGCAACGTCAACACCATACCCGGCGAGGACATATTCTTCTTCGACTGCCGCATACTGCCGCGCTACGATATGGACACCGTCATCAGCGACATCACCGCGGTGGCAGGCATATTCGAGCAGAAGACCGGTACCCAGATCAAGGTGGAACCGGTCCAGATGACCAAGAGCGGCCCCCCCTCCGACCTGGAGGGGGAGGGCATGAAGGCCCTGCTCTATGCCGTGCAGCGGGTGAGGGGCGTTGAGCCGAAACCCGTAGGCATCGGCGGCGGCACCTGCGCCAACTTCTTCCGCCTGGCAGGCATGGACGCCTATGTCTGGCAGACCATAGACGAGCGCTGCCACCAGCCCAACGAGTACTGCGTGGTGGACAACCTGGTGGCCGACGCCCAGGTCTTCGCATCGGTGCTGGCCGACCTGTGCTGCGGCGGACAGTTCAAGGACTGAGCCCCGCTCACTCCCTCTTCTCCCCGAAGAGCCGGTCCACCATCCACTGCCCGTCGAAGCGGACCAGGTCCTCGTACCCCTGCCCGGTGGAGAGGAAGGCGATGGGCCTCTTGATGGAATGGGCGATGGAGAGGGCCGCGCCGCCCTTGGCGTCCGCGTCGATCTTGGTCAGGATGACCGCGTCCACCCCTATTTCCCGCTCGAAGGTGCGGGCCTGCTCGATGGCGTCGTTCCCGGCCAGGGAATCACCGACGAAAACGGTGAGGTGAGGTTTGACCACACGCTTGAGCTTCTTCATCTCGTCCATGAGGTTGGCGTTGGTCTGCATGCGGCCGGCGGTGTCCACCAGCAGTACGTCCCTCTGCCGGGCCTTGGCGTGTTCCAGGGCGTCGAAGGCCACCGCCGCCGGGTCCCCCCCGGCCTGGTGCTTGATGACCTTGCTGCCCAAGCGCTCCCCGTGTATGCTGAGCTGCTCGATGGCCCCCGCCCGGAAGGTGTCCGAGGCGGAGAGGACCACGCTGAGCCCCTGTTTCTGAAGCCGGTGGGCGATCTTGGCGATGACCGTGGTCTTGCCCGTGCCATTGATCCCCAGGAACATGATGACCACCGGCCTCTGGTGCTGCATGACGTAGGAATCGAGATCGAACTCGCTGCCCTGCAGCACCTTCCGCACCGCGCTCCTCAGCGCCATCTCGATGGCGTCCTCCACCCGGTACGAGCGGTCAACGCGCCGCCCCAACAGGTCGGCGCGGACGGAGGCCTTGATCTCCTCCACCACAGGCAGCGCGGCGTCCGACTCCAGAAGCACGAGCTCCAGCTCCCAGAGGAGGGCGTCCAGGTCCTTCTCGGATATCCTCTTCCCGGAATCACCGACCACCTCCTCAACGGCCAGGGAAGGGTCCAGCTCCTTCTTCTTCAAACCTAGGAGCTTCTTGAGGGAGTCGAACATGGCCCCGTCACTTCTGAACCTTCTGCATCCTCTGATATTCCTGCTGCAGGACCTGGGAGAGCTGCTGCATCTTGGCCTCCAAGGCCGTGCGCCCCTCACCCACCTTCTTCAGGGCGTCCATCAGCTCGTTGATGCGGGCGTCCAGGGTGGTCATGGCATCGCCGATGGGCTTCTCCATGGAAACCCCGGTGCCCACTCCGACCAGCACGCGGTCGTTGTGCGACACGGTGGCGTAGACGTAGGAGCTGCCCCCCACCGGCATCAGCACCTCGTCCCCGGGCTGGCCGCGAGCGACGGCCTCCAGGGCGTCCTTTGCCCGGGAGTGGTCCTCCAGCGACATCTGTAGCAGCTGCCCCTGCTCGTTCATGGCCTCCAGCTGGGCCTTGTAGGCCTCCAGGGCGGCCATGGCCTGGCGTATCTCCTGCTCGTTCATCACTCCTCACCGAGCTGGTACTTGACCACCGGGTCGGTGACCTCGGCGGGCTCCATCGATCTTACCTCGGTAATGGTGACGTTGACCCGCTTGACGCGGTGCTTGCTGCCCAGGTCGGACAGCACCTTCTCCACGGCCTCCTTCTCATCGGCCGCTGCCACCTGGACCTTGAATATCTGGTCGATCTTGCGGTAGCTTCCTCTGCTCGCGTTGTAGGAGCCGGTAGCCTGAAAAGCCCTCATCGGTATCGCCTCGGCCGAGGAACGGGATTTACCCAATAAAGCTTTTGGTCCGGCGGGGGGCTGGGATTTGGGAGGTGGCGGACGGCCGTGCACAACATTCATCAGGCAGGGGCGCGATTCCGCGTCATGCCGCAGAGCGAGAAGAGGTTTAGCGATGTGCTGGTCGGCGACGTCCATGACAGGATGGTGCTCAAACCCTCCCAGGTGACCGAGGGGGCGACCATCGAGGAGGTCATCGACCAGATGCTGGCCAACCCGGTTTCCCGCAAGGTCTATATCGTCGATGACCACGGCAGTTATATTGGGACGGTGAGCATCGAGACCATCCTGCGGCTCATGGGCTACCGGGTGGGGGTGCGGGAGGGCGGGGGGCTGTCCTTCTACCGCTTCCTGCGGGACACCCTCAAGGAGAACGTGAGGGAGATCATGGTCAAGGGCAGGACGGTGAGCGAGGGGGACAAGCTCACCGAGGCCATGAGGATCATGATCGAGGACCATCTGAACGACCTGCCTGTGGTGGACGAGGAAGGGCGGCTGATCGGGGAGCTGGTCAGCCTGGAACTGCTGCTGGAGGGGAAACGGATGTTCGAGCCCAAGAAGTGGTCGCCCCCCATCCAATGAAGGGAGCGGACGATCGGGATCATGAGCGCGCGCACCGTATACCTGTACCGACCGGGCAAGGACTTCCCGGCCCTGTCGGTGACCGGCGAGGAGTGCCAATTGCAGTGCGACCATTGTCGAGGTCGATACCTGAGGGGCATGGTGCCGGTGCGCAGCCCTCAGGAGCTGCTACGAAAGGCCTCCGAGCTCAACGCCGCCGGCGCCACGGGCCTCCTGCTCAGCGGGGGGTGCGACCGACGAGGGAGGGTGCCGCTCCTCCCGTTCCTGCCGGCGGTGCGGGAGGTAAAGGAGATCACACCCCTCTCGGTCAACCTGCATCCCGGCCTGGTCTCCCAGAAGGAGGCAGAGAAGATCGCCTCCACGGGTGTGGACCGCATATCGTTCGACCTCGTGCTCGACCCACGGGTTCTGAGGGAGAGGATGCACCTGTCGGTGGGGCCGGAGGAGAACGTGCACTCCTTCCAACGACTGTGCCGGTCCGCCCCGGGCCGGGTGGTGCCGCACGTGCTGCTTGGCCTGGGAGATGAAAGGCAAGAGCTGGGGGCGGTGCGCATGGCCAGAGAGGAGGGGGCACCGTGCGTGATCCTGCTTTCCCTTCTGGGGGAACACGTTCCCGACTGGCAGGACCGCCTGCTGAGGGCGGTGAGGGCCGCGGCCGAGCTCAACATCACATCGCTCCTGGGGTGCATGAGGCCCCGGAGCTTCCCAGGGCTGGAGATGGCTGCCTTGGAGGCCGGGGCGGCGGGGGTGGCCTGCCCAGCGCCAGGGCTGCTGGAGGAGTTGAAAGGGAAAGGATGGAAGGTGGAAAGGCACAGCGAGTGCTGCGCACTTCACCGATAGATGCCCTTTACGTAGCGCTTGTTCTGCACGAAGTTGTAGACGGCCCAGATCGAATAGGCCGCCAGGAACAGCAGGGCCATCACCGGCAGGTAGGTGACCATGGAGGGGGAGACGCGCTGGGTCATAGAGTACTCGACATCCACCGGGGTACCGTCCACACTGTAGGCCAGTATATAGAAGCGCCCATGCGTGGTGGCCGGAAAGTCCACGGCCAGCTCGGGTCTGACCTCATATTCCGGATTGACACGATAGCCGCCCAGCACCTCCTTCCCGCTGCTCTCGAAGCGCTCGTAGTTCTCCTCGTTGAGGATGAAGACCTCCACCAGGCCGTTGGCCTGGAAGGTGATGACGTCCACCTCGGTCAGGCCGAGAGGGTCCGTGTTGAAGAAGCTGGCCACCGTCGGTTCCGAGGAGGAGGAGGCCTCAAGGCCACCACCCGACCCCATCTCGTCGTCCACCATCTCCGGGAGTATGGGGGCCCACAGCAGCAGTATGACCAGCAGGGAGACGAATATCCAGAGAAGCGAGGAGCGGAAGGCCCGCTGGGTGGTGATGAACCTGGCGCTGTCGCTGGACATGAAGCGCATCTCCAGTATAGTGAACACGAAGCTCTCCAATGCGATGACCAGGAGCATGATGAGCACGAAGTAGATGAAGGAGTTGATGCTCAAGAAGAAGGGCCGCAGGCTGAACCCGCCCTCCACCACCAGGAGGTAGATGGTAAAGATGAGGATGATGGCCGCCTCCGCCATGAACAGATATCTTTTTGTGCGATGGATATAGGCGAGACGGTACCCGCCCTCGAGCTTGCCGCTGTCATATTTCATGGCGTTCCGCGAATAATTCACTGGATGCTTAATAAAGGTTCCCTTCCTATTAGCAAAGAGTGGCCCAACGCCGCAGCACCAGGAAAAGCGCGGCGTAGGTGGGGACCTCCCCCTCCCCCTCCCCCCGTACACGGAAGTCCTTGACCCGGATGTCCGTCCGCTCCTTCAGACGCACCTTGACCGGGGTGTCGGGGAACACCTCCGGGACCGCATCCCGCAAAGGATCGAAATCATCCAGTTGGTCCCTGGTCACGGTCACCACCCGCAGCCCGGTCTTACCATGCAGGGACCCCGGCAGCCGGATCAGACGCTTCACATCCCTGGTCACCGGCTCGTCGATCTGCCCGGCCATCCTCTCCCGCAGCGTGCCCAGGACCATCTGCATGAACAGGTCCTTGGCCCGGTCGGAGGTTAGGTATTCCAGGCTGCCATCCCTCAGTATGAGCTCCAGGCCAGTAGCCCCCCCGCGGCGAGAATGCAGGGAACCGCGCAGCTCATCCAGGGTGGCGTCCTTGGCCTGCTGCAGGCACGGGTACCTCTCCCGCAG
>JAFGPG010000115.1 GCA_016926075.1 Methanomassiliicoccales archaeon
CCGTCCAGCACGAGCATGCTGCCCTGGTCCATGCGCAGCGACAGCTCGACCCCGGCCATTCTGGCCACCTCAGGCGCCCAGGCCCCTGCCGCGTTGACCACCACCTCTGGCACGATCTCGTGCCTGCTGCCGTCCCTCGAGTCCCGGTACTCCACGCGCTCCAGGCGACCGTTCTCCATGCCCAGGGCGGTGACCCGGGCATGGTTCAGCACGCTGGCCCCGCATTCCCGGGCCTGTTCCACGTTGGCCTGCACCAGGGCGAAGGGGTCCAGGGAACCGTCCCGCACCTGGAAGCATCTCGTCAAATCCCCGTTCAGCCCTGGCTCGGTCTCCAGCGCCTCGCGCGGGGTGAGATCCAGCGCCTCGACGGCCGTGTTCCGGCAGGCCTCGGCGAAGGCGTCCCCGAACTTGGGATCGTCGGCGGGCAGGGAGACGAAGAGCCCACCGGTGTCCTCGATGCAGAAGGGGGCGATGCGCCGGAGCACCTCGTTCTCCGTCGCGCATTCCCGGGCCGAGCAGGGGTCCCGCACCGCGTAACGTCCCCCGCTGTGCAGAAGGCCGTGATTGGCGCCGCTGGCCCCGTGGCAGTAATCGCCCATCTCCAGCAGGGCGCAGTCCACCCCCCGCAGGGCCAGGTCACGCACCACCCCGGCACCGGTGGCCCCGCCGCCGATGACCAGCACCTCCTTCCTCATATCACGCACGGCGGGAACCCCATGGACGAGTACCTATTTGGAGCTTGACGCGAGACCGTTCGAAAAGGAGGTAGCGGGGGGTCGATTTGAACGACCGATCTCCGGGTTATGAGCCCGACGGGATGTCCTGGCTACCCTACCCCGCTTTGGTGTTTCCCCATCATGCTTAGACCTATTATAAAACTTTCTACCTGGGAGGGAGAGCTGGTCAGAAGAACTTGCGCATCTTCATGATGTCCTCCAGGGAGCCCTTGACGGTCACCTTGCGCAGGGCCCAGGCCTTCATGGGCCTCATCCGGCCGGTGAGGAGGTCCTCTATGGTACGGGGGTCGGAGAACAGCTGGATGTCCGGGGATTCCAGCAGCCCCTCGTCGAAATGGGAGATGGCGGCGTCCTTGAGAAGGAAGGAGTAGTGCTCGGTCCCCAGGTCGATGTTCACCTTCTTCGTCAGGGTCCCCACCTCCTCCCGTAGCTTTGGATCGCTCTCCATCCTCCTGTTGAACTTGTCGATGGTCCTCAATAGATGCTCCTTGACCGTCATGCGAGGTCACTCCCAATGGCTAAGCTTGGAGACCTTGGACATGCCCAGCATCCCTTTGGCGGTGGCCCATGACCTCCGGGTGTGGGGGGGCAAATCCCCGTTCTCCCTTATCCACTTTTCCAGGAAGTCCCTGGTCCGGGGGTCGGAGGCGTAGCCGCTGCCGACGTCGCCCAGTTCCTCCGAGATGCGCCGCATCTCCCGGTCCCTGTGCACCTTGGCCACTATGGATGCCGCGGACACCACCGGGTAGTTCTCGTCCGCCTTGTGCTCGCAGACCAGCTCGGGGCGGCATCGCATGGCCCTCATGAGAGCGCGTCTGAAGTTGATCTCGTTCACGTCGCAGGCGTCCACGAAGGCCTTGTGAGGGCGGAACTCGTCCAGAAGGGAGGCGAAGGCCCGTATCTCAAGGGTGTTGAGGGAAATAGAGCCCTTGCGGTCGTCGATGAGCTCCGGACCGATGAACACCACCTTCCAGGAACAGTGGGTCATGATCAGCTCGGCCAGGCGCTCCCTCTCCTCCGGTCGGTGGCGCTTGGAGTCCCTCACCCCCCATTCGCGGAAGGGGCGATCGTCCTCCACCAGCACCGCGGCCACCACCAGGGGGCCCATGACAGGCCCCCTGCCAGCCTCATCAAGGCCGCATATCATCAACAGGTCATTTTCTACAGCATATAAAATGGCTGCTAAGGAGCGATTGACCAGATAGAACAAGTTTTACCAAAAAAACTGTTGATGGGCTAAGATATAAAGAGCATCCCCCGTTGAAGGGGGCGGTGATGAGAATCTCAAAGAGCGATGTTCAGAACCGACACCTGACCAACGGGTTCAAGCTGACCCGTGTGGGGGTCACCGGGGTCAAGAAGCCGGTGAAGGTGCATCGGGAGGGCAAGGACACCTGCCTCAACTGCGATATCGACGTCTTCGTGGACCTTCCCTCCACCCAGCGCGGTTCCCACCTCTCCCGCAACCTGGAGGTGATCGCGGAGATCGTGGAGCAGGGGGTGGCCGAGCCCATCAAGGGCCTGGAGGTGCTGGCGGCGGACATATGCCGCAAGCTGCTGGACCGTCACGACTACGCCACCTACGCCGAGGTGCATATCGACGCCGATTACTTCCTGGAGCGCACCCTCCACACTGGCCGCAAGAGCGTCGAGTCCTACAAGCTGGTGGCCAAGGCCAGCCATCGACGCGGCAACGGCCTGTCGAAGATGATCGGGGCGCAGGTCATCGGAATGACCGCCTGCCCCTGCGCCATGGAGACCGTGGACGAGATACAGGGGAACACATTGAAGCCGGAAGGTTGTCTGCCCACCATCTCCCACAACCAGAGGAACGTCACCACCGCCATGCTGGAGGTGCCGGAGGAGTTCGATGTGGAGGCCGACGATCTCATCGAGATCGTGGAGGCCTCCTTCTCCAGCCCCACCTTCGAGATATTGAAGAGGGCGGAGGAGGCCCACGTGGTCATCAACGCCCATCGCAACCCCAAGTTCGTCGAGGACGTGGTGCGCGATAACCTGGCGCTGATACTCAAGCGCTTCCCGGACCTGCCCGACGACACGGTGGTGACCGTCAGCAGCGTGAGCGAGGAGTCCATACACAAGCACAACGCCATGGCCGAGCGGGTCACCACCTTGGGCGAGCTGCGGAAGGACCTGGAGTGAACATGCGCTGGAAGGCAGTGGTATGCGACGTGGACGGCACCATCACCGATTCCCGCAGGCACATACAGCCCCTGGGCATCGAGATGCTGCGCCGGGCGCAGGAAAGCGGTTGCGTTGTCATACTGGCCAGCGGGAACGTGCTTCCCATTACCTATGGCCTCTCCGTCTTCATCGGCCTCGACGGTCCGGTGGTGGCTGAGAACGGGGGGATGGTCTCCTATCGGGACCAGGTGCACGCGCTCTTCTCCATCGACCTCCCGCTCAAGGCCTATGAGCATCTGAACGGGCGTCTGCCGGGCCTAAGGCGCCTCTACACCGACCAGTGGCGGCGGACCGAGGTGACCCTGGTACGCGATCTCGATCTGGAGCGGGTCAAGGAATTGCTGCGGGACTGGCCACTGGAGGTGGAGGCCACCGGCTTCGCCATCCATCTGATGCAGAGGGGGCACAGCAAGATGGCCGGGGTGCGAAAGGCCTGCCAGCTCCTGGGCCTGGACCCTTCCGAGGCCGCGGCCTTCGGGGACTCGGACAACGATGCCAGCATGCTCCGCGGTTGCGGGTTCGGTGTGGCGGTGGGCAACGCCTCGCCCACCGCCCGGGAGGCGGCGGACCTCGTCACCGAGGGCCACCATGCCGAGGGGCTTCGCGAGGGCTTGAAGGTCCTGGGCCTTCTCTGAGCCGTTAATATTTTAAGACCCCGGGACAATGGAAAAGCATGGAGGTACTAGGCCTGTGCGCCATCTGTTCCAAGCCGGCCAGGCACACATGCTCCATGTGCGGCCGGGTAGTGTGCTCAGAGCATTACGTGAAGCGCCTTCATCTGTGCACGAATTGCGCCCGTTTACATGGGGACCGCGAACGCGAAAGGCCTCCGGACCTGAAGTGGATGAACTGAGCTATAGGAGCTTCTTGGCCGAGGCCTCGTCAAGTTCGATGGACCTGAGCAGGTATTTGAGGGCCTTCTTGACGATGATGACCCTGGTCTGATCGTCCAGATGCTGCTCGTAGACCACCGGTGCCCGCTTGTAGTACTCCACCCCGAACTCGGAGAAGTAATAGGTGGCATTGTCGGGGTCCACCTCCGCGGCCTTGTTGTAGCAGGTCTCAGCATCGTTGAAGAGACCCACGTCCATGCAGAAGGCGCCCCAGCTCTGATAGACGAAGGGGTTCTTCGGGTCCAGCTCGGACGCCTTGCGATAGAGGGCCACGATCTCCTCCTGCGAGACCTTGGGGACAAGCACGGCGGCATCGGCCTTGGCCAGGTAGGCTGATGGCTCCAGGGGCTCGGTCTTGATGGCCTTGTCGAACTTGGACAGGGCCTGGGAATATTCGCCCTCGCCCATGAGCTGGTAGCCCTGTTTCATCAATTTATCGAAGTCGGCCGTCGCCATAGATACACTATCCTCGAGTAACGAGTGATATGAGATAAAGCTTTCTTATCAATGTGCCAGCGTTCACAGGTTCCGCAGGAAACGGTTGTTCTGGTCCACCAGCACCACCTTGGAGGGTATGGGATGGTCGGTGAGCTCGAAGGCCATGATGATGACCTTGTCGCCCACCCGCACCAGGCGGGCCGCGGCGCCATTGACGCTGATGACGCCCGAGCCCCGTTTCCCGGTGAGGACGTAGGTCTCGAAGCGGGAGCCGTTGTCCACGTCGGACACAAGCACCCTCTCCCCCGGCCAAATGTCCGCACGCTCCATGAGGTCCTGGTCGATGACGATGCTTCCCACGTAGTCCGGCTCGGCCGCGGTGACCGTGGCCCGATGTATCTTGCCCCGTAGGAGCTGCCTCATGGCACTAAGCAAGATGAAACCCCTCTTCAAGGTTTCCCTTGGGGAGGCCGTCGACCGTCGACGGGACGGTGGCTGGCGAGGTACGTGGTACGAGGTCCTACGCCCCTAGGACCGCTCCCTCACGGTCCGGCACGAACCGAGGATCTTGACGCTGTTGGACCTCAAGGTCTCATCATACTCCAGCACCGCCTCGATGTTGAACACGGCCCTCATGTTCTCCGTGGTGAGGACCTCCTCCGGGGTCCCCATGGCGAAGACCTTGTTATTATGGATCAGAACGATCCTGTCGCAGAACTTGACCACCATGGGAAGGTCGTGGGACACTATGACCACGGTGAGGTCCTCCTCCTTGGATAGCCTGTTCACCAGGTCCAGGACCTCGAACTGATGGTTGATGTCCAGGTGAAGGGTGGGCTCGTCGAGAAGGATGATCCCCGGCCTCTGCGCCAGGGCCCGGGCGATGATGACCCGCTGCCTCTCGCCCCCGCTCATGGTGTTGATGAGGCGGTCCGCGAACTCCATGATATTGGTCTTCTCCATGGCCTCCTCGACTATATGCGTGTCCTCGGAGGATTCGCCCTGAAAGCGGTCCAGGAAGGGCATGCGGCCCATGCTCACGATGTCCCGTACCGAGAAGGCGAAACGGATCTCATTGCTCTGGGGGACCACCGCGATGTGCCTTGCTATCCTCCTCTTCGATATGTCCTCCAGGTCCGTACCCATCATGAGCACCCTGCCAGAATCGGGATGGAGGTTTCGATTGAGCAGCTTAAGCAACGTGGTCTTCCCGCAGCCATTGGGCCCCAGTATACCGATGATCTCCCCCTTCTTGACCTGCAGGTCCACGTTCTTAAGCACCGGTTTGTCGTGGTAGGAGAAGCAGATGTCCTCGACCGTGAGCATCAGTCCCACCCCACTTCGCTACGCCTTCTGCGCAGCAGGTATATGAAATACGGCGCGCCGATGAGGGCGGTGACTATGCCTATGGGCAATATCCCGATCTTGGGGGCGATGACCCTGGAGATGAAGTCGCACATCAGCACGAAGGTCGCCCCTCCCACGATGGAGGCGGGCAGCAGGACCCTGTTGTTCGGTCCTAGGAGGATGCGCAGTATGTGTGGGACCACAAGTCCTACGAATCCTATTACTCCCACGAAGGCCACTGCCGCGGCGGTAACCAATGCGGAGGCCACCAGCAGCTGCAATCGGACCTTCTTGACCTCCACCCCCAGGTCCTGGGCGTGGGCGTCGCCGAGCATCATAGCGTTGAGGTCGCGGGAGGAGGAGATCATGATCATGCAACCGGCGAAGATCAGTGGCCCCACCACCATTATGTTGTCCCATTTGGCGTTGGTCAGGTTGCCCATGGTCCAGTACACAATGCCCGCCATCTGCTCTCCTGCCATGTAGGTCAGCAGGGAGACCAGCGCAGAGAGGAGGGCGCCGACCGCTATGCCCGCCAGGAGCAGCGTTTCCGTCGGCACCCTGCCCCCGACATGGGAGATGTTGTAGACCAGGAACAGGGTGGCCATGCAGGAGAGGAATGCCAACAGGGGTATCATGAGCATCTGCGGCAGTATGGTGATTGGAAAGGTCAGTGCCACGGCCGCTCCCAGGGAAGCGCCGGATGAGAGGCCGAGTATGTACGGAGAGGCCATGGGATTGCGGAAGAGGGCCTGCATGGTCGCTCCCGCTATTCCCAGTCCGGACCCCACCAGGCAGGCCATGGTCACTCGGGGGAGATTCATCTTCCAAACGATGATCTCATGGGTCTCCGTGCCCTTCCCGAGAAGGGCCCAGAAGGCCTCCTCGAAGGTCAGCGGTATGAAGGCCTGAGCAAGATCGAGCACCATGAAAAGGAACAGGATGATGAACAAGGTCGCAAAGACCATCGTCACTCTCCTTTTCCTCTTCGCGACGCTTTCCATTGCTCAACACCTCAAAGGATGAAATGATAAAAGGGTTTGGAAGGGGGAGGTCAATCCTTCCTGTCCTTGCGCCTCATGAGCAGGACCATGGCAATGGCCAACACGATGATGACCACGCCCACAATGGCGTAGACCATGGTGAGGTCGCTCCCCTCGTCTCCCGTCGTTCCCTCCACGGGCAGGTTCCCCTCGAAGTAGTCCGGATAGAACAGGCAGGCCACGGCCCACAGCCCCTCGGTGGCGTCAGGGCAGTAGGAGTTCCAGGACTTGTTCAGCTTGTAGACGATGATATCGTCATTGTTTACCTGGTCCAGGAATTCCTGGGCCGTCCCGGGATAGTACCCGTCGAGCAGAACGATCTCCGGTTCGAGCAGCAGTATGGCCGTGAAGTCGGTGGAGTACCTGTTGTTCTCGTTCGTTTCATCGTGGGCCACGTTGACCCCTCCGGCGAAGGTGATGAAGTCGACGGTGACCGAGCCCTTGTTGCCCAGATACATGACGTCGCCGCTATAACTGACGTACAGCGCCCTCACCTTGTTCTCTGGGTCGATGACCCCCTCGTCGGCAAGGGTGTCGGCGATGTACTCCTTGACGAACACCATGTGGTTCGAGACGCTGTGGTTGGCCCCGGTGACCGTCTCAATGTCCCTCACCACTTGGACGATGCCATCGTAGGAGTCGGGATAGAAGGTGATGACCTTGAACCCATAACCCTCCAGCTCGTCCCAGACGACGTTCAGGTAGGAATACCCGAAGCCGAGGATCACATCCCCGCTCTTGTTCCACACCTCTTCGTCCACCAGGTCCAGCATCCTTTGTACCACCTGGTCCTTGTTGCTGCCGCTGACGGTGACGAACTTGCTCTCCGATACACCCATCATCTCGGGGATGCCGCTCCTGTTGTACTCCGAGGTGGCGTCGAAGATGACGGCCGAGCCCAGGAGCCCAATGTCCACCAGTGTGTTGGTGGCAAAGGCGCCGAAGGAGGCCACGTGCGTGGCGGGCTGGCTCAGGTTGGTGGTCACCCCGCGAGAATCGGTTATGGATATCTCGATATCCTCCATTTCCCCTTCCACGGGGACATCCCCCTCGAAAATGTTAGGATAGAACAGGCAGGCGATGGTCCACAGACCGACCGTGGCATCGGGACAGTAGGAGTTCCAGGACTTGTTCAGCTTGTAGACGATGATATCGTCATCACCTATCAGCGCTGAGAAGTCCTCCGTTGTCCCGATGAAATATCCGTCCAGAAGTACGACCTCGGGGCTCAGCTGCACTATCGCAGAGAAGTCCACGGCATAGGTCGGTACGGACTTGTTGGGATCCTCCGCCACGTTCACACCACCGGCGTATTCGATGAAGTCCACGGTGACCGAGCCGCTGTTGCCTAGCTTCAGATTGCCCCCGCTGTAGCTGGCGTACAGAGCGGTGACAAACTCGTCCTCTTCGTCGATCCCTTCTTCGCTCAGGGTGGCCGCTATATAGGCCTTGACGAAGGTCATCTGTTGGGAGACGTTGTGGTCGGCGCCCACTACTGACTCAATGTCCTCGACCACATGTACTATGCCATCATACGAGTTGGGATAGAATGTGATGACATGGAACCCATATCCTTCAAGCTCCGACCACATGGGTGAGTAGGAGCTATAGCCGTAGCCGAATATGACGTCCGTGGTCAGGTTCCAGGCATCCGCGTCAACCAGGTCGAGCATTGTCTGCACTACTGCATCTTTGTTGCTGCTGCTGACGGTGATGAACTTATCCGCAGGTATGCCCATCATCTCGGGGATCCCGCTCTTGTTATACTCGGAATAGGAATCGAAGATCACCGCTTTCTCCAAGGACCCGATATCCACCAGTGTGTTGGTGGCGAAGGCCCCGAAGGAGGCCACGTGCGTGGATGGCTGGCTCAGATTGGTGGTCACCCCGCGCGAATCGGTAATGGATATTACGGTGGCATCGGCCCCGTTTACGCCCTCGGTGGTTAATGGCAATGCGATGGATAAGAGGGCAATCACCATCAGCATCGCTATTGCTTTCTTGAAGTGCATAATCACACCCGTAATTATTGTGGTTGCCGTAACAATATTATGATATAAAGTATTATGTGGTTCGTAATATTTGACCTTTAGTTATTTACTTCCCGTCTTTTTTTCACATTGCATTTGTGGGAGGTCTCGATCCGCTATCTGGATGACAATGCGAACAGTATGTTCATTGGGATGTAACAATACCATAAACGGGATCGGGCATCTCTTTGGCATCTCGGATAAGGATGATCACCCCAATTTTCCCCCATGAGATACATCAAAGGGAGAGGAGGGAAGAGGAGGACCGTGCCATGGTGCGTTAAGGGGTCGGACCACTCGAAAGTCCGTATCATGCCCGGAAGGCGATCACGGTCAGCATGGGCTCTATCAACGAGCAACGGGACATGAGAAGATC
>JAFGPG010000116.1 GCA_016926075.1 Methanomassiliicoccales archaeon
AGCTCGACGGCGAAGTGCGGGGCCACCATGATGTCCTCGTCCCCGTGCACGATGAGCGTGGAGGAGACGATGTGGCGAAGGCGTTCATGGCTGTCGAAGAGGTCCAGGGCCAGCTTTTGGGCACGGAAGCCCTCCGCCGCCCTCTTGCCGTTCCCGTTGCTGCGCCGCTTGGCCGGTTTTGCCAAGGCCAGCCGGCGGAAGTAGTCCTCCGGCAGGCACCAGGACTGCATGAGCTCCATGAGGCTGTCGAAGGTGGCGCCCTCGTCCACGGTGCGGATCATGGTGTCGATGGCGAAGGAGGAGCGCTCCGGGCGCCGGGCGTAGGTGGACATGAGCACCAGCGAGCCGACGCGTTCCGGGTAGTTGATGGCCATCTCCTGGGCCACGTTCCCGCCCATGGACCATCCCAGGACATGGTAGCGCGACCATCCCAGATGCTCCATGAGATGGGCCACGTCATCGGCCAGGGTGCGCATGGTGAAAAGGGTGGAGGGATGCTCCGTCTCTCCCGACCCCCGGTTGTCCAGTACCACCACCGAGTTCCTCTTGGAAAGCAAGGGTATGAACTTGTTCCAGAACGATATCTCGCCCCCCAGGCCGGTGATCAGGACCAGGGGCTCCCCCTCCCCACGGACCTCATAGTTGAGGCGCACCTCCCCCAGATCGACCTTAGGCATCGGGGGACGGGATTGGAATGCCCCTATTTGTCTCTATTCCAAGGGGTGGACCGCGGATCACCGGTCAGAAAGATCGGAGAAGGGGAGACAAAAGGACATCATCCAGGTATGTGCTGCAGGACCTTCTCGTCCAGCATGTACCTCAGTCGAGGCCCCACCAGGTAGACAGGGGCGCGCCCGAAGAGGTCCTGGCGGAATATGTCGTAGACCATCATGGAATAGTATTCACTGAGCAGGGTCTTCAACCCCTCCCCCCGATCGAACTGGTCCTCCTCGCTGGACATCAATCCTTCCGCCATCTCCAACAACTGCTGCAGTTTGTCGATGCGGACGTGCAGCAGCTGTATTGCCATGCGCCGGCTCATGAGGCTCTGCAGCACTCTCATGACCCACAGCTGAACGGCGAAGAGCCCGGCGATCAGCAATAGGTCGTAGGCGTTGAAGTCCCTCAGCGAGGTGAGCAGCGTGAAGAAGGTCACCCCGGGCAGCATCATGGCACCGATGGCCAGTATGATGGAGATGGCAATGACCCCGACCACCGCCGATCTCACCAGGATGATGGCCCCCCGCCCGCGGGAACGTGCAGCACCGAGACGCCTCTTCCAGGACCTGGCCAGGGTGGTTATGCCCTGGGCCTGGGGGCGCAGGAAGTTCACCAGGACATAGAAGACCATGATGAGGAGCACCTGTACCAGTACAAGTCTGGTCAGCCCGGTGGCCGCGGTGTATCCGGTGAGCAGGAAATAGACCAGCATGCCCATCCCCAGCCCCAGTATGGCCGTGAAGCTGGCGGTGAGGGGCACCATGCGTCCCAGGAAGAGCGTGAGCGCCATCTCCACCGCCAGCTTCCTCTTGTGCAGGAACAGCTTGAACGCCGGCCATCTATCCTCCGAACCCTTCCTCGTGGTGGACCCTTTCTCCTTGGGCCTGGCGCGCTCCGAGGTGGTGGGCATGAGGAGGAGGATGAAGTTGTAGGAGTAGAGAAAGAGACCGACTATGAACCACAGGATAAGGGCCTTGGGATAGAGAACGATGAGCAGGGACACCAGTAGCATGAGTGCCAGGGGCATCAGGGTTTTCCGAAAACGGTGCACGCCCTCCCCCTTGATCCTCTCCAGAAGGTCCTGTTGTTGCGATAGCTCGGTGGAGGTCTCCAGCGAGAAGGCAAGGATCCTGTCTGACAAGGTGTTCGGGGGGCTGGCCATGCTCTCTCGGTGTATGATGGCCCAATATCTTATATCATTTGCACCCCGCCTCCGTCATCGCGTACCGGCCTCGTCGTTCTTCTCCAGACCAACGACCGCAAAGGAAGACCCTCGGCCGCCATCATCGGGATCAAGGACAAGAGATGGGTAGGCGGCATAATGGTCACAGGGTGTTGGCTGGGAGCCGGGCAGGCATAGGGCGCAGCCCCACCGATGTATCGGGCTCTGCAACCGCATCGTGCCCGGCCACATCTTCCTCTTACTCTGCCGCCCGCGCAATGCGTATGAGGTCACGTGGACGACGGAGCTCATGCTGGGAATGCCCAGGAGAAGGGTTGGGATGATGTCCCTACTATCAACAGCGGGACCGAACGGTCCCCGTGACCGTTGTTTCCCTCAGCCGGAAGGAAGACCTCTCCCACCGTAGGAGGGCTGAGAAAGGCGGATGTGAGGCCTTCAGGCCAAGGATCGCTAATATCAGGTGGAGGTCCTGTACAGGGGGCGGAGGTGCCGTATCGGCGCCTCTCATTAAAGGATCATACCTCTGGCCACAGCTGAGCGGCCATCTCCCGCAGCCTGTACTTCATGATCTTGCCGCTGGCGGTGAGGGGGTAATCCTCCAGGAAATGCACGTACTTGGGGACCTTGTAGAAGGCGATCTGCCCCCGGCAGTGGTCCTGCACGTCCTCCGCGGTCATGGACACCCCGGGCCTCAGTATGATGAAGGCCCCCGGCTGCTCGCCGTACTTCTTCGAGGGCACACCGACCACCTGCACGTCCTTGACCCCCTCCATGTGGTGTATGAAGTCCTCCACCTCCTTGGGGTAGATGTTCTCCCCGCCCCGTATGATCATGTCCTTGAGCCGGCCGGTGACCGCATAGTAACCGTCCGCGTCCACCGTGCCGATGTCCCCGGAGTGCAGCCAGCCCTCCCCGTCGATGGCCTGGGCGGTCTCCTCAGGCATGTTGTAGTAGCCCCTCATCACATTGTGCCCCCGGCAGCACAGCTCGCCGGGCTCCCCCGGGCCTAGATGCCTTCCGGTCTCAGGCTCTATGACCGCCACCTCGATGCCCGGCAGGGCCTGGCCCACGGTGGAGCACTTCCTTTTCAGGCTCGGCTCGTCGAAACGGGTCTGGGTCATGCCGGGGCTGCTCTCCGTCAGACCATACACTATGGTCACCTGCCCCATGTTCATGCGCTCCACGCATTCCTGCATGGTCCTCACCGGGCAGGGGGAACCGGCCATGATGCCGGTACGCAGAGAGGAGAAGTCGAACTTGTGGAACAGCCTGTGCTCCAGGATAGCGATGAACATGGTGGGCACGCCGTAGACCGCGGTGCACCGCTCCCCCTCCACGGACATCATGACGTTGACAGGATCGTACCTCTCCAGTATGACCATGGTCGCCCCGTGGTTCAGGCATGCCATCACCCCCAGGACGCAGCCGAAGCAGTGGAACAGGGGCACCGGTATGCCCACGCGGTCCCGGTGACCGAGGTCCATGTTGTGACCGATCCAGTAACCGTTGTTGGTGATGTTGTGATGGGTGAGCATGACCCCTTTCGGGAAACCGGTGGTCCCGGAAGTGTACTGCATGTTCACTACATCGTAGGTGGAGAGCGAGGCCTGCCTCCTCCGGTACTCCTCCTCGCTGACCTGCACGCTCATGGACATCAGCTCGTTCCAGGAGTACATGCCACGATGCTTCTCCGGGCCCATGAACAGGACGCGCTTGAGATGGGGATACCTCTCGGAACGCAGGGAGTCCCTTGGCAACGCCTTGAGCTCCGGTAAAAGCTCGTAGAGGGTTTTCACATAGTCAGTGTCCCGGTAACCGTCGATGATGAAGATGTTCTCGCAATCGGACTGCCGCAGCAGGTAGTCGATCTCCGCGTTGCGATAGTTGATGTTGATGGTGAGCAGGATGGCACCGATGCGGGCGGTGGCGAACTGCAGGGTGACCCAGTGCGGGACGTTGGTGGCCCATACCGCCACCTTCTCCCCCTTTTGCACTCCCAGGGCCATGAGGCCCTTGGCCGCCCTGTCCACGGTCTCCCCGAACTCCTTCCACGTCAGCCGGAAATCGCGGTCGGCGTACACCACCGCCTCTTGTTGCGGTATGCTCCCCACCAGCTCGTCCAGGAGCTGGCCGATGGTGGCCTCCCTGGTGATCTCCTCCCTGACCATGTCAGCACCTCAGAGGGGGGTGTAGACCACCGCGAGGATCTCGGCGCTCTCCCCGTTGGCCGCTCCCAGGTGGTGAGGGACAACGGAATTATAGTACATGGAGTCCCCGGCCCGGAGATGGTATCTCTGCTTTCCATACATGAGCTCCACGTCCCCCCGCACCACGATGACCAGCTCCTCGCCCTCGTGCGAGGACGGCGACCTGTCCTCCCCCGGCTCGATGACGATGAAAAGAGGTTCCATGTGCCGGTCGGTCTTGCCCTTGCCCAGGGGATAGTAATGGTACTCCCCTCCCGCCCCTTCTTTGTGCGCCGCGGTCTCCTCGCGTCGTTCGTCGGCCCGTACGATGATGGGGTCCTCCCGGACCTGATCGTCCATGAAGGTCCCCAGACGCTGCCCCAGGGACCGGGAGAGCCTGATCAGGACGCCCAGGGGCGGATAGATGTCCCCCTCCTCGGCCCGCCGCACCACGTCGGCGTCCACGCCGGCGTTCTTGGCCAGCTCCTCCACGCTCATTCCCAATCGCTCGCGGTACGTCCTGATGCGCGCCCCCAACTTGTCCGAGGTCATGTGGTCCACTCCCTGCCGGCGCCTTTGGGCGACGTCCAGCATTGCGCCTACCTAAACCGCGGACCGTTTAAGAAGCTTGCCCCGTCCCCTTCCTCGACGGGGGAAGGGGAGGTCGATGGGACCATGCCCACTCACAGGTTGTCCCTGGCCCAGTCGCAGGCCGCGCGATACACCTTGCGGTTGCGCTCCACCAGATGGGGCTTGGATGAGAAGCTGTCGTCCAGGGCCTCCAGGACCCTCTCCTCCGGCAGTCCATGCAGTCCCAATGCGCTCATGGCCCCCAGCAGGGCGGTGTTGGCCGCCTTGGGCGTGCCGTTCTCCGCGGCGATGCGCATGGCCGGGAAGGCCAGCAGGCGCACGCCCTCTTCGACCTTGGGGCAGGGGAGGGAGGCCTCGTAGAGCACAGTGCCCCCGGGGAGAACGGTGCCCGCGTATCTCTCCGCGGCCGGCTGGCTCATGGCCACCAACACGTCCGGGCGGTCCACGGTGGGCGAGCCGACCTCCTTTCCGCTGATCACCACGGAGCAGGAGGCGTAACCGCCCCGCTGCTCCGGGCCGTAGCTTGGCAGCCAGGAGACGAATCGGCCGGCGTGGCCGGCGGCCCTGGCCATCACCAGGCCCAGGGAGAGCACCCCCTGACCCCCGAAGCCCGAGAACTTGAACCCGCGTTCCCCGAAGGAGGGATCGACCTTGGCCACCTCTCCTCCCTCCCCCTCCCCGAAGAGCTCCGCTATGGTCGCCTGGGGCACGGGGTTGGGAGATGGCGCCTCCTGCTCACTGCGGTCCCGGAAGCACCCTAGCGGGAAGGTCCTCTCCATCTCCTCGATGGTGTACCGCGCCGCGGCCACCGGGTCCATGCGCCAATTGGTGGGGCAAGGGGAGAGGAACTCCACGAAGGCGTACCCCTTCCCGTCCTTCTGTATCTCCAAGGCCTTGCGCACCGCCTTCCTGGCTTTATTGATGCGCTTGGTGTCCGCAACGGACACACGCTCTATGTACACCGGGGCCTGCAGACGGTCCAGCAGCTCGCAGACCAGAAGCGGGTAGCCCTCCTTCGACGCGTCCCTGCCGAAGGGTGTGGTGGTGGTCCTCTGCCCCAACATGGTGGTGGGGGCCATCTGCCCTCCGGTCATGGCGTAGAGGGAGTTGTTCACGAAGAAGCAGGCGAAATGGTCCCCGCGATTGGCGGCCTGGAAGGCGTTGTTGAAGCCTATCGCCCCCAGGTCTCCGTCGCCCTGGTAGGAGATGACCACTCTGTCCGGGAGCACCCGGGAGATACCCGTGGCCAGGGCGGAGGCCCGTCCGTGCGGACCGGCAATATGACCGCAGTCGAAGTAGTAGAAGCAGAAGGCGGCGCATCCCACAGGGGAGACGAAGACGGTGCGGTCCTGGATACCAAGCTCGGCCATGGCCTCCGCGATGAGCTTGTGTATGATGCCATGCCCGCAGCCCGGGCAGTAGTGTGTGGCCCGGGTGCCCTTCTCCCTGCGGTCGAATGTATCGTAGAAGCCGGTGGCCCTTTTGATCATGGCCCCACCTCCAGCATCTGCATCCCTTTCTGCATGACGTCCTCCACCCCCATGACGTTCCCCCCCATGCGGTTGATGAGTTCTACCTGACATGGGATCCCCCGGTCCAGGTGCAGGAGCACGTCGTTGCGGTACTGGCCGTTGCTGAGCTCCACCACCAGGATCCTGCCGGAGCGTCCCGCCTCCTGAAGCTCCCGCACCGGGAAGGGGAAGAGGGTGAGAGGACGGAAGAGGCCGGCCCGCACTCCCTGTCCCCTCAGACGGTCCACGGCCGAGCGGGCCACCCTCGCGCTGGTACCATACCCGGTGAGCACGATCTCCGCGTCCTCCACGAGGTACGATTCGGCACGGGCCTCCACATCCATCGATGCGTACTTCCTCTGCAGGTCCCAGTTGTGCGCCTCTTGCACGTCGTTCTGCAGGTTGGTGGACGATATCATGTTCCCCCGCGTCAGAGCATCGCCCTGCACGGCCCAGGCGGCGGTGTCCGGCCTGGCGGCCTCCCTTTCCGGCAGGGTGAGGAACTCCATCATCTGTCCCAGGAAGGCGTCCGCCAGCACCACGGCCGGGTTGCGGTACCTGAAGGCCAGTTCGAACGCCTTCATGGTCAGGTCGCACATCTCCTGCACCGAGGCCGGGGCCAGCACGATGTTGTGATAGTTACCGTGCCCGCCGCCCTTGACCGCCTGAGCGTAATCCCCCTGCTCCGGGCCGATATTGCCCAGCCCAGGTCCGGCCCTCATGATGTTGACCACCACCGTGGGCAGTTGCGCCCCGGCCATGTAGGAGAGGCCTTCCTGCATGAGGGAGATGCCAGGCCCGGACGATGCGGTCATGGTCAGCCGACCGGTGGCCGCCGCCCCGAAGATCATGTTGATGGCCCCGGTCTCGCATTCCGCCTGCAGGAACTCCTTTCCCAGCCGTGGGAAATGATCGGCCACGGCGTGAGCGATCTCGCTGGCCGGGGTGATGGGGTATCCGAAATAGGCGTCGCACCCCGCGAATATGGCGCCGATGGCCACCGCCTCGTTGCCCTTGACGAACCTTCTCATTCCTTCCCCTCCTTCTCCCTCGCCCCATGCACCTCGATGGCGTACGGCTCCGGGCAGTTGTAGAAGCAGGCCGCGCAGCCGATGCACCCCTCCCCTACGTACTCCGCGGCGTCGTACCCGCGGCGGTTGAGCTTGCCAGAAAGCCTGAGCACCTTCTTGGGGCAGGCGGCCACGCAGCGACCGCAACCCTTGCACTCGTTCTCGTCGATCACGGGACGGGGGATATCCTTCTCAGGGTCGCTCATTATATATCTGGAAAGAAAGAGAATACTTAATTCTATTCAACGAAGGCACGTGGCCGCAGAGGATGTCCGGTCACGTGGAACACCC
>JAFGPG010000002.1 GCA_016926075.1 Methanomassiliicoccales archaeon
CCATGATGGCGTCGCTGCCCATCTCCTGGGCCATGACCGCCATCTCCGCGGCGCGTACAGGGCTCTGTTTGGCCGGGTCCAGAAGGGTCATGTGCATGGTCCCTTTGCTCACCTTCTCATAGATGTAGTCCTTGACGTTCACAGCAATCCTCCCACAAGGAAGGCCAGCAGGGCCAACAACATACCGTATTTGGCCATCTTCTGTCCTTTGGTAGGGTTTCGAAAATGAACTATGGCACAATATATAAACATTGCATCGGCGAGAAGGACCGTGCCCATGTACCATATGCCAAAGGTACCGTCCAGGTAGGGCAGGGGACTGAGGGCCACCGCCATCAGGAAGGTGAGGCTGGCGAACAGGCCTGCCCTGTGCGCCCCCAACCGCTTGGGCAAGGTCTGGCGGTCGAAATCCCCCTCCATGTCCTCGATGTCCTTGACCACCTCTCTTCCCAGGATGGCCAGGAAGGCCAGCAGAGCGATGACGTAGGTCCTTTCCATCATCCCCACCACCGCCCCCCCTAGAAGGAAGAGCATGCCGGTGAGAAGGGCGATCTCCAGGTTCCCGGTCAGGGCCTCCCTCTTCAGCCGGACCTCGTAGGAGAGCATGAGAACGATGGCCAGGACCACGATGATGATCGAACTCAGGTTCAATGCAAGGGAGGCCAGGAAGGAGAGGGCGAAGCAGGCCATGGAGATGATGAGCACCTGTCGGGGAACCATCCTTCCCGAGGGCAGGGGGCGCTCGGGATGGGTGAGTCGGTCCACCTCTCGATCGGTGTAATCATTGAGCGAGTTGCCCCCAGCGATGAAAGCGAAGACAGCCACCCCCGCCCAGAATATCTGCTCCCAATGGTCCAGGATATCCGTGCCAGTGGCGATGAGCACGCCCATCAACAGGCCGATCACGCCCATAACGGCATTGCCCGTGCGGAAGAGATGCAGAAGCACATGCACGGGCGAGGATTGGCGTGCCTCTACAAAATGTTTGGCGCCTCTGTCCAGTGCGGTACAGGCCCCGGTTCCAGTGTGAAGAACAAAATATAATAATAAGACCTCTTGAAATAAGGCACTCATGGCCACCCCCGAACCAGCGGCTGAGGTCGAATCGATCAAGGCCGTGGTATCCAAGTACTTTTCCATCTATGACGTGCGGGTGAGCTATGAGGCCTTGACCTTCTTCGTCTCCCCGGTCCCCAACCTTCTGGACCAGAACTTCGACCAGCTCCGGGAGGAGTTCAAGCCCCGTCATCTGATCCCATTGCTGAGGTATGAAGGAGGGGAGTACACCATCAACGTGGTCAAGCGCCCCGAGATGAGGACCAAGGGGCTATGGGTCAACGGAACACTCCTGTTCATCACCCTGGTCACCACCATCTTTGCCGGTGCCGTCCTTTGGGCCTCCTATGAGGGGAACAATGACCTTCTCCGGGCGGACAACTATCTATGGGGTGGGCTTTACTTCGCCCTGCCCCTCATGGCCATATTGGGCACCCACGAGCTAAGCCACTACCTGGCCGCCAAACGTTGCCGGGTGGCCGCCTCGCTGCCCTTCTTCATACCCTCCATCCCGCCCCTGGGCACCTTCGGCGCCTTCATCTCCATGCGGGAGCCCATCCCGGACCGCAGGGCCCTGGTGCAGATCGGTGCCGCTGGTCCCTTGGGAGGGCTCATCGTTACCATACCAGTGACCCTCATCGGCCTGTGGCTGACCTCTCTTGGGGAGCCTTCCAGCGGCATGGTGGGGGACTCCGGCGCGGTGGCCATAATCATCCAGCCTCTCTACGCACTATTCACCCTGTTCATCCCCCTCCCGGAGAACGTCGCCCTGCACCCCACCGCCTTCGCGGCCTGGGTGGGCTTCCTGGTCACCGCCATCAACCTTCTCCCGTCGGGCCAGTTGGACGGGGGCCACATAGCCCGTGGCCTGTTGGGGGACAGGTCGAAGTACCTCAGCTACGCCACTGTCGGCCTTCTGCTCGTCCTCGGCCTTTTCTACACCGGGTGGCTCATCTTCGCCCTGCTCATCGTTTTCCTGGGCCTCAGGCACCCCGCCCCCCTCAACGACGTGACCAAGCTGAACGTCAAGACCAAGTTCCTGGGGGTATTCACACTGGGGCTGTTACTTGTGACCTTCTCCCCCATACCCCTGGTGGAGATATCTCCAGATTATTCATTTCAGGTGGAGATGCCTGGAGGGAACGAGACCACCGTGCTGGCAGGGACCTCCTTCTACTTCCCGTTGCAGATCAACAACACGGGCAATAGCAACATCACCATGAAGATGGAGGTCCTGCAGATCCCCAACAATTGGAGCGCATCGCTGTTCCAGGAAGGAACATCGGAGGCCGAGGCCACCAACATCTTGCAGTTCACCCTCCCTTACCAGGAGGATGTGACCATCCTGCTCAAGGTCCACGTGCCGGAAAGTGAAATCCCCTCCACCAAGGAGCTGCTGGTGAGCATGGCATCCTTGAACAGCAACGGCTCCGACTATCAGAGAGAGGAGGCCCCTTTCATGGTGCACGTGGTCTGAACAGGTGATAGTGCCTGGTGAGGGAGCGATGCACGCGCTGTCGATGCAGCTGCAGCAGTTCCAGGCTGGGGGACTCGAACTGCCGGGGCAGCACCACCCCTATCCTGCCATCCGTGCACACGGTGCCGGCCATGGCCTCAAGGCCTCGACCGTATAGACCATCGACCGCCTCCTTCTTGGTGCTGGCCGCCCTGCCGTACGGTGGGTCCGTAGCCACGGCCTTGACCTCGCCGAAGACCTGCCCGATGTCCCCCACGTCGCAGACCTCCAACCTAACCCCGTCCGCACCGAAATGTTCCAGGTTCCTACGGCAACCCTCCACCATGGCCGGGTCCACGTCCGATCCCAAGGCCCTCATTCCCAGCAATGCCGCCTCCAGGACGATGCCGCCGGTGCCGCAGAAGGGGTCCAGGACCACATCCCCCTTCCTGGCCCCTGTGAGGTTGACCAAGGCCCGGGCATAGCGTGGATGCAGGGATACAGGGGAGAAGTAAGGCCTCTCGGCCACCTTGCGCCTATCGAACTGCTTGCGGTCCACCTCATGGGACCGCAGGAAGAAGTGGACCTCATCAGAGAGCAGCATCCTCAGATGCATGTCCGGGGAATCCAGGTCTATGCGATGCTCTCCCCTTAAGGTATGCCCCACTCTCTTGGCCAGGTCCATCGTGTTGACCTCCGGGTGCAGTCCCTGCACGGACCTGGCCCTTACGCTCAGGGAACCGGGAGGTAGGGGAAGTTCCGCCGCCTGCCGCTCCAGGTCATCCAAGCTGGCGTTTCCCAAGTAGGGACCCAGGCGGTGGGTCAAGGCCAATCGGAAGGTCAATCGGTCCAACGACCCGAGCTCGCAGTCCGCGATAAGGTAACCGGGACCGATACGCAGCCCATGATATTCAGGCGATTCGGCCTCCAGACACGCCAGCACCTCAGCTCGTGGTAGGGATGGATGCTCCCCCGAAAGTTCAAAGAGCACCTTTTTCAGGACCATGAGGCGGCTCAGTCCCTGACGCCCTCTTCTGATACGGTGAAGACCACCTCGGCCTCGGGCCGGTCCGGCGAGTCGATGAGCCGGGCGATCCTACGGGTTCCCTTGCTCTTGCGCAGGTACACCCGATAGGTGGAGGCATGGGCCACCACATGCCCCCCGATCGGTCTGGTCGGGTCTCCGAAGAAGGCGTCGGGCTTGGACGACACCTGGTTGGTGACCGCGATGACCGCGTTGTTGACCTCGGCGAAGCTCAGAAGCTCGTGCATATGCTTGTTCAGCAATCCCTGCCTCTCGGCCAGGGTGCCGCGTCCGACGAACTCCGCCCGGAAATGGGCGGTAAGGGAATCCACGATCATCAGGCGTACTGGGTCGATCTTGCTGATCTCCGAGGCCTTCTCTACCAGGAGCATCTGATGCGAGGAATTGTAGGCCCGTGCCACATGAATGCGCTTGAGGACCTCGTCCGGGTCCTCTCCCAAGGCCTCGGCCATCTGCACGATCCTCTCTGGACGGAAGGTGTTCTCGGTGTCGATGATGACCACATGCCCGTCCAGCCCGCCCTTTTCCGCGGGCAGGGTGGCGTTGACCGCCAACTGGAAACATATCTGGGTCTTGCCGCTGCCGAACTCCCCGTAGAACTCCACGATGGACTGGGACTCCAGGCCATGACCCAACAGCTCGTCGAAAGCCTTGGAAGAGGTGGTCAGGCGGCTCAGGTTACGCCTCCTTTCCAGAATGACGTCCCCGGATTCGAAACCGCCCACCTCCGCTGCCTTCTTCGCGGCATCGATTATCTTGATGGCCGTCGCCTCACCGATGTCGCAAGTGTCGGCCAGGGTCTTTGGCGACTCTACAGCGATGGTCATGAGATTTGTATATCCAGCCTCCCTTAGCTTATCGGCAGTTGCGGGTCCCACTCCAGGCAACTCTTCTATGTTGGCGTTGGCCATGTCAGCACCTATCCCTACCTATCATCGGTCATATTAAAAAGGTGTTTGGGGGTTGGTCGAAAGTGTTCCGACCGTATGAGATAAACCACCTCTCGGATATATCGATGACCATTACGATCGGCCTTCGCCTTATCAAAAGGATTTATTACCGGGTTACGATTAAGGGGTTCCATGGCCCATAAGAAAAAGAAGGAGCCAGAGGTCAAGGAGGATTACACGTTCATACCTCCCGACTTCAACGAGAGGGAGTTCCTGGAAAAGGACCTCAAGGTCACCAAGACCGTCCTGATAACAGCGCTCCTGGCCGTGCTCTTCGGTGTCGTGGCCTATTTGACCACCGATATCAGTTTCGTCCTCGGTCTCCTCGTCATTCTCGCCGGTGCCGTCGGTCTCAAGTATATATTCCAGGTCCTACCATGGGACTTCAGCTCGGTGGAGAACAAGACCTGGTTGGGCAATGGGGCACTGGTCTTCTTTCTGGGCCTGGGCATATGGATACTGCTATTGAACCCTCCCTTCGGGGACAATGTCGCCCCAGAGATAGATGACCTTCAGGTATGGGCAGGGGACGTCCAGTTGAACAGACCTTATAACAACGTCCCGGTCGGGGAACTCATCACCATCAATGCCACTATCGCGGACAACGGGGCGCTGTCCACGGTGCAGTTCAGCTTCCAAGGACCAGAATCTTTCACTGGGAACATGACCGTAGGCGCCGATGGGCGTCACGAGCTCAGTCATACGTTCCCAATTTCTGGTACTGGTACGTATAACTTCGTCATCACCGCTACGGACGAAGCGGGGAACGTCAGAACGGTCACAGGCTCACTGAACGTGGTCGTGGTCTAGACCCTCCAATTCTCCCTCTTGTCCACCATCCGGCTGAGCACCTGACGATTGCTCTCCCGGTAGGTCCTTCCCTTCACGACCACACGCATCCCCCCCAGGTCACGGAACCCATTGCCCAGGGCGGCCTCGCGCCCTTTAGTGTTAAGTAAGGAGACCGGCTCGCGGAACTCCCGAAGGATGTGCACGTACCACCTGTCCTCCACCAGGAAGGGCTGACCAAGACCGTTCTCCCTCCATTTATCCAGAAACTCCGGCGAGTTTTCGCTCCAGGATGGCGGTCCCTGGTGCAATCTTCCCGGGGGGAGATGAGCATTTTCCAGCTCGTAGGCCAGCCGAACATCCCTTCCCACGGCATAGGTCGAGTCCAGCACCTTGAAGTCGTAGGACTCCAGAAGCTTCCTCAACCCCTGTAGGCTGCGCTGGACCTGGGGGTACAGATTATCGTCCACCATGTCCGGCCGGTCCAAGGTCACCACCAGTGGTGCGGTGCCCCGCAGGCGGAACGCCTCCCGCAGGGTATCAAGGCCCAGGACCTCCCGCTCGCGAGGGAAGAAGAACCTCTCATCCGGTCGCCTGAGATATTCCCGGCAGGCGTGGATGAACAAGGCCATCCTGTCCAGGGAGAGGGCGGAGGCCACATTGCGCTTGGGGTCCACCGGGTCGGTGAAGGTCAAGGGGCCGGGACCGCCCCCCTTTCTCCGACCCTCGACGTCCAACCCCAGGCCGGGCCGCCATCCGCTGGCCTCATGGAGCAGAGAGCTGAAGTCCCCGTAGGTGAGGATGAGCAGTTCGGTGAGATAGCCGGAGAACCCCTGCACCCTGGCCTCAGCGCCATAGACCCCAACGCCCTTCATGAACTGTTTCAACAGAAGCACCTGCTCCCTGTGAACCTCGCTGAGCCTGGAAAGCACGTATCGGGTGTGAAACGGGGTACGGTCCACAGCGGAGCGCAGTTGACCAAGGTCACTGAGGTGGTAACAGGGAACCAGGTCCACCTCGAAACCCTCGAAGACGCCGTGGGTGTAAGGATGCTCGGCGTAGCGCGTCTCACCATCCAGCACCTCCTTCCCGATGTCCAGGCCTACCCTCTCCAGCTGAGCCCTCTCCGTGCTAGGGGGGAAGAGAAGGAAAAGGTCGATGTCGGGATTGCCCACGAAAGTGCCCTTGGCCACCGATCCCACCAGCATGGTCTGCAAGGGCATACCGGTGCCGGCGATGACCTCCTTGGTACGAGAGCATAGGCGGTCCACGGCGCCGCTCAACCTATCCATAAGTTCCTGGTTGGGCCTAAGCCGGGACAGTATCTCGTCCTGCAAGGGCATGGTTCGAGCTATGCGGGAAAGGGATTAACTTTTTTGGGTAGGACAGAACGCAGCGGGTCGGTGAGGTGGGGGATTCAAAACCTATGGGAGGAATAGCCACCGACCTTTTGCGCTGCAAACATATCTATGTAAGCGCTACTATAAGAATTTTGCTTATCATATCTTACACCCTGCGCACCCTCACCGATCTACCCAGCTGCACGCTCATGAGGTCCTCGGCCGCAACGGTCCGCACACCGGTCGCATTCTCGATCATGGCCGCCTGACGGTCCGCCCCAGCATGGATGAGCTTGGCCCCAAAATGTGTCATAATGGCCATCTCAGGTCTCACCTCCCTGACGAACTCGATGGCGTCCTCGGTGCACAGATGGTTGGGTATGCGCGCCTCCGAGGGGCGGGTGAGAGGTAGGATGAGCACCCGGCATCCTTCCTGCTGCCTGCTCACATTTTCGTCCAGCTCGGTGTCGCTTACATAGGAGACCAGGCCATCGCTGGTCTCCAGAATGAAGCCCACACCGGTAGGGTCGTTATGCTTGGTGGAGGTGAAACGGACCCGCACGTCCCCCAGCATGGTCTCCCCCCCGGGCTCCGCCATCTCGATGCTGTGCAACAGTGAGCGATGATAACTCGAGATGACCGGACCGTGCATGTTCAAGCCCTCCAGCACGGAACGGCTGGCCAGGAGAGCCCCCCTCTTCTTGAGGCCTCCTCGGGACATGCCCTCGATCATGACCTCCGCATCGGTGTAGTGGTCGGGATGGCAGTGCGAGATGAGCACGGCATCGGTCTTTGCGGGGTCCAGCTTCGCCCGGTGCATCTGATGCGCCGCCGAGGGCCCGGGATCGATGTGCACGTTCACCCCATCCATGACATATAGACCGCCTGTTGACCTGATCTGATAGATGGTGGAGAATCGTCCTCCTCCGGTACCCAGGAATATTAGCTTGGTCATATGTTTTCCAACGCCACGGATGTCCTATCATCCATCCCCATACGCTCAGGGCAAATCAAACTTGTCCTTCTTCGACGCATACTTATTATCGCCCGAGGTCGTTCCGCAGGTGATGGCTAGCTTGCTGATACGGGACGGCATCATCGTCACCCAGGACCAGAAGAGGAGGGTGATACGTGGGGACCTGCTGGTGGAGGACAACACCATCGCAGAGATAGGTCGGGTGAGGGGAGGGGCGGACCAGGTCATCGAGGCCCGTGGAGCCCCGGTGCTGCCGGGCTTGATCAACACCCACGCCCATGTGGCCATGACCGTGATGAAGGGAATTGCCGACGACCTGCCCTTCCCCAGCTTTCTGGAAAAGGTCTTCGCCATCGATTCCCATCGTCAACCGGAGGACCTGCTGGCCGGTTCGCGATTGGGGTGCCTGGAGATGCTGATGGGGGGCACCACCACATTTGTCGACCTATACTACTCCCAGGACCTGGTGGCCAAGGCGGTCAAGGAGGCCGGCATGAGAGGGGTCCTTTGCTGGGCGGTGCTGGATGAGGAGCATACCACCCAACAGGGGGTCCCCCTGGACAACTGTAAGAACTTCTTCGCCCGATGTACAGGGGACCGCCATATTATGCCGGGTGTGGGACTGCAGGGGGTCTACGTATGCTCGGAGGAGACATTCCTGCGTTCCAGGGAGTTCTCGGACCGCAGCGGGGCCCCTATGACCTTCCATCTGTCCGAAACAAGGAAGGAGGTGTACGAGCACAAGGCCAAGACCGGGATGCGCCCCGCCGATTGGTTGGACGCCATCGGCTTCCTGAACCACAGGTGCCTGGCCGCGCACGCCGCTTGGCTGACCATCAAGGAGGTCCAGGCGCTGGGAAGGGCGAAGGCCTCCATCTCCAGCTGTCCGGTCTCCAACATGAAGCTTGCCACCGGCGGTGCGGCCCCTATTCCAGAGATGCTGCGGGAAGGGGTCAACGTCACCTTGGGAACCGATGGCTCCACCACCAACAACTCCCTGGACATGTTCGGCGAGATGAAGACCCTGGCCCTGTTACAGAAATGGAGCCGCTGGGACCCTACCGTGGTCACCGCCCAGCAGGCTCTGGACTTCTGCACGGTCAACGCGGCAAGGGCCATAGGGATGGCCGATCAGCTGGGCTCCCTCGAACCGGGGAAGAGGGCGGACCTGGTGATCATGGACCACGGTTCGCCTGGATTGCAGCCGCTATCCCTGGAGAACGTAGTCTCCAACATGGTGTACTGCGCCAGCCGGCACGACGTGCGTACGGTGCTCTGCGATGGTGAGGTATTGATGCTGGACCGCCATCCCTCGACCATGGACCTGGGCGAGGTGATCGAGGAAGGACGGAAGGCCATGGAGAATATAGTCGCCGGCAAGGGTTAGAAAGGAATGGTCCCGACTCCCGGATTTGAACCGGGCACCTGCTGATATCGGCGGCTGAGGACCGGCATGCCGGGATCCCACTACAGTCAGCCGCTCTAGCCAGACTGAGCTAAGTCGGGTCTCAACTCCATAATACGGATACCGTATATATCGATTTTTACATGTGCAGATATGAGCCCGGAGGCCCCACTACCGACTGGTCCGCATCGGTCTTTCTGAGTTCCCTAAAAAACCATTATATACGGACCAGTGCATAGAGTTGTCAGACAAAAGAGGTCTTCTAGACCTCTCTGTCAGGAACTCGAGATGGAAGAAGGCGAACTGGAGAAGGTCACGTTAAGATTGCCTGCCAGGCACATCCGGGCCCTGGATTTCCTGGTGCAGGTCGATGATTTCCCCTCCAGATCGGAAGCCATAAGGGCGGCCATCCGGGACTTCATCTATGCCCGTCTCGATCTGGTCACCGACAAGCTGAAGAGGATGGAGGAGGCCGAAAAGGCGCTGGCAGAGATGGAGGCCTACGAAGAGAGGTACATGAGGAAGTAGCCTGCCAGGAAGGGATGGGATGCACCTAGTCAGGCCCGAGGTCCCCCCAGTGACCTCCCCCCTTTTTTATTTTTTTCAAACTGACGGGCGGTCTCAGCCGATATACCCCAGATCCTCACGTTTGGGCGTCTCGGACATCTCGGCCTCCTTCAGCTTGCTGGCGATAAGATCGATCTGTTCCGCCTTCTCCGTCAAGGCCTTCAGATCCAGTTCGATGTGCAGCAGCGACATGAGCACCTTGAGCACCGCCTCGGCACCCTTGGGGTC
>JAFGPG010000117.1 GCA_016926075.1 Methanomassiliicoccales archaeon
CTGGCCGCTCGCTATCACATCTGGGACGAGGAGTTCAAGGTGGGCGTGCACCACGGTTCGCTCAGCAAGGAGACCAGGGTGGAGATGGAGGACGACTTCAAGGGCGAGCGGCTGAAGGGGCTCATATGCACCTCCTCCCTGGAGCTGGGGATCGACATCGGCAGCTCGGACTTCGCCATACAGTACAACTCCCCGCGCCAGGTGGCCCGCCTGGTGCAGCGCATGGGCCGGGCGGGGCACAGGATAGGACGCCGGACGGAGGGGGCCATCGTGGCCTCCACCCCGGACGAGATAGCGGAGAGCCTTGTGGTGACCAGGATGGCCCTGGCCGAGCGGTACGAACCCTTGGTGGTGCGCAGGGACCCGCTGACCGTGCTGGCGAACCAGCTGGTGGCCATGACCGTGGCCGGTCCGGTGCAGGTGGAGAAGGCCTATCGGACCCTGCGCCGCTCCTATCCCTTCCGGGAGCTGGGCCGGGAAAGGTTCGAGGCGGTGCTGGGACAGCTGGCGGACATCGGCCTGCTCTTCGTTGACCAGGGCACCTACAGGCGCTCGGCCAGGGGTCGCCGGTACTTCTACGACAATATCTCCATGATCCCCGACGAGCGCACCTATCGCATAAGGGACATCGGCACCCGGCGCATCGTGGGGACCCTGGACGAGAGCTTCGTCATCTCCTTCGCCGAGCCCTATGCCACCTTCATCACCCGCGGCCGGTCCTGGCGGATCGTGGAGATCAAGGAGGACGAGCTGCTGGTGGAGCAGGTCAAGGAGATCGGTTCCATACCCTCCTGGGTGGGGGAGGACATCCCGGTGCCCTTCGAGGTGGCACAGGAGGTGGGAAGCATGCGCCGCGGTTACGATCCCCGGGAATACCAGGGGGACGTTGCGGCCTACCAGGCGCTGGACGGTTATCTGCAGGAGCATGCCCGGGACTTCCCCATGCCCACCGACCGGCGTGTCACCGTGGAGGTCGGTAAGCGGCTGGCCGTCCTCAACATGTGCTTCGGGAGCAAGGTCAACGGCACCATCTCCAAGATGCTCTCCGTCCTGCTCTCCGCCCGATTGGGGGAGAGCGTGGCGGTGACCACCGACCCCTATCGGGTCATCGTGGACCTCCCGCGCGACGTGAGCGCGGCGACCATCGTGGAGACACTGCGCTCCATCGACCCTTGCGCCGTGGAGGCCCTCATCCGCCTGGTGATGAGGAACTCCAGTCACATGCGATGGCGCTTCGTCTTCGTGGCCAAGAAGTTCGGGGCGGTGGAAAGGGACGCCGACTACAAGAACATCAGCTTCGGTCGGCTGGTGGAGGCCTACGAGAACACCCCCTTGCTCCAGGAGGCGGTGGACAAGGTGCTGTGGGAGGATTTCGATGTGCCACGCACGGTGCATGTCATGGGGGCCATCGCGTCCGGGGAGATCGAGCTCGCGGTCTGCGGCCTCTCGCCCATCGGTCAGGCGGGGCTCTCCCAGTCCAAGGACCTCATAGCCCCCCAGCGGGCGGACCACTCCATACTCATGGCCCTCAAGAAGCGCCTGGAGGAGGAGAACCTGCACATGTCCTGCCTGAACTGCGGCACGCAGTGGAGGCAGCGGCCGAAGGACGTCGGCCGGCACATCGTCTGCATCAACTGCGGGGGGCGGATGGTGGCCGCCCTCAACGAGTACAACCGGGGGTCCATCAAGCTGCTGAGGAAGGAGAGGCTGGAAGGGGAGGAGGAGAAGGAGCTGCGCCGCCTCTACAAGAACGCCTCCCTGGTGCAGGCCAACGGGAAGAGGGCGCTGCTGGCGTTGGCCGGCAGGGGCATCGGGGCGGACACCGCCGCCCGCATACTGGGCGGATACGCAGAGAACGAGGACGAGTTCCTGAGGGATATACTCGCCGCGGAGATCAATTACGCCCGCACCAAGCGCTTCTGGGACTAGTCCCCCCTTACAGGATTGGTCAGCCTGCCCAGGCCGTCGATGGTGGCCTGCACCAGGTCGCCGGGGAGTAGGGGGCCCACGCCGCTAGGGGTGCCGGTGGCGATGATATCCCCCTCCTCCAGTGTCATGAAGCGGGAGATGTGGGCGATGAGACGCTGCGGGGGGAAGATCATCTGCTCCGTGCTCCCGCGCTGCCTCAGCTCACCGTTGACGCTCAGCTCCAGCCGCAGGGAGCCCAGGTCGCCCACCTCCCGCAGGGGGACCGGCTCACCCAGGGGGGCGAAGGTGTCCATGCCCTTGGCCAGGGCCCAGGGCAGCCCAGCCCGGCGGGCGGCGGTCTGCATGTCCCTAGCGGTGACGTCGTTGAAAACCGCCGCATGGGTGATATGGGAGAGGGCTTCGTCCTCCGCTATGCCCTTCCCGGGCCGCCCCACGATCAATGCCAGCTCCACCTCGTGGTGCACAGTGCCGATGCCCTGGGGTATGACTATGTCCTCCCCGTCACCTATGAGGGCGGTGGAGGGCTTGAGGAAGAGCACCGGCTCCACGGGCTCCTCGGAACGCATCTCCCGGATGTGCTCCCGGTAGTTCTGGCCCACACAGACGATCTTACCGCATCTCATCCGTCCCCCTCATTCGCAGGGGTCGTCCTTCTCGGACACGGTCTCCAGCTTGAAGAGGGCCCCGGTGCCTTTGAGGGTGAGCTGCACCCGGTCGGCCAGATATATGGAGTCGTCCAGGGTGGCCTTCCTGTCCCACTTGAAGACGGCGTCGTAATTGCCAGTGGTGGGCTGGAAGCCCATGTTGTGCAGGGCGTTGAATATGTCCGAGGGACGGCCTCCCTCCGAATTGAAGGTGATGGTTATGTAGGTCAGCATCGGGGCATCACATGCCTGTCGTATGATAAAAAGATTAGCCGCCCTGGTCCCCGTGGAACCCCTGGGCCACGACATAGACCTCGGAGCTGCTGGAGCGGGAGGCCTTGGGGGAATGGCGCTTGACCGTTGTGAAATACTGGCGGACCTGGGCCAGGAACTCGTTGCCCAGGTTCCCTTCGAACATCTTCACGACCATGCTACCACCCGGGGACAGGACGCGCAGCGCGAAGCCCAGGGCCATCTCGCACAGCTCGATGGAGCGGGCATGGTCCAAGGGATAGTGCCCGGAGATGTTGGGGGACATGTCGGACAGGACCAGGTCGACCTTTCCGCCGGTCAGTTCCATCAGCTCCTGTCGCACCTCCTCCCGGCGCACGTCCCCCCTGATGGTGCGCACCCCTTCCAGCGGCTCGATGGGCTGCAGGTCCACCCCCACCACCTTGCCCTTGGGTCCCACCCTCTCCGCGGCGACCTGCAGCCAGCCTCCCGGGGCGGCGCCCAGGTCCACCACGGTCATGCCCTCCCTGATGATGTCGAAACGGTCGTCGATCTGCATGAGCTTGAAGGAGGCCCGGCTGCGGTAGGCCAGCCGCTTGGCATTGCGGTAATAGAAGTCCTGCCTCCTTTCCCTCATCCAGTTCTTGGACATGCTCGAACGCCCAATCCCTCGGGGGATAAATAAACATCGCCCGACCGATGATATTTTATCGACAGGGGCGATTCAGCCTTGGAGAGCGCATGAAGGGGAATGAATGGACCTATGCCAGGGCTGGGGTGGACATCGATCGCAAGTCGCAGGCCATTTCGGCCCTCCTCCGGCACCTGAGGTTCAGACGGGAGGGGGAGGTCCGCATGCTGGACCTGCCGGGACAGTTCAGCGGGCTGATGGAGTTCGGGGAGCACGTCCTCACCCTGGCCACCGACGGGGTGGGAACCAAACTGCTGGTGGCGGAGGCCTTGGACAAATGGGACACCGTGGGCATCGACTGCATGGCCATGAACGTCAACGACACCATATGCGTGGGCGCGGAACCGGTGGCCTTTGTGGACTACATCGCCATCGACGAGCCCAACGAGCGGATCACCGACCAGATCGGAGCAGGGCTGGACCGCGCCGCGGAGCTGGCCAACGTGGACCTGGTGGGCGGTGAGATCGCCGTGCTTCCGGAGATGGTCAGGGGAGTGGACCTGTCCGGCACCGCCCTGGGCATCATGCGCAGGGAGGACATGGTGAGCGGGGCGGACATCAGGGAGGGGGACGCCATCATAGGGCTACGCTCCTCCGGTGTGCACTCCAACGGCATGACCCTGGCCCGCAAGGTCCTGCAGGCCAGCAACGTCTCTATGCATGATAAGCTGGACGGTCTGGACCGGAACGTGGGCCTGGAGCTGCTCACACCCACGGAGATCTACGTACGGGACGTGCTGAGGTTATTGCGATCGGTGCGGGTCACCGGCATGGTGGACGTGACCGGAGGGGGGCTGAAGAACTTCGTGCGCCTTAAGGGCGGCCTCCAATACCGGATCACCGACCCTCTCGAGCCCCAGCCAATTTTCCAGGTCGTACAGAGGCTTGGGCGGGTCAGCGACCACGAGATGTACAAGACCTTCAACATGGGCATGGGCTTCGCCATCGTCCTCCCCGAGGAGGGTGTGGAGGAGGCCCTTTCCATCCTGGGGGAGAGGGCCCAACGGGTGGGGAGCGTGGTCACGGGCGCGGGTTGCGGTGTGCCTTCCCTGGGCCTGCACTACGGTTCTTACTGAGCTACTGCAGTAGATAGGGCATACCGATGATGAGCAAGGGAAGGGCCAGGTAGGTGGCGATGAATGCCGCCGTCGTGGCCCCTTTCCCCTCCATCCCCTCCCGGGAGTAACGATGCAGCCGGCGGTCGAGGACGGACCCCCAGACCAGGGCCCCGGCCAACGAGGTGGCCATGACCCCTTGAAGATAATAGAAGTACTCGTAGGAGAGGAGGAACCCCATGAGCACAATGGCGGTCAGGGCCACCCCGTACGTCCACCAGCTTCGGCGAGGGGGATCGACAAGGAGGGTTGCGGTCCAGGTCAGTGCGGTGAGGGCCAGGGAGGCGAAGGATATGGCCGGCACGAGAGCGTTGCCCGCCTCCCAGAAAAGGCCATGGATGGGGCTCACCGGCAGCAGCAGGGCGCAGCCCTCCGCCCCGACCAGGGCCGTCAGGGCGACCGAGATCGACACCACGGTGCGGGTCCCGGAGAGAGTGAGGAGGAGCCATAGGCTGCCGCAAGAACCGATGAGGGCGGGCAACCATAGCACCTGGCCCAGTCCGATCGGCTCCCCATTCAGGTCTATTCGGAAAGTGCCCTGGAAGACCGTGACGAGGGAGACCAGGAGCAGGAGAAAGGACACGATCGCCCACCCCTTGACCCATCTGGATAGGCCCCTCTTGTCCATGATGGAAGAACGCCTCTTCTGCGGTATTAATCTTCCCTCCTAAGGCCCCCTCAAACGGTGGGCCAGTGCCCCGGCCACCGCCCCCAGTGCTGTGCAGGTCTCCAGAGACCTTCCGTCGAAGGTGATGTCCAGGTGATGCTTGGCCATCTCCCTCACCTGCTTGGGCACCCCCCTGGGGCCGGCCCCGAAGATGAGGCATGCCCCCCGCCCTTGCCTGAGCATGTCCACCAGCTGCTCCAGCCGCACGAGCTTGGAGGGATCGGGGCGACAGGTGGTGAGCACCGCCACGCCCAGCTGGGGTGGGATGCCCCGGGACGGATAGGGGAAGTTCTGGAAGCGCCCCTTGGCCGCCAGCTCCTTGAGGTAGGAGCCTTCCTCTCCGATGGAGGTGGTGGAGGCCACCCAGTCCGCCAGTTCGACCGGCAGCCCCAGGTCCTCGGGGAAGGGGAAGCCGAAGGTGGCCAGATTGAGATCGTAGGCCAGCGCCAAAGGCCCGGCGCGGGCCAGGATGCGCCGGTGGGCCTCCCGGAAGACCCGCGGGTCATAGGAGTTGTATACGGCGATGGTGGCCCTTCCCAGTCTTTCCATGTTCGCTCAGAGGTCCAGGGGCACCCGTTCCACGCTCTCCAGCATGTCGCCGTTCCAATGATACCTGAGACGCTGGCGGCCCTTCCACGCTCCGGACTGCAGTATGTAGCCGATCAACAGTGACAGCCCGATGGAGGCCTCCACGTAGGCCACGGACTTGTTGGCCTCGCGGTTGATCTTGCCCCAGGACTGCGCCTCCTCGAAGGTGCAGCCGCTCAGGCCCCCCCACTGCGGTGTGTCCTGCGTTATCTGTATGGCATAGTGGTGCCCGCCCCGGTCGTAGCCCAGGGTCTCACAGATGACCTCGGTCTGTTGTATGTAGTTCTTTGGGACCCCCCCGCCAACATATATGACCGCCGTCTTCTGGGAATGTATCTTGAGCTGCGTGATCTCCCAGTTGTCGCGTATGGGATCGATCCGCATGAACGGCTGGTCGGCCATCCTCCTCTTGTAGTATAACCCGGTGAGGCCGATGCCGATGGAGGAGTCGTTCAGCGCAGGGACGATGACCGGGATGTCGTACTTGGCGGCGTTGAAAAGTATGGAATCCTCGTCGTCTATGCTCTCACCAAGTATCTTCATGAACTCCCGGCTGCTGTACCCCCTGGGTTCCAATTCCCCAGCTATGTCCCCGATGACCTCGTCGGTCTCTCTGAACTTGTCCTCGTCCACCAGAGTATCATAGATGCGGTCCACGAAGACCTCCCGGAGCGCCAGGTCGTCGCAGCGCGGGGAACATTTGTAGTGGTCGTACCCCCTGGCCTGATAGAAGTCCTGGTAAGGGATGGCCCCGATGGTCACTATCGCGTCCACGATCCCGAACCTTATCATGTCGGCTATCACCTTTCTAAGGCCGGCGGCCACCAAGGGACCGGCCAGCCCCAGGATCACCGTGGGACGTACGGGGTCCTTGAGAGCCTTCTCGTATGCTATGGCGCAGGTGGCCAGTGCCCGGCTCTGTATGGATGAGTCCTTGTAGGCCTCGACCAGGTCCTTCACTGTCACTATGTCGTCAAAGTCGATCTGCTTGACCTTCTCCTTCAGAACGTCCTTCTTATTGACCAAATCCAACCCTCGCTGATATCATCGATCGAAACTGGAACGGGAAGCGCTCACATCCGGCTCTTCAGCTTCCGAGGCCTGCTGCAGATGGCGTAATCGTCGCCGTCGAAGAAGACGTCCAGGTCGGGGTTCTCTGCCTGTATCTCCTCGATCTTCTTCAAGACCTCGCGAAGCGTGAAATCGCTGTTGCGATCAATCTTGATATGCACGCGTTTCTCCATCTGTAGTCCTCTGGCCTAGTCCAAGTCGTTTGTTAGATGTAACGCCGAATATAAATCTTTTTATCAATGAGCGTTCACCTTACCGGGGGGTGGCCAGACATGGGATGGGCCATGCGCGGTTGTCTATCAGAAGGAGGGTCTGAGCGGTCCGCACATGAATTAATATAATATTTTATATATATTGTAATTATTGATATTGATATTCACATGCTAAGATGTTTTGTAGGTTTGAGATCCCTCCTCTCAGGCGGTTCATGGAAATGCGAACCGTGGTAAAATATTATATATAGTTCTGGATAGTCATCTCTAGTTAGGATCAGGGATGCACTGGTCATGGGATGAGATGTGATTATGACCAAAGGAGAGGCTAGTGGTCCATCGCAGACGGCGGGGGAGGGGTCCACGGAGCAGAGGACCGTTTCCGAACATGTTGAGGAGGAGCGGCTGAGCAGGTGGTTGGACGGGGAGGGCGGGGGGTCCGACCTGCTCACCTGGCTTGGCGAAGAGGGGGACATGGTCCCCGAGGACGAGCTGGCCGAGCTTAAGGAGCGCCTCGAGCGGTACGAGACCGAGCTCTCCGCAGTGCGCGCCCTGCTAGCAGGAGAGGAGGGCACGGAAGCGGAGGAGGCCCTCGTGGAACGTCTCGGGTCGCTCATCACCGAGCTGAACCGCTTGCGGGAGGAGAACCCGGTTCCCAGACCTCGAGAGGAGGACAACGGGTTGGGGGATATCCAGGTCAACGAGCTGCGGGAGCGTTACCAGGCCGAGCTGAAGGATAAGGATGCCCAGTGGCGTCAAATGGAAAACGAGTTCAACAGCCGCACTGCCGATCTGGAGAAGGAGCTGGCCAACGCAAAGATCGACCTCAGGCTGAAGGAGGACGAGCTGGCCGTGCTGCGCAACGGCGGTGGCGAATTCAGTACGGACCTCATCAACAAACTAGAGAAACTGCAGTCCAAGGAAAGGGAGTTTCTGACCCTGAGACAGGAGGCCGACGATCTGCGCGTACGTCTCAAGGAAAAGGAGGAGGAGCTGGAGCGCATCCGGGAGGCCATTACGTACAAGGAGGACGAGCTCATCCGACGCGAGGAGGACCTCCTGTACCGCGAGAAGGTCTACACCGCGGAGAGGAAGAAGCTGGAGGAGATGAAGCGTGAGACCGGCGGACTAGAGGAGGCCGAGCTCATGAAGAAGCTGGAGGCCCTCAAGGCCGAGGTAGCGAACAAGGAGGACGAGCTACGGGCCAAGGAGAAGTACGTTCTGGCCAAGCAGGAGGAGCTGCGCCTACGGGAACAGGGACTGATCGAGGACGAGATCACCTACCGGGAGAAGGAGAGGGCGCTCGAACTCCAGGAGCGTAAGGTCAAGACCGGTAACGCCCGTCTTGACGACCTACTACTGGGGGGGATGCCCATCGGCTCCAACATCATGTTGCATGGGCCGCCGTTCATCGGTAAGGAGGTCGTGGCCAATATCTTCGTGGTAGAGGGACTGCGTAAGGGCGTTCCGGCCATCATCGTCCTCACGGACAAGACGGCCAAGAACGTCCGGGAAGATATGAAGTACATACTCTCCGGGTACGAGGAGTACGAGCAGCTGGGCCTGGTAAGGTATATCGATACCTACAGCAAGGCCATGGGCGATGATGCCAGAGACCCATACACCACGTACATCGATGAGCCAAACGACCTGGAGCGGCTAGGGGAGGAGGTGGAGAGGATAGCCAAGGAGTACAAGGAGAAGCATGAGTACTACAGGCTCATCTTCCGTTCCGTGTCCACCCTCATCGCCTATTCCGACCCCAACTCCGCGTTCCGTTTCCTCAGCCCGCTCTGTGGTCGGAGGAAGAAGGACCAGGCCGTCTCTCTCTTCATCGTGGAGAAGGGGATCCACAGCGATTCGGAGATCCAGATGCTGGGCTCGATCATGGATGGTATGGTGGACTTCAAGGTCGACCAACTGAAGACCTACTTCGCCATCAGGGGCATAAGCGACGTGCAGTCCAGGTCCTTCATCAAGTACACGGCCACCAAGAGCGCCTTGACCATAGGCTCCTTCGCCCTGGACCATATACGGTGATCAGGCCACTTCCACCCCGTTACTGGGACGGGCCTCGGGCTTCTTCTGGACGTTGATGCGGGGGATAGGTAATGGCGCAGGGAGCTTGATCTCTCTGGCCACGATGAGCGCGGTGACCATGCAGTTGCTGACCACGGCGTTGTGAATGGTGTTGGCATCGTCCACCGGAAGCTTGTTGGTCCCCCTCCATTCGTCCAAGACCTTCTCTTCCATCTCGGAGACGGTGATCTGCCCTTCTATCTTGATGTACCCCAGCCCGGTATAGTTGGCGGTGAAGCGGAAATCGATGTGGGATAGACCGCCCTCCCCTCTGGCCATCTGGGTGATGGTGCTGTTGTTCTCCACCTTGATGTTGGCCATTCTCTCCCCGCTCTTGGAGAACCTCTTGGCCTCGATGGCCGTAATCTCGAAGGACCTGATCTGCATCCGGGAACCGAATCGGCATTCACCTTATAGAACATTGTCCCGTTGTTGAAATGTCGAGTAGAACTTGGATGGTGCCGCAGGCCGGGCTCGAACCAGCGACTTCAAGATTTCGATCCTCCGGGATCTGACCGTGGAGGACTTCAGTCTTGCACTCTCCCAACTGAGTTACTGCGGCTTGACCACCTCATCATTCAGGACGATTAAATAATTTACCTCAAGGTCGACGGACGGGAAACGGGTAACATCTACAGTAATTTTTCGCAATATTCGTACGAATATTCGGTCCTGGCCAGTTCATTATTAAGAAATTGTTTTCATCACGACATATTTATATAGTCAAGAATACGTAAAACATCCAGCGATTTTGGGGTTACCAGCATGGTGGAACGTAAGAGGGTCGGAGGACCGTTCAGCGAGTCTAGTCGTTCCAAATTTATCAAGCGGGACAAGGAGGGCGTCGCATCCACCGTGGGGACCATCATGGCCCTTTTGGTGTTCCTGACCTTCCTCGCGCTATTCACCAACACCTATATCCCTATCTGGATGAAGGAGAACGAGAAGAACCATATGGATGAGGTTCTCAACCAGTTCGGGGACCTGAAGGGGAAGGTCGATAGTCTGATCGTGAACGCACAGGTGACCGGTCGGCAGACTGTCACCATGTATCAGCCCTTCACACTGGGATCGGACGGCGTGCCTGTGTTCGCCACAGCTACTGCTGGATACCTATTCTTAAAATCTGGGGGTTCCCATGATTCTGGTGTCAGTCAGACCTTCAATTATACCATAGGGGGTAACGCCATTCCGTTCGATGAATCCGGTGGAGGGTGCATGGAGTTCTACGGCCCCAACCGCTATTATGTGCAGCAATGGTACGCCTATGAGAATGGCGCCCTGCTCATCTACCAAGAGGATGGTATGGCCGTACGAGCATCGCCTTCCATCAGCTTCGTGCTGAACAGCGACGGCAGCATCAACCTACAGTTCGACCAGGTGGACATCATCGGCGGCGACAACTCGATCGGTGGACAGGGCAGTGGAGGAGCGAACATCGACCTGCTCTACCACAGTTCCCAGACATATTACGTATGCGGGGCGACCCCTGGGGAAAACGGGGAGGTGACGATGGTCTTCAAAACCAGGTACTATAACGCCTGGGATAACTTCATCCAAGAGACCGCCGATGAGGCTGGGCTAGTGGAGGGAGTGGGCCAGGACTTTTCGTTGAACGTCATCGATACAACTGACGATTATCGCCCTATATACACATTCGAGCTGGTCGTCTACAATGTGAACGAATTCACCCATAACCGTGCATATGTAAACATAGAGCTGGAGTACTAGGTGGGAGAGATGGAGAACGCGGCCAAGGAACCAGAGATCAAGGGGGACATGGTGCTCACTCCCGTTGAGGAGGAGCAGCGGGAATGGGTGGCGCTGAGCACACGTGAGCGCATGCGCAACTCCTACCTGAAATTGCTGCGGAGGATGGTCCCCAACCGGGCAAGCCGGGTGTTGGTCCCGGTGCGGGACGAGACCGTCTCGGTACGCCCTGGATCGGCCATCACCGTCGTACCGGAGATCACCGACCCGGCCATCGAGATCCTTGACCAGTACCCGGTGGTCGCTGATTATGCCTTTGTGCGCATTACCTACAACAACACAATTAGCGAGTATCTCTATGAGGTCATCGAACCAGCCCTCACCCGCGAGGAAGAGGATCTGCTTGAGCTGATCAAGGACACCCTCCATCGCACCCTGGGGTACGAATGGGAGAGGTTGACCAGATTGGACAAGGAGGAATACCTGCGGGACAGCGTGGACAGCTTCATACGCTCCCGGGGGATCAGGGTTGAGCAGCTGACCAAGAAGCGTATCGCATATTACATCATCCGCGACTTCGTGGGCCATGGCGTCATCGATGTCATGATGCGTGACGACATGGTGGAGGACATTTCCTGCGATGGCTACAACGTACCCTTGTTCACATTCCACGGCAAGTGGGAGAGCACCCGTACCAACATCATATTCACCAACGAGGACGACCTCAACTCCTTCGTTGTCACCCTGGCCCAGAGGAGCGGCAAGCAGATCTCGGTCGCCTCTCCCATATTGGACGGAACTACCGCCGAGGGGCACCGTGTTCAGGCCACGTACTCCACAGAGGTCACCACCAGAGGGTCCACATTCACTATCCGGCGCTTCAAGAACAAACCTTTCACCCCCACCGACCTGATGCGGTACAAGACAGTGTCCCCGGAGATGATGGCCTATCTGTGGCTGGGTGTGGAGAACGGAGAGTCCATGATATTGGTGGGCGGCACGGCCAGCGGCAAGACCAGCTCCCTGAACTCCCTTGCCATCTTCATACCGCCAGGAGCCAAGATCGTTACCATCGAGGATACACGGGAGATCAACCTTCCACACGAGAACTGGATACCTGGGACCACCCGGACCGGTGTGGGGGAAAGGGACAAGGATGGTCGTACCGCCGGAGAGATCGACATGTACGATCTGGTGCGGGCCGCTCTGCGTCAGAGGCCCAACTATATCATCGTGGGCGAGGTGCGTGGCAAGGAGACATACATCATGTTCCAGGCCATGGCCACCGGTCACAGTACATATTCCACCATGCACGCCGACTCAGTGAAGAGCATGGTCAACAGGCTGGAGAACCCTCCCATCAACTGCCCCAGGATATTGCTGACCGCTCTCCGCAACGTGCTTATCCAGTCACAGGTCAAGGTTGGCAATGACTTTGTCCGGCGCATGAAGCAGGTGGTGGAGATAGTGGGTTTCGAGCCGGAGACCAACGAGCTCATCACCAACACCGTCTATGAGTGGGACCCGGCCACCGACCGCTTTATTTTCAAGGGACACGCCTTCCTTTTCGACAAGATCATGGAGATGAAGTCCTTGACCCATGACGAGATGATGTCCGAGTTCGACCGCCGCGTGGAGATGATGAACTATCTAGTGAAGAGGGACGTTCGCAATCACCGGGAGATATGGAATCTGGTCAATGCCTATTACAAGGACCGTGAGAAGACCCTTGACCGCATACGCCAGGACCTGGCGACCATGGAGGTGAGCTGATGGTCGGGGAGAGGGACCTTTTCACTCGAATTGATTCCTCGAAGAAGTCCTATCTGCGCACCAAGAGCACGGCGCCCAAGCACGACATGGCGCTGGGACCGCGCATCATTAGGCTTCCTGAGGGTGCAGTGCCTGACTATGTGAAACTGACACCGTACCAGGAGTTCTGTTGGCGGATGATGGGCAAGACCGTGACCGCCCGTATGAAGCCCAACCTGCGTCTGGAGCTGGCCTTGATGCAGGCGCACATGAGGCTGAGGCCCGAGGAGTACACCGCCTATATCTGGATGACCACCTTGCTGGTGGGCGTGCTGGCCCTGGTGACTGCATTGATCTTCGGCGGGGTACTGATCGCTTTCCTGGGCATCGATACGGGCATGACACTGTTGTTTTCCATCGTGATCGTGGTGCTGCCAGCAGTCCTGACCTACGTGGTCTTGGGCGCCCTGCCGAACTCCCGGGCCAAGACCCGGGCCAGGGACATTAATAAAAGGCTGGGGGCGGCCATGAGCTTCATATCGGCCATGGCTAGCGCGGACGTGAACATCGACGTCATCTTCAAGGAGCTGGCCCGCCAGTCCATATACGGGGAGATCAAGAACGAGGCGGAATGGATCACCAGGGACACCGAGCTGCTGGGGAGTGACATACTCACGGCCATCAACAAGGCCGGGCAGCGCACACCATCCAACCGTTTCCAGGAGTTCCTGCAGGGTGTGGTCACCACCTCCACCTCCGGAGGGCAGCTGAAACCCTATTTCCTACAGAAGGCCTCACAGTTCGAGAAGGAGGCCAAGCTGGAGATCAAGGCCCAGCTGGAGACGCTAGGGCTGATGGCCGAGTCCTTCGTCACCGTGGTTGTGGCCTTTCCCCTGTTCCTTATCGTCATCATGGCCATCATGGCCATAGTGCCTGGTGCGGGCGGCAACACCGAGACCACCGTGCTGCTACTGTATCTGGTGGTGGGGCTGATGGTACCCTTCTCTCAGTTCGGGTTCATCTTCTTCATCTGGAACATGACCAAGGAGTCTACGATGTGAGGTGAGACAATGGCCGAGAAAGAACTACTGGACATCGAGCAACTCACCCTCAAGAAGAGGGACTACAGTCGCACCCTTCTCATCGCGGGCTCCATAGCAATGGCCTTCTTCCTTTTCCTGGCCTTCATAGAGGCCATCGGTGGGCTCGATACAGGGCTGCAGTGGATCGATTGGGTGGCCATCGGCCTCATGGCCCTGTGCGGGCCCTATGGATTCTACTCATCATATCGTTACAAGAAGACCATGGAGATCGAGTCCCGGCTTCCCGACTTCCTTAGGGACGTGGCCGAGGGCGGGCGTTTCGGCATGACCCTGGCCGAGTCGATCAAGGTCTCCTCGCGCGGCCGCTACGGTAGCTTGACCCCGGAGATACAGAGGATGGCCTCCCAGATAGACTGGGGGATTCCGGCGGCCGATTCCATCAGGCTCTTCATGGACCGTGTGGAAACCCCATTGGTGCGCCGCATGACCACCATCGTCATCAAGGCCAACGACGCCGGGGGGAACGTGGCCGATGTGTTGGACATGGTGGCCCACGACGCCCGCGAGACGCTTCTCAACCGCAACGAGAGGAGCATCGCCATGTCCACCTATACCGTGGTCATCTACGTGGCCTTCGCTGTGTTCCTGGCCACCATATTCATTTTGAACTCCACGTTCCTTCCCCGGATGGTGGAGGCTGGGAGCCAGATCGCTGAGGATGCCCCGGACATCGGCGGGGTGCCGGTCCAGATCAAGTCCGACGTCATTCCCCAAGTGCAGTTGATATTCATCATCTCCGTGGTCATCCACGCCTTTGGGGACGGTATACTGGCGGGGGTGCTTCAGGACGGCAGGATAGCGAACGGGTTCCGTCATTCCTTCATCATGCTACTGATAGGACTGATAGGCACCAGGTTATTGGGGTGATCAAGGATGTCAGTTAGCGGTAAAGAGCCATTGAAGGACCTGGAGGAGCTGATAGATCAAGGAGAGCTTAGAGTGCAGCGCTCCAGGAAACTGACGTTCAAGGACTATTACGTGGAGATGGTGCACCGTATCTCCAAAAGGCCTGTCAGGGTCATGGTACCCTCCCAGATCGAGGACCAGGAGGTCTTGAGGGGCAGGATAACCGAGGTCCCCAAGATCGCCGAGAGCTTCATCGACGAGGTGGAGATCGCTCCCATACTGGACCCCTATTCCTATGTGCGCATCAAGTTCGACAACGTCGCCTCTGAATATCTGTATGATGTCATTGAGCCCGCTCTCTCCGAGGATGAGTCGATATTGCTGGAGATGCTGAAGAACAGTGTGGTCCTGACCATCAACAAGACCGACGACGTCACCGATAGGGAGAAGGAGCGCATCCTGCGCGAGGTCACCGACGAACTGCTCAAGACCATGGAGATCAGTTTGAACATGGACTCCCGGGAGAGAATTCATTATTATCTGCGTCGTGACTTCATAGGGTACGGGGTCATCGACACCATGATGATCGACCCCAACGTGGAGGATTGCTCCTGCGACGGAGTGAACGTGCCGCTGTACATATTCCATCGCAAGTACGGTTCCATCAAGTCCAACATCAAATTCGAGACCAACGAGGAACTGGATACATTCGTGGTGTGGCTGGCCCAGAAGTGCGGTAAGCACATCTCCGTGGCCGAGCCGTTGTTGGACGCCACCATCCCCGACGGTTCCAGGTTGAACGCCACCCTAGGGATGCACGTCACCAAAAGGGGTTCCTCCTTCACCATCAGGCGTTTCAAGGAAAACCCCTTCACCCCGGTGGACCTGCTGCGCTTCAAGACCATGAGCACGGAGATGATGGCCTATCTGTGGATATCCACGGAGTTCGGAAGCTCCATGATGGTCTGCGGGGGTACGGCCAGTGGTAAGACCACCACCCTGAACGCCGTGCTGCTTTTCATTCCACCACAGATGAAGATCATCAGCATCGAGGACACCAGGGAGCTGAACCTCCCGCACGAGAACTGGATCCCGGGATTGACCAGGGAGTCGTTCGGGGGGCGCAAGAGCGCCGTGGCCGGTTCGGTGGACATGTACGACCTTCTGACCGCCGCATTGAGGCAGCGCCCTCAATACCTCATGGTGGGCGAGGTGCGTGGCAAGGAGGCTTATGTGGTCTTTCAGGCCATGGCCACCGGCACCATATCCTATTCCACCTTCCACGCGGAGGACGTGCAGGCCATGGTGCACAGGATGGAGAACGATCCTATCAACCTCCCCCGGGCCCTGATAACGGCGCTGGACGTGGTCCTGCTGCAGGCCCAGGTGAAGGTCGGTACGAAGATGACCAGGCGGGTCAAGTCCCTTACCGAGATCGTTGGCATGGACCCTGAGACCGGGGAACTGATCACAAACTCCGCCTTCACCTGGAATCCGGCCGATGATTCCTTTACTTACAGCGGGCATTCCTACATCTTCGAGAAGGTGCGCGCGGTCAAGAACTGGTCCCATAGGGAGATGGAGAGGGAGTGGCGCAGGAGAGTGGAGATCCTCGAATACATGAAGAAGACCGGTGTGGACAACTACCGCCAAGTGGCCAAGATCATCTCCACCTATTACAAGAACCCGGACAAGGTGATGAAAGAGGTTCGCGAGGTCATGAGCCAGGAATAAGGCTTTGGTCCTTTTTCACCTCGCCCATCATCTTTCCATCTGAGATGAGTATGTATTTTGTCTACTAACATCGTGAAAGGCCCCAGAAAAATACACTCTGGCCTTTCGTGAGGTTAGAAAATTGGGTACCTCGTTGAGGTTAGTTGGAGAACAAACCATGTCCGATGAGATACCCGGTTGCAAAGGAAGAGGTGGCAGATAAAAAAGGCCAGGGACTGGTTCAAGGTCCGGAAGTATGTGGTGAACCGGATACGCGAGGGAGCCAGGCAGGCGAGCGCGGCTCGCTGGGCTGGCGTCTCCATCGGCTTTATCAACAAGTGGTGGAACATTTATAAGAGGACTAGGACCTGGGACGCCCTGCGCATCAGGTCCAGTGCGCCAAAGAAGGTTCGCGTCAAGCGTTACTGGTACGCCGACGAGATCGTGGAGCTCAAACGCGAGCATCCGGAGCTGAGGCGCAGAAGATCAGGGCGATGCTCGGCATCGACCTGAGCCACCAGAAGGTGTACGAGGTGCTGGTGGAGGAGGGCATTGTAACGCCTGGCCCGAAGGCCAGGCGTGTTTGGAAGGCGTTCTCGAGGAAGCATTCCAACTCCTTCTGGTAGATGGACGTGATGGATCCCGGGGACGGCAAGGACAGCTTCCTGTTAACGGTAATGGACGACCTTTCCCGCTTCGTGTATGCCAGCCGCCTGATGGCTAGCGCCACCGCGCCGAGGCGGTGACGGACGTGCTGCGCACGGCCGTTCGCATGTTCGGTCGACCTAGACATATACTCATCGATCACGGCTGCCAGTTCATCTACAACCGGGCGGGAAGGAACATAGTGTTCAACGCAGAAGGCGCTGAACACGGAATCCGACATATACTGGCTGGGGTCATGAAGCCTACCACTTGTGGCAAGATCGATCGGTGGCACCGCTCCTTCCGCGAAGAGATCATGAGGTTCGTTGGGTATGACACGGAGCTGCTGGCATGGTACATGCCAGACGGCCTGGGGGTTCTACAATGCCGAGAGGCCTCAATGGGCCCTCCGAACTCCGATGGAGGTCTATCTGGCAGACCTTATTATCCCGGAGGACTTTATTTGAGATCGACCAGCTTTCACGAGGTCGGTGGAAAAACAATCTGTAAAGAGCATGAGATAAAAAAGGGAGGGGGAAGAGGTTTACTGGGGTTTGTTCTCGCCTTCTTCGACCTTAGGCTCGGTGGAGGCCTCCTCTTCTTTGGGCCCTTCCTTGGTCTCTTCCTTGGCAGGCTTGCTCTCGGACCTGCGCACTATGCGTCGGAAGGGGCTCTTCTTCTCCTCCTTGGGAGCGGACGGCTCTTCGGTGGCCACCTGTTCGAACACCGTGCCGCAGCGGCTGCATACCTGGGCGTCGCGGGGATTGAGCATGCCACAAGCAGGACATGGGAAGACCCCTGACTTGCGCCCCATCTCCTCCTTCCTGAGCCATTCCTCGAAGGGCAAGTAGTTCGGCTCGGTCTGGAGCCACTCCTGGAACTTCTCCTCGGAGAACTTGTTGCCAAGGGCCGTCTTGGCCTGCTCTCGGAATCCGTCGATGAACTCTTCGTACTGCTTCCTCATGGCCTCGATGTATCCGGGGGCCTGACCAGGTTCCACGGGTTCGGTCATGAACTTGGCACCACACTCCGGGCAGGTCTCCGCCTTGGCCGGGATCCAGGCACCGCATTCACTGCACTTGGCGGTATCGGTCTCGAACTGCACTCCACACTTGGGGCAGCGTTTGGACGCCTCTGGTATCAGCGCGCCGCAATTGCCACACTCCACCATCCTGCCCAGGCCAACCCGGTATAGGTACAGGGAGAAGATGACGATCACGGCGATGACGATGGCCACGATCAGTAGGTATACCCAGGCGGGTATGGTCTCGGGAGTGAATGGTGCGATGATGTTTATGTCCTCGGTTGCGGTGAACTCACCCTCGATGGTGTCCACGGTCACCGATAGGAACTGCCAACCCTCTCTGTCTGAAGGTACCGGTACAATGACATAGAACTGGCCGGTGGCATCCGTGGTGTCAGTGAACTCCGTGGTCACAGGGAACCCTTCGGTATCTGTGATCTTCACCCTCACTAACTGATTGGCCAGTGGGGCATCGTTGCTAGTACGGGTCACTGTCCCCTGCACGAATATGCTGGCGCCCGGTGTGTATTCGTACTTACCGCCTAGATCGATATCGATGCTCAGTTCGGGAGCGGTAAGAGCGTCGATTGAGAAGTCCAGATCGAGAACGTTGTCAGACTGGTCGGAATCCGCCCCAGTGTCCACGTTAATCACAATGGAGTACGAACCGGAGGTCATGTTGACCACCCAGGTCACGTCATAGGACACGGTCTCCCCCACAGCGAAGTTGCGCGTCTGGGAGTACAGCAGGAGGTCCGTCGTGGCATTGACCAGTGTCATCCTGATATTGACGTTGGATGCACCGATTATACCGACGTTCTTCACATCGAACAGCACGTGCACGTTCTCTCCGACCGTGGCGTTGGTAACGTTCACCGCTCCAGATTGAACCCGGCCATTGTAGACCGCCAGGTCTGGACGGTTGTCTATGACCAGAAGGACCTGTGATGCCACGTTGTTGTCGTTCATCGGGTCGTCCATCTCTGGGATATGGACTATCGTTGCGTTGCTCGCGGGGTTGACCACAGCGGTGATGGTATTGTTCTGGTACAGCCCACCAATAGCCTCGATCTCAGATATCCATATCACACTGGTCGTGGTCATGGTTCCGGCGTTGAGTCCGCTTATATTGGTGATGCCGATGACCTCCGCATAGTTCCGCCAGAACACCACGGAGAAGGGGTCGGCGTTCGATTCACCGATGTTGTAGATCGTGGCGGTGATGATCACCTGATTGTTAACGAAGGTCTGGCTGGCGGAAGCCCCGGCCACCTGGAAGCTGACGCTGGAGGCTAACAGGTCAGGATAGTTCAGTACCTGTATCACACGCTTGACCTCGTTGTTGGCCTCATTGCTCTCGGTGATATCGTTGGCCTCGTCCACCACTGCCGTTATGTTGCGTGATCCGGGGGTGGAGGGGTTCCAGGTGACGCTAGCAATCCCCATCTGCCCGGATGGTAGGTTACTGATGCTGGCCGATCCGAGCAAGACGAGCTCGTCATAGAAGTTCACACTGAAGGCTGAGGTAGCGTCATCACCGATGTTCCTCACGGTCACGCTGATGGATGCTTCCTTGTCCCGGACCGGAGATGCCGGGTTAACAGTAAGATCGGTCGTGGTCACCACGAGGTCCGGCACAGGCAGGACATTTACCAAGGTGTAGTTCAGGTTGTTATCCTCATTGAGTTCGGGTATCTCGTTTAGCGGGTCTACGATCACGCTTATGTTATGCTCCCCCAACGGATAGGTTGCCGTCCAGATGGCTGAGACTGTGGTGTTTGATCCGGGTGCGAGCTCATCAACCACTACATCGGCGATCAATACCTTTCCCAACGAGCTGTTGTCCTCGAACCTGACAAGGACATCATAGGCTGTCACCACGCCTAGGTTACTAATGACCGTTGATACGGTTACTTCCTCACCGCGCAGCGGTTCATCGTTGGAGACGGTAAGCGGGGGATCGATATCCGGCTTGGCACTTGGTATGTCCAATCTCGTATCGGTGTCTCCTCCGCGCAGTTCTTCGTTATCATCGGGGTAGGGGACCTGAGCAAGCACAATGGACGATTCATAGGGCGCCCCATCATAATGGTAGGTCGCATTCAACCAATATCCTATATTGACGATGAAACCGGATGATGTGACCACTCCACTTAGGACCCTGGACCTAAAGGTGCCGTTATCATCCGTGACTCCTGTTGTGACCATGTCACCGTCAAACTCCCTGATATCGACATTGGTGTCCGGAATGGTGTGTTGGCCAGTACCGTCATACACCCATGCCACTAGCCAGCGGTATACGGTGACAACCGCAGAATCCTTTGGGGAGATTGGGGGTGAACCTGAGATCGTTACCCCCGTCAGCTCAGCTTGGGCTGCACCGCCGAAATAGGACCATGCATTGGAGAATGTGGTGTTCCGTGCGATTAGAGTGCCATATGAGGTGGTCGGAGCCTTGAGATCACCCATGACATTCGATTCATCCGCAAACACCATGGAGGATTCGTCCATGATTATGATCACGTTGGATGATGTGCTTGTTCCGTTAAGATAAAGGCGCCCATTGCCCAATAGATAGATATCCAGCAGTAAGTTCGAGCTTAGGGTCGATTGTTCTAGGACCAATGTTCCTTCATCCCTAACGATTATGTTTGTGCGTTGAACGAGATCCTGCCTGATACTTAGACTGGTGTTGATGAAGGCCAGATAACCGTGGTCCTCTACTACGATGTTGCCCTGAATGGTTATGGTCTTGTTAACAAACTCCATCACGGTGGCTTGATCAACGTTCAGATCATTCACTCCCGTTGAGATGATGATGGTCATATCCACGATCTGAGTGCTTAGGTCTGGGTATGGGTCGAAATTCGGAACATTGACCTTCAATGTGTGCATGATCGCGGTCGCATCAACGTATTCGATTGTCACATTGTAGGCTTCCACTGTGTAAGAATTGGGTTCCCAATAGGAATTGATCATATCTGTCCATAGTGGTATCAGGACCTGTCCGTGGTTATCGGTTATTTTGTAATCGACCATATCCTTTCCAAGATAATCCAGAACACATTGTGGGGGAACCTGACTGATAGATCCGTCATATACGTATTCCGCAGGCATTCCTTGTGATCCTGTTGCGTTGACATATGCCCCTTGTATTGGTAGATTATCATTGTCCAAGACGTTGACGTTGGCCCATCTGTAGATATTAATGGATGGATTGA
>JAFGPG010000030.1 GCA_016926075.1 Methanomassiliicoccales archaeon
ATAGTGGAATGGATCGTCATCATCTTCATCATCCTGGCCGGCACGAACTTCTATCTGCATTTCCAGGCCATCGCCACCCGGAACCCCAACCGTTACTGGAAGAGCTCGGAGTTCAGGGTATACATCGGGTTGATAGCGGCCGCCACCATCATCATTACCATCGTCATGTGGGGGGAGGCCTTCGATGACCTGGGGACGGGGATACGCACCTCCATGTTCCATGTGGTGAGCATCCTGACCAGCACGGGGTTCTCCACCGTGGACTACTTGACCTGGGACAAGGCGATCGTGTTCCTGTTGTTCGCCCTCGTGGTCATCGGCGGTTGCACTGGCTCCACGGCGGGAGGCATCAAGGTGGCACGTTTCTACCTTTCCAGGGAGTTCATCGCGTCCGCTCTCTACAAGACAGTTCACCCCCGCTCCATGTTCACCGTCAAGATGGACGGTCGGTCCCTCAGCCAGGATGCGATGTCATCGGTCATGGCCATGATCTCGTGCTATCTGGCCACCGCCCTCGTTTCCGTGGTCCTCTTGATCATATTGGGCATCGACCCCACTACCTCGATCAGCGCGGCGCTGACCACCCTGTCCAACACCGGTCCTGGACTGGGGGAGATCGGCCCCTCAGGCTCCTTCGGCGGTCTTCCGGACCCCGCCAAGTTGGTGCTCGTGTTCACCATGTGGGCCGGACGTCTGGAGTTCATCAGCGTGCTGGTGCTTTTCACCCCCTTCTTCTGGAGGGAGCTGATGCGCTACCGGGAGAGGTATGTGTGAACGGTCATTGCCCCCCCTCGAACGGAGCTTGTCCCCTCATGAGATGGGAATATTCGGAGCCCATGGCCGCCAGCTCACGCACCTTGTCGTTGGCCGACTCCATGATGGTCATCAGCTCCAAGAGGGTTGAGTCCGAGGAGAGGCTGGCCTCCCTCATGCGGGAGATGTGCTGGCGATAGGTGGCATTGATGCGGGAGTTCATGGCCGCAGTGCCCTGCTTCACACGGACCTTGGTCCCATCATCCACGTCGATCAGGCGCTCCCCTATACATGCCAGGTTGTCTCGGAGGAGCTGGTACACCTCGCTCAGCTCCTTCACCTGGTCCTCGGGCAGGGACCGTCCTCTCTTCCGCAGACCGGCCGCCATCTCCCCTATGTCCTCAGCATGGTCCCCCAGCCTCTCCAGGATGTTCGACATGCGCACCAGAAGTATGGTCCTCTGGGCCTCGTCCTCGCTGAGGGTCCTCCTCGAAAGCTGGAGGATGGCCTCCTCTATCTCCTCGTCCAGGTAATCGTTGAGCCTCTCCAGTTTGCCCACCTTGCGCACCACCTGCCCGTCGCCATCCATGATGGCCGAGAAGGCGATGTCCATCAGGTCCCTGGTCACCTCCAGGCCGTGGTCCAGCTCGCTCTCTATGAGCTGGAACCCCCGGGCATTGTCCTCCGGAAGGCTCTTGGTGAGATACCTGGTGCGGAACAGTATCTCCTTCTCCTCCCCTCGGACCACCCTCTCGACCACTTTTTGAAAGGGATCGAGGAGCACCAGGAAGATGGTGGCCGTGACCATGTTGAAGATCAGGTGGGCGTTGGCCACCTGCTGCCCCACGTTCCCTCCCAGATCATAGGCCACGTCCGCCAAGGATCCTGCCAGGGGGATGAAGACGAGCACGCCGCCCACGTTGAACAACAGATGGGCCACCGCCGCCCTCCGGGCGTAAAGCTCCATCTTGGCCGAGGCGAAGAGGGTGGTGGTGGTGCTACCGATGTTGGCCCCCAGCAGCACGGGTATGGCCTGCTCCAAGGTGATCAATCCGCTGGCCGCTAGCACCACCATGAGCCCGGAGGTCACCGAGCTTGATTGCACGGCGGTGGTGAACAGCACGCCCACCAGCAGGGCAATGATGAAGTTGTCCAGGTTGGAGATCAATGACAGGAACTGAGGGTCGGTGCGCAGGGGGTCCAGGGAAGTCGCCACAAGCTCCAGCCCGAAGAAGACCAGGCCGAAGTAGAAGAGGGGCTTGCCTATGAACTTGTAGCGCCCCCCGACCAGGCCCCAGACGAACCCTATCAGGATGAAGACGGGTCCGAAGGAGGTCAGCTTGAAGGCCACCAGCTGGGCGGTGATGGTCGTCCCTATGTTGGCCCCGATGATCACCCCCAGGCTCTGGGAGAAGGCGATGGTCCCGGCGTTGACCAGGCTGACGGCGATGACAGTGGTGGCGGCGCTGGACTGCACCGTGGCCGTGAGCAAGGCCCCGAAGGCGGCCCCCCGCCAGCGGCTCTCGGTCAACCTGCCCAGGGTATCCCGGAAACGGTCGCCGACCGCATTGATGATCTCCCTGCTGAAGTTCTCGATGCCGTACAGGAAAAGGATGAGGCCTGCGACTATGGCGAACAGCAGCTCCCATTGGACGACGGCCATCCCCGTTCCATACCTTCAGCTGGTAGATTACCATTTCGCTCTCCTTTACCATCTCCGGGGATGGACAGGAAAACGCATAAGAAGGGCAGTTCAATGATAGCATATCATGGCCAAGGTCAAACGGAAGATCATCACCATCGACGAGGAGAAGTGCACCGGCTGCGGGGATTGCGTACTAGCCTGCGCCGAAGGGGCCATCATCATCAAGGACGGCAAGGCCAAGGTGGTAAAGGACATGTACTGCGATGGTCTGGGGGCATGCCTATCGCACTGTCCGGAGGGGGCGCTCTCCATCGAGGAGCGGGAGACCGACCCCTTCGACGAGCAGGCGGCCAA
>JAFGPG010000031.1 GCA_016926075.1 Methanomassiliicoccales archaeon
CCCGGCCGCATCAGGAGGGTGGGCCGTTCCGGAGAGGAGGTGTCCTTCGTGGACTACAACCGCTCAGGGATACCCCTGGTGGAGATAGTCACGGCCCCGGACCTCACGTCCCCCGAGGAGGCCAGGGCCTTCATCGACCAGCTGGTCACTGAATTGCGAGCCCTTTGCGGGCTCGAGGCCCAGGACGAGCAGACCGTGAGAGTGGACGCCAACATCTCCGTGGGCAAGGAGAGGGTGGAGATCAAGAACGTCCAGGGGCTGAGGAACCTGGAGCGGGCCCTGAGGTTCGAGGCGAACCGCCAGACGAAGATGCTGGCCGCGGGTAAGAGGGTGGTGCTGGAGACCAGGAGGTTCGACGAGGTGCGCAAGGTGACCATCTCCGCTCGCGAGAAGGAGACGGAGGAGGACTACGGCTACATAGGGGAGCCGGACCTGGGCGAGTTCCTCGTAGGGGAGATGGCCAGGGGTCTGAGGATCGAGGAGACGCCTTTGGTGAGGGCCGATCGTCTGGCCACGGAGTACGGGATCAGCAAGGCCACCGCCAAGGTGATGGTGTTGACCTCGGCCAGATTGGCCGACCTCTTCGAGAGGTTGTGCGCCCATGTCCCGCCGGAACAGGCTCTCACCTGGACCACGGGCCCCATCTCCAGCAACTGGAACGCTCTGAGGGACGAGGGCCTGTGGGACGACCTGGTGACCATCGTCCAGGACGAGGCCGAGGGCCGTATCACCGACAACGAGGCCAAGCGCCGCATTCTCTCCTTGGCCGGCGTACAGGTGGAGGAGGCCACGGTGGGCGACATGGACCTGGGGGGGACGATCGCCGATTTCATCGATGCCCACCCCGAGGTACTGGCCGACTATCGTAGGAACCCCAAGGCCGTCAACAAGGTCATCGGTCACGTGATGAAGGAGTCCCAGGGCCGCTTCGCCTCCAAGGAGGTGGTGGAAGCGGTGAGGAAAGAGATGGATAGGAGGCTCTAGTCCTCTTCCTCCTCGTCCGCCAGACAGAGCAGCTGCAGCTCGGAGAGCTTTGCCTCCTCCACCCTGGTCGGGGCGCCGTCGACCAGGGACTGGAACCTCTTGTTCTTGGGGAAGGCGATCACCTCCCGGATGCTCTCGCAGCCCAGGAGCATGGCGCACAATCGGTCCAGGCCCATGCCGATGCCTCCGTGGGGCGGCGCTCCGTACTCCAAGGCCTCGAGGAAGAAATCGAACTCCCTCCTCACGGTCTCCTCGTCCATGCCCAGGATGCGGAAGACCCGGCGCTGCAGCTCCGGGTCGTGGTTCCTCAGGGAGCCGGAGCCTATCTCGCTGCCGTCGAAGACCAGGTCGTAGGAGTGACCCACGGTCCCCTCGCAATCCTCTCCCTCCGGAAGGCTATCGCCCACCGGCCGCACGAAGGGGTGATGGAAACTGGTGATCCCTCCCGTGGCCTCATCCCTCTGGAACAGCGGGCAGGAGACCACCCATACGAACTGGTGGCCCTTGTCCTGAAGCAGGCCCAGGTCCCTGGCCAGCTTCAACCGCAGCTGGCCTCCGGCCCTCAGCACGCTCTCCCTCGGCCCGGCCAGGAACAGCAGGAGGTCCCCCCTCTCCGCCCCCATCCTTTCCGCCAGGGCCGAGCACACCTCCTCCGGAAAGTACTTGACGATGTTGGAGCTCAACCCCTCCGGGGTCATGCGCATCCAGGTCAGTCCTCCCATGCCCTGGGCCTTGGTCCATTCGATGAGCCGGTCCACCTCCTTGCGGCCCACCGAACCGTCGAGGTCCCCCTCCTTGACCAGGGACGCCTTGAGGTTGATGCAGCGGACCACGCCCCCCTTTGCCAATGCCCTCTGGAATATCTCGTAGGGCGCCTCCTTGACCAGGTCGGTGACCTCCTCCATCTCCAGCCCGAAGCGCATGTCCGGGGCGTCCGTACCGTACCTGGCCAGCGCATCACGCAGGTCGATTCGCGGGAAGGGGACGCTCAGTTCCTGGCCCAGAACCTCTTTCCACACCTGGGCGTACATGCGCTCCACCAGGGCCAGGATGTCGTCCCGTTCCACGAAGGACATCTCCAGGTCCAGCTGGGTGAACTCCGGCTGACGGTCGGCCCGACTGTCCTCGTCCCGGAAGCAGCGGGCGATCTGGTAATAGCGCTCCACCCCTCCAACCATCAGCATCTGCTTGTAGAGCTGGGGGGACTGGGGCAGGGCGTAGAACTGACCGGGCATGGTGCGGGAGGGCACCAGGAAGTCCCTGGCCCCCTCGCAGCTGCTGCGGGTGAGCATGGGCGTCTCCACCTCCATGAAACCCTCGGACTCCAGGAATCGGCGGGCGCTGCTGATGATGCGGGAGCGGAAACGGAGGTTGTTCACCATCTCCCTGCGGCGCAGGTCCAGATAGCGATATCTCAGACGCAGTTCCTCACCGGGCAGCAGGGAGGTCTTCTGTTCGGCCACCTCGAAGGGTATGGGCTTGGAGCGGCTCAGCACCTCGGCCCTCTCGATGAGCACCTCGATCTCACCGGTGGGGTTGCGGGGGTCCTCGGTGCCCTCCACCCTCTCCCGCACCACGCCACTGACGCTGATGACGTACTCCCTTCCGATATTATTGAGGACTCTCTCCAACCGTGCCAATTCCTCGCGGTCGGTGGCCTCGGGGTCGCACACCGTCTGGGTGCTCCCATGGGAATCGGCGAGATCGAAGAATAGTACGCCCCCATGGTCCCTTTGGAACCTTACCCAACCGGCGAGGGTCACTCGCTTGCCAAGGTCATCTCTAGATAATTGTCCGCAATGGTGTGTCCTCAACATGTCCATTCCTCTGGTTGGATATGGTCGGTAAGGCGGAGTAACGTGCAATCCCTATTAAACCCTTGTCTTGCCGAACACGAGCAGTATGCCCACAAATGGCATGAATATCCACTGAAACAGTACAAATTGCTCACATATATAAAGTAATATGGACGTATTGCGACATTGGAACGGTCATTCCTGTTCCGGAGGACTGAAATCGGGCAGGAAGTTGAAAGGGTCCTTGATGACGTTCAATATGACGTAGGTGTTGGTCTTCTTGACCCCCGGTATGGTCAGCATGGACTTGACCACATGGCTGAACTCCTCGCGCGAACGGCAGGCCACCCAGGCGATGGAATCACACTCCCCGGTCACGTCCAGTACGGCCACCACGTTCTTGAGCTCCTTGATGCTCTTCTGCACGCCCATCAGGTCCCCCTCGACGTAGATGTGCACGATGGCCATGAACTCGTAGCCCAGCTTCATATAGTCCACGGTGGCCCTGTACCCGCGGATCACATCCAGCCTCTCCAGGTTACGCACCCTCTGGATGAGGGTGGTGGGGTGTATGCCCAGCCGCTTGGCTATGGCCCTCGAGGAGCCTTGGCTCGAACGGCACAGCTCATCGATTATCCTCTTGTCCAGCTCGTCCAACATCTCCATGCCCTATCCTTACTGGTGATGGCCTATTAGATATATGTCCTTTAGGTAGGTCATACAGGTGCTCAAATGTCTAACGGATCCCCGGAGGACAAGGGATGGATTATTTACATGGAACGGACCATTCCCCGACCATGACCCTGCGCCTCTATGAGAGCGACCCCTACCTGCGTGAGTTCACCGCCACCGTACTGAGCACGGATGGGAACTGGGTCACCTTGGACCGCACCGCCTTCTATCCAGGTGGAGGTGGGCAGGAGAGGGACCGGGGGACCATCGATGGGCTGCCGGTGACCGGGCTCAAGGGGAAGACCGAAATGGCCCATCAGGTGCCTGGGCACGGCTTCTCGGTGGGGCAGTCGGTGATCGGAAGGATCGACTGGGAAGGACGATACGGATTAATGAGGGCGCACACAGGCGAACATCTGCTGTTCTCATGCCTCTCCCGGCACACGGAGATGGAACTGGTGAAGATATCGCTGACCAGGGAGAGGAAGGTCCTGGTGGTCAAAGGCCAGCTGGACTGGGACATGATCAGGGAGGCGGTGCTGGAGGTGAACGGGGTCATTGCTCAGGGCTCCCCGGTGAGCTGCGAATACCTGGACAGGGAACAGATGTCCGAGGGAGGGCCCCGGGCCAAGCTGGACCGCATCACCGACCAGAAGGTGAGGGTGGTGCGCATTGGGGAGCACGACCAGGCGGCCTGCGCCGGTGTTCACCTCCGGGACGCCCAGGAGATCGGCATGCTCCTGGTGAACAAGTTCACCTCGGCCAGACCGGCCGGTGACTGGGAGATCGAGTTCCTGGTGGGGCCGGAGGCGGTCAGCGCGGCCGTGGAGCACTCCGTGCGCGCCCTCATGCTCGCGGAAAGACTGGGGTCGCTGCCCCAGGACTCCCTGACCGCCTACGATAATCGGGATAAGGAGCTGCTCAGATGCCGAGAGGCGCTCAAGGTCTACGGGCGCCAGGCCCTGGCCTCCATCCCCTCCCAGCAGGTGAATGGGATACAAGTGCTCTCCGGCACCTTCCCCGGGCTGGACCGTAAGATGCTCATGGAGAGGGCGGCGGAACTGGCATCAGGCCCCAGGACCCTGGTGGCATTGTTGTCCCAGGACGAGAGGGCCTTCCTGGTGCTGGCCCGGTCGGAGGACCTTGAACTGGACTGCGCATCACTGCTCAACCTTGTGCTGAGGCCTCACGGAGGGAAAGGGGGCGGCAAGCCCAACTTCGCCAGCGGAGGCACCCCGGGGCCGATCAAGGGGGAGGACCTCCTGGAGGAGATCATCCGCATGGTCGAGAAAGGTCTTTAAAGGACCTTCTATACGTTCTGTACATTCAATCGATAAAATACTGTTTATATGTCTAAATATTATAACATATATCCATTCATTTGTTGGCTAGAAAATTATTTAAATATACATCCGATTAACCGTTTCCCGATGGCGACCGAAAAGAATTTCAGTGAGACGAAGGAAGGCATCCTGAAGAGGATAAAGGATGAGGACGTGAAGTTCATCGAGATGCAGTTCTCCGATATTTTGGGCACGGTTAAAAGCGTGTCCATACCCACCACCCGGACGGAAAACGTCATCGATGACGGTGTCTTCCTGGACGGTTCCTCCATACTGGGATATGCTACCATCGAGGAGTCCGACATGAGGGCCAACCCCATATTGGACACCTTCCAGGTCTATCCCTGGACGGAGAACGGGATCAAGACCGCCCGCTTCATGTGCACCATATCCGACCACAACGGTAACCGCTTCAAAGGCGACCCCCGCTTCATGCTGGAGAAGTTGGTGGACAAGACCAAGGACATGGGCTACGATTTCAATGTGGGGCCGGAGTTCGAGTTCTTCCTGTTCCCCATGGAGAACGGGGTTCCCGTGCCCGTCCCTTCGGATGCCGGCGGCTACTTCGACCTCATGCCCTTCGACAAGGGCGAACTGGCTCGCAAGGAGATCATGATGGCCTTCGACAGCCTCCACTACGATATGGAGGCCTCCCACCACGAGGTGGCCCCAGGTCAGGTGGAGGTGGACCTGCGTTACCAGGACGCCCTGACCATGGCCGACCGCATGCTCACCCTCAAGTACGGCATCAAATGCATCGCCATGAAGTACGGGCTCTTTGCCAGCTTCATGCCCAAGCCGGTGTATGGGTGCAACGGTTCCGGCATGCACGTGCACCAGTCGCTCTCCAACAGTAACGAGAACGCCTTCCACGACCCGGACGGCAAATGGGGGCTGAGCGATATGGCCATGTACTATATGGGCGGTCTGATGGCCCACGCACGCGAGAACTGCGCGGTCCTGGCCTCGTACGTGAACTCCTACAAGCGCCTGGTCCCCGGTTTCGAGGCCCCCTGCTACATCTCCTGGGCCAACATGAACCGCAGCGCCCTCATACGGGTACCGGCCGGCCGTGGCATGAGGACCAGGGTCGAACTGAGGAACCCTGACCCGGCCGGGAACCCCTACCTGCAGTTCGGGGTCATGCTGGCATGCGGCCTGGACGGCATCAGGAACAAGACCATGCCCCCGGAGCCGGTGGAAAAGGACATCTATCACATGTCCAAGGAGGAGAGGAACAAGTACAAGATCAGCGACCTTCCCATGAACCTGGGCGAGGCGGTGGAGATCATGTCCCAGAGCAAGCTGATGAAGGAGGCCATGGGCGAGCACATCTTCAACCACTACCTGCACATCAAGCGCCTGGAGTGGGACGATTACCGGAAGTACGTCACCAACTGGGAGCTTGACAGGTATCTGCGGGTGCTCTGACAGCCCCCTCTAAAACCTTTTATCCCCTTCCCATCCCATCCATGGTCATGTGCGGCCGCTTCTCCCTGGGCCTGGTCTACGGATTCTCCACCAGGTTCGGCGTGCCGGAGGACCCCAACGTTGTGCAACGGTACAACGTCGCCCCCTTCCAATATGTGCCGGTCGTGGTGAGGGAGAGCCCCAACTCATTGCGCTGGATGCGCTGGGGACTTGTACCGCGCTGGGCCAAGGCGGAGGACATCGGGCTCAAGCTGATCAACGTGCGCTCCGAGTCCGTCCTGGAGAAGCCCATGTTCAAGCCCCTCATCAACCGGCACAGGTGCCTGGTCCCGGCCACTGGGTTCTACGAGTGGCAAGGACAGGGCGGCAGACGGCAACCCTATCATGTCCGGCTTAGGAACGGAGAGCTCTTCGCCATGGCCGGCATCTACGACCATTGGGACAAGGAAGGGAAGGACCTGTTGAGCTTCTCCATACTGACCACCGACGCCAACCGTGCCGTGGCCGCGGTGCACGACCGCATGCCCGTCATACTCCGACCCTCCGCGGAGGATACCTGGCTGGACGAGGGGGTGCTCCCCGAGGGGACGCTCAAGGATATGTTCCTGCCCTATCCCGAGCAGGAAATGGAGATCTATCCGGTCTCGGACCTGGTGAACGACCCCCGGGCGGACGATCCGAAGATGGTCCAGCCTTCGAAGGTCCACCAATCAACCCTGTTCTGAAGGTCCCGACCCAAGTTCCCAACCATTTTTATACCCGTGGCAGTAATGCTCGAACGATCTCATGATGCCAGGAATGGGCAGGGGAGTGAACCCTCGCCAGATGAAACAGGCCATGAAGCGCATGGGCATCTCCCAGGAGGAGATACGTGACGTGGAAGAGGTCATCATCAGGACCGCGGACAAGGAATATGTGCTCACGGAAGCGGCCGTCACATGCGTGACCATGCAGGGGCAGAAGACCTACCAGGTGATGGGAGAGGTGGAGGTGCGTCCCCGCCAGAAGGTCAAGGACGATGAGGTGGCCATACCCGAGGAGGACGTGCAGCTGGTCATGTCCCAGACCGGCGCTCCAAAGGAGAGGGCCGTTCAGGCCCTCAAGGAGTGCGACGGCCAGCCCGCGGAGGCCATTCTCAAGATCATGTCGGAGTGATAGCCATGTGCCTAGCCATGCCAGCCAAGATATTGTCCATCGAAGGTGACCAGGCGGAAGTGGACTTCGGAGGGGCCATCCGCAGGACAAACGTCTCCATGGTGGAGGCGGAGGTCGGCGATTACGTCATCATCCACGCCGGCTTCGCCATCCAAAAGATCGACGAGGAGGAGGCCATGGAGACCCTGAGACTGTGGAACGAGTTCCTTGACAGCGCAGAGATCGCCTGAACTGCAAAGCTTTATGTGCTATCCCCTTCCCTTGTGAAGAACATCAAGGAAGTCGCATGAGGATCGTGTACGGACCGATTAAATCCCTGGGCTTGGGAAGGGCCATCGCGGTGGACCCCATCAGCAGGCATCCCAAGGTATGCAACTTCAACTGTGTCTATTGCCATCTAGGACAGCGCGGCATCACCCTCCTGGAAAGGACGAACTTCATCGACGAGGATTCCATCCTGGAGCAGATGGGGGACTGCCTGTACCGCGATCAGTGCGACGCGGTCATCTTCAAGGGCACCGGGGAGCCGCTCCTGGCCAGCAACGTCTTCGATCTGGCCCGGAGGATCCGAGAGGTGGCCCCGAAGAAGGTGGCCCTGCTGACCAACTGCTCCCTGTTGCGGGAGCCACAGGTCCTCGACGAGCTGGACGCCTTCGACATCATAGTGGCCAAACTGGACGCTGCCTCCGAGGAGACCTTCCAGGAGGTCAATCGCCCCCATCACTCCATTCATCACCAGGAGGTGGTGGAGGGCATCAAGGAGGCCTGCCGACGGTTCAGGGGGTCGTTCCGCATACAAGTGACCCTCCTGAGGGAGAACATGGGCGAGCTGGAGAGCATAGCGCAGATCTGTCGGGACGTGGGACCGGAATACGTCTACCTCGATCACCCCGAGCATTGCGACCCCATGCATAGGGTGAGCAAACGGGAGATGCGGGAGGCCATGGACAAGTTCTTCGGCACACACTGCCGCAGCTCTCAGGAAAGGGAGTGAGGGCCGAAGACCCCGCTCAGAGCCGACACAACTTTACCAGCCGCTCCCAGTTGGCGTCCACGCTCTGCTGGATCTCCTCGACCAATGCGGTGTGCTCTCCGTTCAGTAGGTGCCTGAACCGTCCCTGGGACCTCATCCATTCCAGGACCGGCTTCTTCTCCCGGGAACCCTCGGCGATGCGCAGGCTCTCCCCGGTCAGTCTCCAGGTCCCGTTCTCGAACTCGTACAAGGGCCAGACGCAGGTCTCCACGGCCAGCTTGGCTATGGCTATGGTCAGCGAACCGTCATGCCTCCAACCGCGGGGACAGGGAGAGATGACGTTGATGAAGGCCGGCCCCTGGATGTCGAAGCCCTTGCCGGACTTGGTCACCAGGTCCTTCCAGTTGTGAGGGGAGGCCTGCGCGGCGTAGGGTGGGTCGTGGGCGATGATGATCTTGGTGAGGTCCTTGGGGAACTCTCGCTTACCGGGTATGCAGGTCCCCGCCGGGCAGGTGGTGGTGGAGGCGCCTCTCTCGGTGGCGCCGCTCCTCTGTATGCCCGTGTTCATGTACGCCTCGTTGTTGAGGCACACGTACAGGAAGTCGTGCCCCCTCTCTATGGCCCCGGACAATGACTGAAGCCCGATATCGTAGGTCGCCCCGTCCCCTCCGAAGGCCACGAACTTGATCTCCTGGTCCAGCAGGCCTTTGCGCCTGAGGACCTTGTAGGCCGACTCCACACCGCTGATGGTGGCCGGGGCGTTCTCGAAGGCGGTATGTATCCAAGGCACCTCCCAGGAGGAGAAGGGATAGATGGTGGTGGCCACCTCGAAGCATCCGGTGGCCGTGGCCACCACCACCGGCTTGTCGGTGGCCATCAGCACCTGGCGTGCTATGATCGGTTCCGCGCAACCGGCGCACAGGCGATGCCCCTCGCAAACCCTTACCTCGCGATGGGTGAGCTCGCGGATGTTCAGATCCTCACCCCCATGAAGTTGATGCGTTCGCCATTACCGGCCATGACCTCCTCGAACACGCCTTCCAGCTGTTCGGGCATGACGTCCCTTCCTCCAAGCCCATAGATGTAGTTGGTCACCTTGGGCGCGTCGGGAATGTCATGGATGGACTGCAGGACGTCGGAGTAGAGCGCCCCACCGGTCCCCGGGCTCAAGGCCCGGTCCATGACCGCCACACCCTTCTTGCCCTTCAATATGGCGGCCAGTTCCTCCGAGGGGAAGGGACGGAACAGCCGTATCTTGACCGATCCGACCTTGCTCCCCCGCTCCCTCATGCGGTCCACCACGTGGCGCAGGGTTCCGGAGGTGGAGCCCATGGCCACCACCACATGATCGGCGTCCTCCGTACGGTACCCTTCCACCAGTTTGTATCGGCGCCCGGAGACCTTGGCGTAATCCGCCATGACCTCCTTGGTCACCGCTGCGACCGAGCCCATGGCCACGGCCTGCTGGTACTTGATCTCGTAGAAGTAATCCGGCAGGGCGATGGGACCGTAGGTGGTGGGATTACCGATGTCCAACAGGGGCCGGGTGGCCTGGTAGAGCCCTATGAAGTCCTCGACCACTTGGTCATCCAGGGTCTCCAATCTCTCCAGGGCATGGGTGATGATGAAACCGTCGATGCAGGTCATGACCGGCAGGCGCACCTTCATGTTCTCGGCGATGCGGAAGGCCATGATGGTGTTGTCATAGGCCTCCTGGACGTTCTCCCCGTACAACTGCACCCATCCGGAATCCCTGGCCCCCATGGTATCGCTGTGGTCGCAATGTATGTTGATCGGCCCGCTCAAGGTGCGGTTGGCTATGGCCATGACGATGGGCGTCCTCATCGAGGCGGCTATGTAGAGCATCTCCCACATCAGGGCCAGTCCGGCGGAGGCCGTCGCAGTGGCCACCCTCGCTCCGGCTGCCGAGGCCCCTATGCATATGCTCATGGCGCTGTGCTCCGATTCTGCGCATATGTACTCGGTGTCCACCTGACCGTCCGCCACGTAATCGGAGAAGGCCTCCACCATGATGGTCTGGGGCGTTATAGGGTAGGCCGCCACCACGTCCGGGTTGACCTGCTTCCAGGCCAGAGCGATGGCCGCATCACCGTTAATGGCCAATGGTCGGCCCATCACAATCCCTCCTCCTTCATGGTGATGGCCTTGGCCGGGCACTGATGTGCGCATATGCCGCAGCCCTTGCAATGGGAATACTTGAACCCGACCATCTTCTCGTCCTCCACGATGATGCTGTTGTCCGGGCAATAGATCCAGCAGAACAGGCAGTTGGTGCACTTGTCCTTGTCCACCTCTGGGCGCTGGGAACGCCATTCCCCGGTCTTATAGTTCTTGGAGTTCCCGACATCGGTGATCATCCCTCCGGCCGGAAGCTCCTCCGATCTCTCATTGGCCATCACTGCACCTCCTCATAGGCCCTTCTGATGGCCCTCAGGTTCTTGGCCATCATCTCCTCGCTCAGCTTACTGGACATCTTCGATTCCATCTCCTCGATGATGGACTCGATCCCCACCACACCGGTGACCTTGACCAGGGCCCCCAACATAGCGGTGTTGGTAAGGGGCCTGCCTATCTCTTCCATAGCGATCCTCGTGGCATTGACCGCATGCACCTTCTCCTTCCGGTCCACCACCTCTCCCAGCTTGACGTTGTCCTCCGGGAAATTGGCTATGACCGTCCCGTCCTCCTTCAGTCCCTCCACCACATTGCCCACCTTCAACAAGGTCGGGTCGATGACCAGTACGACGTCCGGATAGTAGACCTGGCTGTGTATGTTGATCGGTTCGTCCGAGATACGGGCGAAGGCTCTGATGGGCGCGCCCATGCGTTCCGGTCCGAACTCTGGAAAGGCCTTGATGTACCTGCCTTCCTTGAGAGCGGCACCGGCCAGGATCTCATTGGCGGTGACGACGCCCTGTCCGCCCCTTCCATGCCACCTGATCTCAATGGTGCTCACGTCAACTCCTCATACCGTAGTTCCTCTAAATACTCGTAATATTTAATAATTTCAGAC
>JAFGPG010000118.1 GCA_016926075.1 Methanomassiliicoccales archaeon
CTCCTTCCTCTCCTCCATATCCTTCAGGTGGCCGTCTATCAAGGAGCGGAAGAGCAGCAGCGTCTCCTTCTTGATGTTCCTGTAATGCTCCTTGGTCTCGGGAGGCATGACGTTCCTGGGCATGAGGGTGTCCATGGCCATGAGGAACTCGTTGCCCGCCCTCATGAGGTGGACCACGGTGTCCTGGTCCAAATGGACCTTCTGCCTCCCATGCCATTGAGGCTCCTCCTGCGCGCCTTCCTCCCTTCCGCTCTCGTCGGTCATTTGAGACACCTCATTGGAAACTGATCAGCAGGCGGCCGTCCTTGAACTCCGCCTTGCGCGCCTCCTTCTTCATCAGGGAGTATGGCAGGGCCACCGAGCGCTTGTACCAGCCGACCTTGACAATTAACACATCGTTCGTTTTATATAATTCTACCTCCTCCTTGCTGGAGAAGGGGAGCCTCAATGCCAGCATGTCCACCCCGTCCCGGTTGAAGATCTCCAGGCTCTTCTCGGTGGTGTACACCTCGGCCGGGTCCCCCTCCCCGAACAGCTGCTTGGCCAGGACCATCAAGGATTCCTTGCCCAGCACCTCGGTGGAGGACTGATAGGCCTTGAGCATCTTCAGAGGGGAGAAGGACTCCTCGATGAGCTCCATGTACCGGGACTGCTCCTCGTACTTGGCCTGGGGATAATGATCCCGGGCCTCCTCCGGCAGCAGGCGATTGATGACCAGGCACTCAACGGTCATATTGTACAGGGAGAGGTAGGTGTAGGCCCGCTTGGTCTCGTTGATGACCATCCTCTCGGGGTTGACCACCAGACGCACGGATGTGGTGCTGGCGTCCAGGAGTATGTTGCGCACCGTCTTCATCCGGTCCTTCAGATGGTCTAGGTCCCTCAGGAAGGCGTCCGTGGGCAACGGCGTGCTCATGACCTTGCCCACGGTGGCCCGGGCCAGCCGCACTGTGTTCCTGAATATCTTGTACATCTTGTCGAAGTACCAGTTGGCGGTGTCCGGGAAGCTGAGCAGGCGAAGGGTCTCCGCAGTGGGGGCGGTGTCCATGACCACCACATCGTACCGTCCGCTCTTCTGGAACTCCTCGATGTAGAAAAGGGCGGACATGAGCTCCATGCCCGGCCACACGGTCATCTCCTTGGCCGAGATGGGGTCCAGCCCCTGGGAGACCATGAAATCGGACAGGTACTGCCCTATCTCCTTCCAGCGCGTCTCCATCTCGTGGACGACATCCACCTCTATGGCGTCCAGGTTCTTGGAGATGTTGAGTATGTCCCCCGTCAGGGGAACGTCCAGGGAATCGGCCAGGGAGTGCGCGGCATCGGTGCTGATGGCGATGGTGTGGTGGCCCAGTTCGGCGCAGCGCAGGGCGGTGGCCGCGGCCACGGAGGTCTTGCCCACGCCACCTTTGCCAGTATATATGAGTACCCTCAATCTCTCACCGAGGGGAGAGACATGAACGTCCTACTTGAAGGATTGCATTTACAATGTGATGGGAAGGGGGGAGTGCCGGGGAGGGGGTTCGAACCCCTGACCTTCGGATTTCCCTGGAGAGGGTCTCTTGTCGCTCCTTGTCCCTATGAGTCCGACGCTCCACCAGGCTGAGCCACCCCGGCATTCGGGTAAGGGATTTACTCTTCGACCTCGGCCGTCTCCGCGGGGGCCTCTTCCTCGGCCACCTTCTCTTCCGGGGTTTCCTCGACAGGGGTCTCGGGGGCGAACACCGGCTGGTCCTGGGGCTCGGAGCCCATCTCCAGCACCTCGGTCTTGCGGATCTCGACACGCTTGATGGGAACGATGACCTTGCAGACACCGCCCAGCCTCCGGGCCATCTCGCCGTCGATGATGGCCTTGACCATCTCGGAGATGGACATCTCCTCGCCCATCCTTCGCATCTCCTCGCCCATCATGCTGCGCAGAGCGGTCTCCTGAGAGGACTGGATGCGCTTCTCGGTGATGCTCATGGGCTTCACCCGGATCAGGTATCCGTCCTTGGTGCGGACGTCGATGACATGGTCCGTCTTGGTCCGCTTCCTTCTGGTCAGACGGCGGATGTAATCACTGGTCAGGTCCTGGCCGATGAACACCGTGTGCGCATCGAAACCGGTGACGTCCTGGACCCTGAACTTGAGCTTAACGTGCATCTTCGAGAAGTCGCCGTTGATATCGTGGACGGTTGCCTCGGTGGTCCTGCCTATGAGGTTGTTGGAATCGGCGCTGGGGGTCTCGCCCAGCTGGGCCTGGTTGAACATGCGGGGAGCGTATATCTTGTACCACTCCTTGGCCTTCCACCGGTCCTTGACCTTCCTTGAGGCGGCCTTCGTAGACGCTTTCTTTGTAGCAGCCAATTAATAGCCTCCAATCGCGAGATGAACTCGGAAACAAGTAACCCTATTAATAAGTTTTCTGTATCCTGACCGACGATGGCTGGAAAATGAGAAAATGGATTAAGGGGTTTTTCGCGACGCCATCTCCTCCAGAACCCGCTGGAGCGACGTCCTGCTCACCTGGTCCGCCTGGACCCCGTGCTGGGACAGTTTGACCTCCAGGTCATCGTAGCAGCACAGGTCGCTCAGGAACACCGCGACGTAGGAGGCGGTACCGACCACGTTGAACATGGCGATCCTCTCCCCTGGTCTTATCTCGTGCTCATCGCGGACGGCCTGAAAATTGACGAAGCCCTGGAGCTGCTCAGGCAGTTCCTCGGGGGTGTATATCCCCACCAGATGCGCTTCGTACAACTCACGACCTCACAGGTTGACCTTGACCTCGTGGGCCTCCAGTCCCAACGAGGACTTGGGCAGGCCCATGGCCAGGCCATAGAGCTGAGCCAGGTGTATGACCGGCAGGTCGTATCCGGGCAGGTCCTTCTGACCACGATCGAACTGCAGGTGGCAGAACGGACATACGTCGATGATGTAGTCCGCCTTGGCCGCCTTCATGTTCTTCAGTTTGGTCTCGGTGAAGGTCAGGGCGAACTTGGAGTCCCTGCTCCTCACGCCGCCGCCGGCGCCACAGCACATGTTCTTGTCGGCGTAGGGCACGCTCTTGGCCCCGGTCCACTCGATGAGCTCGTCCAATATATGAGGCCTCTCAGGGTCGTCAAGGTGCTTGATCTTGGAGGGGCGCGCGAAGTGGCATCCGTAGTGGGCGGCCACCGTCAGGTCCACCGGGTTGGTCATCTTCGCCCTGACCTTATCGATGCCCAGGTCGTTGTACAGGACCTCGGCGAAGTGACGCACCTTCACCTTGCCCTCGTACTTCATGCCCACTTCCGCCAGGATCTCGTTGACCTTCTTCAGCATCTCGGGGTCCTCGTGCAGTATGTGGTTGGCGTCGAACAGGGAGCCGTAGCACCCGTTGCAGATGGTCAGGACGTCGCAGCCGACCTTCTCAGCGATGGCCAGGTTGCGGGCGGCAAGGGCCAGCCAGGTGGCCTGGTTGAAGGACCTTATGACACCGGGGGCGGGGCAGCAGCCAGCCCCGGTCATCTCCTTGAGGTCGTACCCCAGCGCCTTGAACACCTCGCGGGTGGCCTTCTCGATGCCCGGGTATCTCAAGGGGGCTATGCAGCCCAGGAACAGGGCGAACTTGTCGTTGGCCATCTACGCACCTCCGATGAGCTTGTCGAAGCCGGTCCTCTCCATGATCTTCTTGAAGTCGGCCATGGCCTTGGGGTCCCCCACGGTGGTCGGCGGGTCGGCGGGCAGGCCAACGCTCACCCTGTACTGTTTCATCTTGTCCGAGGCGGGTACGGTGGCCCCGGTGCTCAGCAGGGAGCGCCCTACCTTCTTGTGGTCCTCGGCCATGTAGCCCTGGGACACGGCCATGTTCCTCAGTATGATGATGATGTCCACGATGTCCACATCGCGGGGGCATCTTTCCACGCATGAGTAGCAGGTGGTGCACATCCACAGGTCCTCGGAGGGCAGGATATCGTCCTTCAGCCCTAGCTGGGCCTTTCTGATCAACTGCCTTGTGCGGAAGGCCGTGTTGCGTCCAGAGGGGCAACTGCCGGTGCAGGTGCCGCAATGGTAGCACAGGTCCAAGGTCTTGCCGCCGGCGTTGATGACGCTCTGGGCGAAGTTGGGGTCTGGTATCTTCACATTTGACATGGAAGTATTCCTCTGCCCTGGGGGAGCGGGGATATCATATATAAAAGTGAATGAAAAAAGCAACGAGTGTTAGCTATATGAGCAACACTATCCGCGTTGGTCAGGCCTCAGAGCCCTCATCAGCTCCTCCGTCCCGGTCACGCTGGAGCGGTAGACGCATATCAAGGAGTAGGGAAGTGATGCGTCCGCTCCACGGGGTAGGCGCCCCTTCCCCATGAGCAGGCTTTCGCTCACGAAATGGCTGTACCCACTGCGCAGGAGGGCGGACAGGGAGGAATACGTCCTCACCACCCGGTATTCCTGGTCCAAGGAATCGAGGTATTGGAAGCCCAGGCGTTGGGGGCCGAAGCGGTAGCGGGCGTACTCGTTGCCGCGATGGAAGTGCAGCAGATTGTCCCTGCCCACTTCCTCCATGTCCCCATCCAGCTCATAAGCGAACAGGGGATCGTCCAGCAACACCAGGTCCAACATACCGGCCTGGAACTCGGTGACGTTGTACCGGTCCTCGGAGATGACCAGCTGTGCCTCACCCAGGGGGTCCACCGCGTTCAGCGCCTGCAGCAACCTCCCTTCCGAGAGCGGGGTGCACCCCACTACCAGGTGCTCCCTCTCCCTCAATTTTCCCTGCAGGACCATCTGTTCCTTGGCGATCCTTTCCCCCAGTTCATTGAGCTCGGTTCCCCGGGGGCCGCAGCTCATGATAGGAGCGCCGACCTTGGCCTCCACCTGACGGAGGTGCCGGTTGATCACCGGGGCGGAGAGGCCCAGTTTCCTGGCCGCGGCCCTCTGTGTCCCTTCCAGGTACAGGGTGAGCACGGCCAAGGCCTGCTTTGGTGTGAGCGCTCTTCCGTCCACCTGCACCGTCAAGGCAGCCTTGACCTGGGCCATAGAGGTCGATGGGCGGGGCTATAGATTAATCCGTTGTCCGGGGGAGGGAGGGGGCAAAGTACATAATGTAAACGTTTCTTCGCAAAATTCAATGAAAGCCTCCCGATTGGTATTGGGCATCGGTAGCCCGTTGATCTGCGACGATGGTCTGGGATTCCGTGTGGTCGACGCGCTCAGGGACCTGGACATCCCCGACCTGGACCTCGACCAGCAGTCGGTCAGTGGCCTGGACCTCATCGAGATCATGATGGACTACAAGAAGGTCGTGGTGGTCGACGCCATCATCTCCGGTCAATATCCGGCCGGAACGGTCATGCTGCTGCAGCCGGAGGACTTCAAGAACGCCGTGCACGGCAGCAGCCCTCACGAGGCCAACATCCACATGGCCATCGAACTGGGCAGGAGGCTTTCCCCCCAGCGCATGCCCAGGGACATAGAGTTCGTGGCCGTGGAGGTCAACGATGTATGGACGGTCACCGACCGCATGACCGACGATGTGGAGGCCGCGGTCCCCAGGACCGTGGAGGCGGTCCTCAAGCTCCTTGAGGCCTAGAAGTCCAGCGACCGTATGCGCCGGGCGGCCAGGCGTCCCTCCTCCTCCGGGGCCAGCAGCGCGATGGACATCCTCTTGCGCTGGAAGGCCTCGTTACTCATTCTGATGACGTCCTCCACGGTGACGCTCTCGAACTCGGCCAGGTAACGGTCGGCGCAGGCAGGCCTGCCGTTCAACATGAAGTGCTCGCCCTGCCAGTAAAGGCGGCTGTCCGTCCCCTCCAATCTTCGGACCAGCATCCCCTTGATCCAGCGCTTGGCCCTTCTCAGCTCCATCTCCGTAGGGCCCTCATCCTTGAAGCGGGCGAGCTCCTTGGCCAGGATGTCCATCACCCGGTCCAGTTTGCACATGGAGGTGGAGAAGTACGTCTCCAGTATCCCACAGTCGGTGTAGGCCTGGGGGACCATGCCTATCTGGTAGACCAACCCCTGGTCCTCTCGCACCCTCTGGTATAGTCGGGAGGCGGTGCCTCCGCCCAACACGATGCATGCCACCGCCAAGGCCTTACGGTCCGGATGCCTGGCCGGCAGCCCGGGGAAGCCCATCTCCACATAGGCCTGGTCCCCCTCCCTAGGGAACAGACGGGTACTGGCCTTGGGCTCTGGTGGTTCACGCTTTCCGTCGGATGCGGCCCTGGGCAGCCCGTCGAAGGCCTCCTCGGCCCAGGAAAGCACTTCCGAGGGGGAAAGGTTGCCGCAGGCCACCACGCACATGTTCGGGGGCCGGTAATGTTCCTCGAAGAAGTAACGGAGGTCCTGGGCCTTGAGCTTGGCCACGCATTCCGAGCGTCCGGTCTCGGCATTGGCCATGGGATGCCCCTCCCAGATCGTGCGGTCCAAGAGCAGGCGGGAATATTCCTCGGGGTCGTCCTCGAGCATGCTGATCTCCTGCAGCACCACCTCCCTCTCCAGCTCCACGTGCTCCTCGTCTATCAGCGGGGCGGTCATCATGTCGGCCATGAGCATCTTCATCAGGTCGAAGGTCTCGTGCAGCGAGAAGATGTGATAGGAGGTGGTCTCCTTGGTGGTGAAGGCGTTCATCTCACCGCCGGCCCCCTCCACGATCTCCGAGAACTGCTTGGCGTTGCGCCCCTTGGTGCCCTTGAACATGATATGCTCCAGGAAGTGGGCGGCCCCGCACATCTCCTTCGTTTCGTCGCGAGAGCCCGCCCTGAAGTTCACCGACAGCGCTGCGGTCCGGACATGGGGCAGGACCTCGACGATGACCGGGATCCCTTTGGAGGTGTGTTGCAGCACCGGACCTTCTTCGAGCACGCTCCTGGATAACCTAACACGGATAATTCATCTTTTCCACCTTCCGACCGTCAAGTTTAAAGGTCGTTCAACCCAATAGAAAGGCCAGGTATCGACATGACAGATGGGGAAATATTCATTCACGAGTACGGCGAGGAGGATCTGGAGGACGGCATGGCCATCGTGGGCTTTCCCAGTGTGGGATTGGTCAGTTCCATCGCCGCGAACTTCGTGGTGCGCTCCATGAAGCTGGCGCGCAAGGCGGCCATCATCTCGAGGTCGTTCCCACCTTACACCATCATCCACGAGGGGATCCCCTCGCCGCCGGTGCGGATCTACGCCGGGCATCGAGGCTGCGAGGACAAAGGGGAGAGGTGCGAGAAGCTGGCGGTCATCACCTGCGAGTTCATGCCCGGCCCGGAGATGATCAAGGAGCTTTCGGACATCATCCTGGGCTGGTGCAAGAAGAAGGGCATAGCCACCATCCTGACCCTGGAGGGTATCAACATCGCCGGGGACAAGGAGGCCAAGGTACTGGGGGTGGGGACCACTGAGCGTACACGGGAGATGCTGGGAACGTACGGCATAACCGAGCTGCGTGAGGGCATGGTCACCGGGATGTCCGGTCTGCTGCTCTCGGAGGGTGAGCGCTACCAGATGGATGTCATATGCCTATTGGGCTCCGCCCGCACCGACGTACCGGACGCCAGGGGAGCGGCCAACCTGCTGGAGGTGGTGGGGGACATGCTGCCGGAGATCAAGTTGGACCCGGAGCCGCTGGTCAAGGAGGCCGAGCAGATCGAGAGCGAGATGCAGAAGGCCATGGAGTCCGTGCAGCAGCCCAAGAAGCCGGCGGAGTACTCGCAGATCTATACCTAGGATATGAATATATAGACGCTGGCCATATACCTTGAATGGGATGGTAAAGCGCCAGTTCGTTAAGAAGATATGCCTCCTGGGGGATGGGGAGGTCGGCAAGACCAGTCTCATCAGAAGGTATGTCCTGGACATATTCGATGATCAGTACATCCAGACCTTCGGGGCCAAGGTCAGCAAGAAGGTGCTGGAACTGGAGGATGTCAGTCTGACCCTCATGATCTGGGACGTGCTGGGGCAGAAGACCCAGAAGGCCTTGCATTCCACCTATTATTCCGGCGCGAACGGCGCCTTGTTGGTCTGCGACATGACCAGGCCGGAGACCCTCTCCAACCTGAGGCATTGGGCGGCGGACCTGAGGGAGGTCTCCGGGGACTTACCCATCATCGTCGCCGGGAACAAGAGCGACCTGGAGATGCGTGTGGACCGCCTGGACCTGGAGCGCCTGGCCGGCGAGCTGGAGGCCACGGCCGTTCTCACCAGTGCATTGACCGGGGAGAACGTCCAGGAGGCCTTCGAGGAGCTGGGGCGCAGGACCATGGGGGACTGAGATGGGCAAGGACATGCGCCCCTTCTTCGTCATGCCTGGCTCGGCCCTCAAGGACCTGCGTGAGGAACTTCAGCTCCTGAACGGGGCGGACGCCTCGCGCACCATGGAGCGCTACGGCTTCCGGGCCGGGGTGGGCCTGGTGCGGACCTTGGGGCTGGAATGCACGGACATCGCCGAGGCCAAGGCCATCATCGAGCAGGTGTGGACCGAGACCGGTCTCAGCCGCATGAACATCGAGGTGATCAACGAGGCGGAGATCGTCATCACCTTCAACGAGTCGGTGGAGGCGGAGAACGGCGACCACTGCGATTTCACCAAGGGCTACCTTGCCGGCATCGTCTCCTCCCTGATGAAGAGGAAGTACGACGCCTTCGAGGCCTCCTGCATCTCGGACGGGGCATCCAAGTGCGTTCATGTGCTGACCCCTTCTCCCACCTTTCCCAAGGGAAGGAGCTACGGCCTGTCCGAGGATGAGACAAGGCGGCGCTTCCTCCTGGAACCCGGGACCTCCTACCTTGTGGAATCGTCCACCTTGGACGCCGCCTATGAGATGTACAAGGACCAGGTGGAGGACGGGGGTACGGGGATGGTGCTGTCCCGGGAATACCCGGAGAAGGTGCAGAAGACCCATGACATTGAGGGGGCATTGCTCTGGCTCTCCTACGAGCGCGGCAAGCGATTCGCCCGGGAACCCACCGATATCCCCATGATCTACAGCGAGATCAAGAACTTCCTTGAGGCCAACAGCCGGGCTGTGGTACTGCTTTCCGGTCTGGAGTATCTCATCAGTCAGAACACCTTCATGAAGGTGCTGAAGCTCCTGCAGCTTCTCAACGATCGTGTCACCATGACCGGTTCCCTTCTCATCATCCCCGTAGTGGCGGAGGCCCTCAATCCCCAGGACATCAGGATGCTGGAACGGGAGCTGAAGGTGCTGGAAGTGGATTGAGGGAAAACGCTTAAATCGGGATTCTGTTTTACTGCGAAACCATGAACCTAGTCCCTAAGAAATTCTTTGTCACCCAGGGATCGGCCGTGAGCAAGGTCTCCGACCTCAATGCTTTCGATGAGGCCCTCATGAAGGCGCACATCGGCGAGCAGAACCTGGTCTCAGTGTCCTCCGTTCTTCCCGTAGGGGCCAAGAAGGTCGCGGTGCGCGAACTGCCCATGGGGGCCATCACCCACTGCGTCATGGCCCAGATGAGGGGCGGCGAGGGGGAGATGATCTCCGCCGGCATCGCCTACGCCTTCCGCAAGGACGGCAAGGGAGGCTATGTGGCCGAGGGGCACATGCACGGCACCAAGAAGGCGCTCAAGGAAGTGCTGGAGTGGAAGATGAACGAGATGGAGACCTTGCGCGACATCAAGCTGAACCGCATCAGCTACGCCATCGAGGAGCTCTCCGTCCCCATGGACCATTACGGGACCTGCCTTGGTGCGCTGGTCTTCGTCGAATACTGATGTACGGAGCCGTGGTCTGCCCCCGTTGCCGGAAGGGCTTCGCCGTGGACCTGGAAAGGCGCACCTCCTCCTGCCCGCATTGCGGTCGCCGGATACAGGTGCGCCGGATGAAAACCCATTTCACTTCTGAATCCGCATCCTTGACCGCCCAGGCGGTGAGGGAGCTCAATCGCCGGGGGAGAAGGCTCAAGGTCGATCAGGGGCCCCGGGAGAGGGTCCTCCCTATGTCCCCGTCCCGCATCGAGACCCTGGTCCAGGATCTCGGGGAGTTCGACCAGGACGAACTGGAGGCCGCCCTGGGAGGAAGGACGGCCATGGAGGCCGAGGAGATACTGCGCAGGGTACTGCAGATGGGACTGGTCTATGAGGTATCCCCCGGCCGGTATCGCAAGGCCTAGAGGTCCTCCCTGATCGCAAGGCAGGAGAGGACCACCTGCCCCTCGCCCTCCTCGTAGCTCAGCACCGTGTAGGAGGCGGTGACCGTGGGTGCGGGGCCGGGCGAGTAGGTGACCCGTATGCTGTGGTAGGCCTCCACCAGGTCCCCCTCTTCCCCGGTGTCCGTGTACTCGCAGAACAGATTGGGCATCCAGATGAGGAAGTTATCGTTCACGATGTCGATGGTGACGTTCGTGCCCCCCTCATCGGTAGGCATGAACATCTGCACCCAACCATGCCCTCCCATCTGTCCGGTGGTGCGGTCGTACACCGCTCCCAGCTGCAGCCAGGCGGGCACCCCTGCCGCACGGGCCAGGGCACAGAACAACATGGACTGATCGTCGCAGTCCCCCTTCCGCCTCTCGTAGGTCTCCAGTGACGAGAGGGGTTCATCCTCGTCCGTCCATACGTGGTAGTCCACGTTCGCGTCGATCCAATCGTAGATGGCGCGGGCGATGAGGTAAACGTTGTCCTCGTCCCCCACGATGTCCTCGCTGAGTTCCTCCATGACCGGGTCGTCGACGACGATCTTCCACTCATCGTCCAGGTATCGGTCCAGCAGGGACTGGGGGACCTCCTCCCGCTCCAGCACCGAACCGTCATCGAGCTCCCAGCGGTGCAGGGTCTGGACGACCGTGGTGGTGACGTTGACGCTCGTGGAGCCGAAGAGGTCCTGGCCCTCCCAGACCATGGTGTCGTACAGCTCGTCATCATAGTACTGGTCGTATGTCGGTGAGACCTCCACATTGGTGACCGTCTGCAGATGGACCCCCGCCTCGGTGATGCTCCTTGCCCGGGGAAGGTCGATCTCGTACTCGGTGATATGTCCACCATTGGCCTCCAGGACGATGGTGCGGCTTATCTCCATGCGCACCTCCTCGGGATAGTGGGGGGAGAGGGGGTCGACCAGGTATTTCCTGAGAAGGTCCTGGGTCGGTGGCATGAGGAGCAGGAGCACCACGATGAGGACGACCGACAGCACCAGCAGCGCCTTGCCCGTCCTCCTCCGATCAAGAGCCACGACAGCCCCATACCCCGGGACGATAAATCAAGCTTTCGTCCCTTTGGTACGGGCGAGGGCCTCCCTGACCACGGCCGGCAGCAATCGGCGATGCACCTGCAGGTAATAGTATGCGACCCACAGCGTGGCCGCGGCGAAGGTGGCGTAACCCCATGTCTCCCCCATGAAGAAGGGGACCATGAGCATGTTGAACACGATGTGCACCAGGCCGGCATGGGCGAAGTACCCCCAGGGCTCGCCCCTGGCCACCCCGGTGCCCACCAGGGCCCCTGTGGAGGCGTGCAGAAGCACGAACTGGACGGCGATGACCACCACGATGGCCCAGCCCAGCGCCTCGTCCAGCACGGACATGCTCTGGAACACCGCCCCGAAGGCCATGGTGCTGCCTATGCCCAACCCGAACGCCAGCCCGTAGAAGGCGGTGTCCATCTTCCTCTGGAAGCGGGGAAGGTTCAGCACCACCAGCTTCACCAGGGGCTCCAGGACGGCGAAGAGCAGGGCGAAGAGCACGTAGGCCATGGAGAACCAGGACTGCACGCTGTAGACCACCACCCCTACGACCATGCCCACCGCCAGCAAAAGGAACAGCTTGCGATCGTCGAAGAAGGGGCGTTCCACCTTGGGGTAGGTGTAGTCCCTCAGCGTCCAGAACATCAGGGCCAGGGCCGGGCCCACTCCCACGGCGGCCGCCAACAGCATCTGCCAATCCATGTTCGGACGCCCCCACACCGCTACGCTTATTTAATGCCTGCGTAGAGCGGCTTGCCGGACCCGGCCTTGACCAGCTTGTCGTAGTAGTGGCTCACCACACAGGCCTCGGCACATTTTCCGCAGTGCCGGCAGCGTTTCTCATCCACCTTCAGCTGCCCCTCGGCGGTGATGGCCCCGAACTCGCAGTTGCGCTCGCAGATGCGGCACTCGGTGCACAGCTGCCCCCGCAGGAAGGCCTCCACCCCGGCCCGGAAGAGGGCCTCCGCCTCCTCCTTGGTGGGGGCAATGGCCGAGATGTGGCCACCACCGAATATCTTCAGGGTGCCCCCCTCGGTCTTCACCATGGCCACCTCGAACTCGGGGGAGTACTTCACCTTGCCCACGGTCTTCAGGGCCTCCGCCACCTGGGAGAAGTCCCGCTTGTGCGGTATGCTCAGCACGCCCTCCATGGAGAAGCCCCCGGTCACGCAGGGGCTGGACCCCTTGGATATCCTCAGTTCCATGCTATCGTTCCTCATCTGTGGCACCTTCATCTGTAGCTCCTCGGCCACCAGTCTCATCTTCGGCGGCAGGGACTTCCACCGCCAGAAGCCGTAGCGGACGAAGTCCTCCGACACGCCCACCTGTTCCGCCCATCGCCTCAGGTGGTCCTCCCATTCCCGGTGCAGGCGGGGATGCATCCTGCCGGTGGCCTTCCACTCGCTGCCCAGGCAGGAGGCGCAGAGGTAGCAGCCGATGCGCTCGAAGTCCCTTTCGTAAAGGGGGTTGTACTCCAGGCCCTCCATCCAGATGTACCCCCACACCTCCACGGCCCTCCAATGCCGGATGGGGTTCAGCACGGTCTGGTTGGGCACGAAGGGGTTGCGCTCCACGAAACCGATGTCCGCCCGGGCGAAGGATTCCAGGGCCCGGTTGCCCTCCACGGTAACCGTCCCTTTGGGATATTGCTCCTCGATCAGGGAGGTCAGGGGACCGAGCTTGCACACCTTGCAGCACCAGCGGAAGTCCTTGGCCGGCGGTCCGAACGAGCCGACCTGCTCCCAGAAGACCCTGCCGGCCTTGGCCACCTTGAGCGTTTCCCTCCTGGCCCTGGCGAACCCGTGCACGTACTCCATGGTCTCCGGGAACTCCAGGCCGGTGTCCACGAAGAGAAGGTCGAAACGCGGGAAGGCCTTCTTGGCCAGCCCGTAGCAGGCCAGGGAGTCCTTGCCCCCGGAGAATGATAGGGTGAGGGGCAATCTACTGTTGTTGGCGAAGGAGCGCAGGTCGCTGACCGCCTTGGACTCCAGGGAGAGCAGGTACTTCCGGTTGGCATGGACGAAATCCTCCCAGTTGGCGGGGACCAGGGGGAAGGGCAGGTCCGCCTTGCCCACGTCCCGCAGGTGTATGACCCTCTCCCCCTCCCTGACCTGGTCCGACCCGGTGCGCGCCTCACCTGCGGCCACCGTGTTCCCCATGACCACCACCAGGGGGTCTCCGGAGCGGAAGTCGCCCAGGACCTCTAGCACGTCACCGCCGTCGAGCTTCTTGCCCTTCAGATGGCCGGGAGGGCGCCTGGCCTTCACCAGCCCCTTGCGGGCGGCCTTGGCCAGCAGGGCGGCCCCTTCCGCCCTCAGCTCCAGGGAGAAGTCGTTCCTGATCAGCTCGAAGCGCATGGTGGCGATGACGCGTCCGTCCAGCACGATCTCGTCCGCCCGGTCCTCCCCGGCCACCTTGTTCAGGAAGACGTTGCGGGTTCGCAGCGGCCCGGAGGTGCCGAAGTGACGCACGAACAGTTCGGCCAGGGTGCCCACCCCCTCCCCAAAGCAGGGGCGCAGGTCGCCGGGGGCGGAGACCTCGAACTCCCTCCCCGGACGGCCGCAGATGCCGCACAGTTCGCCGAGCACCAAAGTACCGCAGGTGTCACACCACCTGAAACGCACCTTGCCGTGCTGGTACCGACTCATCCGCCAAGCTATCCCTCGCCTTCCTACTTCAACCTTGCCATCTGCCGCCCCCTCGGGCAACGTTTATCTATGAGATGTTACAGTGAACGGTCGAGATGTACGATCAGTATGGGAACCTGGTCCTACCGCGGGACTATGGGAAGATACGTTTCGGACGACAGGAGATCGTTCAGATCATGATCAGCGTGGTAGTGCTGACCGTGGCCTTCACCATCGTCCTTCTCGGTGGGTTCCTGGGGGACGTGGGCAGCTATACCACCTTCCTCTTCGCCCTGGTGGTCTCCGCGGTGGTCTCGGTGACCGGGTTCCTGTTGCACGAGCTGGCGCACAAGTTCGTGGCCCAGCGCTATGGGGCCTGGGCGGAGTACCGCATGTACCCCACCGGGCTCATCATGGCCCTCCTTTTCTCCTTCCTGGGGTTCCTCTTTGCCGCCCCCGGTGCGGTGTACATACAGGGAAGGATCACCAAGAGGCAGAACGGTCTGATATCCTTGGCCGGACCGGCCACCAACATGGCCTTCGGGGCCATATTCATAGCTCTCTGGCTGCTCTACCCGGACATGGGCGTATGGAGCGCCGCCTTCCGGTTGATCGGTGTGCTTTCCATGTTCCTGGCGGTCTTCAACCTCATCCCCTTCGGGCCGCTGGACGGCAGGAAGGTGCTGAACTGGGACTGGGGGGCCTGGCTCATAACCATGGCCCTGGCCGTGTTCCTGCTGGCAGTGGGCTGGGGCTTCATCGGCTAGAGCTGAGGTCCGGGCAGGGGTAGCGTAGGTGGCAGATGATCCCGCCCTCCCACTGCATGAGCTTGCCCGGGTTCATGATGTTCTGGGGGTCCAGTGCCTTCTTCAATTTCATCATGGTCCCCCAGGCGTCCGGGCGCTCCCTCATCATGTAGGGGGCCTTGGACATGCCCACCCCATGTTCCCCGGTGACCGTTCCCCCCAGGGAGATGACCGTGTCGAATATCTGCCCTACGGCCCGCTCCCCCCTCCTCCAGGCCTCCTCCGAGCAGGGGTCAAGGAGCATCTTGGTGTGCAGGTTGCCGTCCGCGGCGTGCCCGTAGGTGCCGACGATCACGTGGTTCTCCTCGGCGATGCGATGGAAGGCCACCACCGCCTCCGGTATCCTGGATATGGGCACGGCCATGTCGTCGGCCAGGGATACGGAGACGAGGTCGTCCCCTAGACGGCTGAGGGCGGACATGACCGACTTGCGGGCGCTGGTCCACCTGGCCATCTGCTTGGCGTCCTCCGAAACCTGCACGGTGGACGCCCCGCTCCTGCGGGCCACCTCCTCCACCGTCCTCAGCTCCTTAGAGACGATATCCGGTTCCCCGTCCACCTCGATCATGCATATGGCCTGCACATCGGGCAGGCCGGCCCTCACCGCCTTGTTGACCGCACGGATGCATATGTCGTCCATGAGCTCGGTGGCCGAGGGTATGAGGGGAACGGAGATGAGGTTGGAGACGCAGGCCCCGGCGTCCTCCAGCCGATCGAAGGCGGCGAGCACCATGGCGGAGCTCTTGGGCCTGGGAGCCACCTTGAGGGTGACCTCGGTGATGACGCCCAGGGTGCCCTCGCTGCCCACGAACAGACGTTCCAGCTGGTATCCTGAGGAGTTCTTTATGGTGTTGGTGCCCACGTGGATGATGGACCCGTCGGCAAGAACCACCTCCAGTCCCAGGACGTAGTCCCTGGTGGCCCCGTACTTGACCGCCCTCATCCCCGAGGCGTTGGTGGCCACCATGCCCCCGATGGTGCATGCCTCCCCGCTGCCGGGGGTGGGGGGGAAGAAGAACCTGTATGGTGCCAGGGCCTCGTTCAGCCTGTCGTAGACCACTCCTGCCTGCACCACGCAATAGAGATCGTTCACCCTCACCTCCTTTATGACATCCATGCGGGTGAGGTCCATGACCATACCGCCGTGTATGGGCACCGCGGCCCCGCACAGCCCGGTGCCGCCCCCCCTGGGCACCACCGGAATGCCCTCTCTGGCGGCCAGTGAGACAAGCTGCGCTACCTCCGATGTGCTCCTGGGGCGCACCACCACGTCCGGGTCGTGGTGATGTATGGACGAATCGAAACCATAGGTGTAGAGGTCCGCTATCCTGGTGGAGCAGTTGTCCTCCCCCACGATGGACGCGATCTCGCTTACCAGTTCTTCTTTTATGTTCATCTTAGGCGAGATACGTTGCCGGTGATAGATAATCGTTACTCGTTTCCCACGTCTGCTATACCTATTCCCACAGGTTGTCAAAGGGCGCCTGGCGATGTTCCCTCTGGAAAGGTCGTCGTCCATCGGTTGGGATCCCGATCCGAAGGGCATCGAGGGGTGCGTGCAAGGTTATCCGAAAGGAATGGGTGATCCGTATACAGGTGTGCGTTCGATTTCTCTGATAAAATTCCCCCTGCCCAAGGACATTGAATAACCTATTCATACGAAGAACTAGATTCCTGGTCATACTGGTGGACCAATGAAGATTGCTCAGGTTGCCGGTTTCCTGGGAAGTGGAAAGACCACCTTCCTCATCGAATTGGCGAAGATGCTTGTGGACAGGGGTCACAAGATCGCCATAATAGTCAACGATGTCGGCGAGATAAACGTCGATGTCGGGATATTCGATATGCACGGTCTCACGGCCAAGGAGATCTCTGGTGGATGCATCTGCTGTCAGATAGCGGAGAGCTACGCCAATACCATCGCCGTCCTCCAGAAGACGTTCCAGCCCGACATGATAATCGTCGAACCGTCAGGAGTGGCCATTCCTTGGAACGTGAAGAAGGCTGCCGAGCACTCCGAGGAGGAGATGGAGGATACCATCGTCCATGCCCCGGTCATTACGTTGGTGGACTCGTTGAGGATCGATGAACTGATGACCTCCGTACGCAGATTGGTGGAAACGCAGATCCGGGAGGCCGATGTTATCTTCATCAACAAGGTGGACAGTGCCGACAAGGACAAGATAGATCTTTCGATAAGGTTCTCCAGGTCCATCAACCCCGACGCGGAGATCATGTACGGTTCTGGAAGGAACAATCAGGGGGTCAGGGAGGTGGCCGACCTGATCGAGAACAGGACCTCGCCCCGTTACGACGAAGCATACGAGAAGGAGATGCTCAAGAAGGACTATGGAGGAGGAACCTGATATTGGAACTGGACGGGGACCGCGAGATGCATATGGAGACCCACAGGGCATTGGATGAGCTGGGCAAGTTCTCCCTCCATATGAAGGTCGATTTTGGCAAGGGAACGCCGGCGGAAAAGGCCGTATCGTTCGTCGAGGACCTGCTCCTTAGGACCACAGATTCCTGTCTTAATCACGGCGCTGACATGGTCGGACATGTGAAGGCCCTCATGATGGTGGACGAAGCTTCCACCGTCGTGTTCTCTCTCATACATCAGCGTATGGGGGTCAACATCACCAAGCGGGTCAATAGTAATGTAATAGAGAGCGCGGAGGTCATCGTTCATGTCATCGTCCACGGGCTGTGGGACCCCGACGTTCGTGAGTTGGCCCTCGAGGTCCTTGATGAGGTGGCCAATGAACATGATGTAAGGTTCGACATCATCAAAGGTTACAAAGGGTTGAGGAAGAGCGCGGCCCCCCCATGAGGGGTGAGCATATTTCCATACTGCCCAATGGTGAGAGCGAACGGATGAGCCAGGAATGACTGTGGATGCCTTGTTCGGGTTCTTGTGCCCCAAGGGCGGTCGTATGTTCTCTATCACCTATAGGCGAACGTTCGCCAGCAGTGAGCGTTCCTCCTGTCATATGCTTACGCCTCAGGGTACGTTACGCCGAATGCGCTCCCTGTTATCATCTCTAAGACGTCCCGTGCATTCAGGGGAGATCGAGGAGCGGTACATGCCACAAGATACCGATCGTTGATCTACAGCCGTGGGCCATCGACAAGCCATGAATGACGAGGGTTTTCTTGGCCATCGCTCATACCGCTGCTACCCCCCAGAACCTGGTGGGATATCTGGAAAACCGGGGTACGGGGATGGTACTGACCAGGGGCAGCTGCAGGAAGGAGGTGATGCATGAAAGAGCCTCGAGCCGAGCGAACGGGGTCCTCCTAACGCAGGCCTCCCTAATGATCCGGGGTATGGTAGGAACGGATTTGAAGGCCGGGGGGAGCATCATGAACGGTCCGCATTATGGGGCCTTGAGGGCTTCCGTCACGAGCCCTTGGATGCACACTCCTGGCACACGCCCTTCAAACGAAGCTCATACCCTTCCAGATCGAGTCCGGTCTCCTTGGATATCTGTTGCAACGACAGTTCATAGGCCACATTGCTCAGGCGACCGCACTTGACGCATTCCAAATGGGTGTTGGAATAGGGGTGGGCGAAGAAGCACTGCACCGAACCGACCTTGGTCTCGGATATCATGCCCGAACTGACCAGACGATTGAGGTTGCGATACACCGTGCCTAGGCTAATATGGGGGAGCTTCTCCCGGGCCAGTTTGTATACCTGGTCCGCTACGATGGGGCCTTTGGCATCGTATACGATATTCACCACGACCTTCATCTGCTTCGTCCATCTGTTAGGATACGGACTCATAATAGTAATGATTACTACATTGTTTTATTATTAAATATATCACCCCTCGGGCATGAGATACCCCATTTCCCACAGGTGCGGGCAGGCGCGGTCTTAGGTGGCCCTACGCCTTTTCGAATCGGTCCTGAGCGTGAAAAAGGGAGGGGATCGGGGGTTCCGACGGACGCACCATCGATCGGAAGGTTCCGGTCCCGGTGATCAAAGGTCGGTCGGATATCATCAAATGAGGTTCGACATAGGTGGAGATGGTAAGGCTGGCTTACAGATATGATGATTTTTCCCACTGGGCAAAATTGGATCTCGTCCTGCACTAGGACGTCGACGGACCACGGTTGACTGTGGTCCATATGGTGATCCATTTGGGGGGTATATCGAAACTGTGTTCCTTGATCGCACCGCAAGGTCGATCGCTTGTGGGGATGACCACTCCTCATGGGACGCTAGGGTCACGTTGGGGGGATGACCGGATCACCGCCCTCCCAACCCCGGGGAGCGTATGCGGTGAAAGCGTTCGTAGTGCGTTCTGCCCAGCGTAACTGGCTGGAAGGTTGTCCGATGTCGAGACGACCACCGAGAAACTGCGTTCATGCCTCATTATAGATCGGTGATGGGGGGCAAATCGCTTTTTGGACGTCCTATCACTGAACTACGAACTGTGCTTTCATGTGGACATGGGGGTAGAGGGGACGGAGCGGTATGAGAAGATGCCCGTCAGTTCGAGGTGGATCTGGGTCTACGGCACGAGAACCGTCCATGTGGCACGGCCAAACTATAAAGGTCCCTAGACCGCGCCCGCCAACTGGCACGAAAGGAGCGAGAGGGAGCTTAATAATCCTTTTGAACCAGTAAGGCGTTCCTGCGGCCTGAAGTGAGATGAACGACGATTTCAAGGTCACCCCTTGGGAGGTCAGCGGGGAGATCGATTACGATCAGCTCGTCACCCGATTCGGCACCAAGAAGATCGAACAGGAGCTACTGGACCGTCTGGCGGGATATGGGGAGCTGCATCCCATGTTGCGCCGGGGAGTGGTGTACTCCCACCGGGATTTGGAATGGTTGTTGGACCTCTATGACCGGGGAGAGAAGTTCTTCCTCTACACCGGGCGAGGGCCCTCCGGGAACACCCACTTGGGACATCTCATGCCCTGGATATTGAACCGTTATCTACAGGAGCTGTTCAAGGTCAAGATGTACTTCCAGCTGACGGACGACGAGAAGTACCTCTTCAATGACGAGCTCAGTCTGAGCGATACCCGGAAAGCGGCCTACGATAATCTTCTGGACTTCATCGCCCTGGGGTTCGAGCCGGAAGACACTAAAGTGATCATCGACACCGAACACATCAAGTTGCTCTATCCCATCGCGCTCAGGGTGGCGAAGCGGGTGACCTTCTCCACCGTCCGGGCCGTCTTCGGCTTCGAGAACAGTCACAACATCGGCGCCATCTTCTATACCAGCATCCAGGCCGCTCCCTGCTTCATCGAGGATGCGCTCTATGGCCGCAAGACCCCCTGCCTCATCCCATGCGGCATCGACCAGGACGCGCATTTCCGTGTTGCCAGGGACGTGGCGCCCCTCTTGGGCTATCCCAAGCCCACACTCATCTATAACAAGATGTTCCCTGGGCTGACCGGGAACGACAAGATGTCCTCCTCCCAACCTCAGACCACCATCTTCACCACGGACAAGCCCAAGGAGGTCAAGAAGAAGATCGGCAACGCCTTCACCGGCGGACAGGTATCGGTGGAGGAGCAGCGCAAGCTGGGAGGTAGGCCGGAGGTCTGTTCGGTCTTCAAATACCAGTACTATCTGTTCGAGAAGGACGACAAGGCCCTGGACGACCTGGCGGAGCGGTGCCGCAAGGGAGAGATACTGTGCGGAGAGTGCAAACAATTACTGACCCAGAGGATCAACGAGTTCCTGGAGGAGCATCAGAGGAAGAGGGAGGAGGCCAAGGAACGGGTGCACGAGTACCTTCTCCCCCCTACCTGCTGAGGCCCATCGGCCGCGTGGTCAGCGTAGAGGACAACGGCATCTCTGTGATCGAGGTGCTCCCTGAGTTCGAGGAGGGACTGCACCGTATCGAACTGATGAAGGAGCTGGAGGTCGTGTTCGTGTTCGATCGCAGCCGGGGGTACGACCTCTTGGTCCATCCCCGAGGCGATCCTCGGAACCCCAAGATGGGCGTTTTCTGCACCCACAGCCCTCGCCGGCCGAACCCCCTGGGCCTCAGCAGGGTCATGCTGCTGGAAAGGGAGGGGCGCCGTTTAACGGTGCGGGGGCTGGACGCTTGGGTAGGCACCCCCGTCCTGGACATCAAGGGGGCACCGGGCAAGGACTTCGATTGGAGCGGCACTGACCGCTAGGGCCCTTCCGATAAAGAGCCATGATCTCTGTTGTGATGAGGGAAGGTCACAACTGTCATCTCGGGAGCTGGGCGCTGGGGACCTTCGTACCCAGCCTTTCCCAAAGGGCGTTGCGACCTCGCCGACCGTCCCCGCACCGATCCTCTAAGGGGGCGTCCTTCTTCGCTTTCCAGCCTTCCGAAGGGTGGCGTTCAACCCATAAGTGTCTAATATGAAGGATAAAATCTCCTCCCAACATGAAGGCCGCCGAGGTGTTGGAAGGTCTCAGTCATTCCGAGAAGAAGGTCCTGGTGACCCTGCAGGGGCTGGAGGGCAGGGCCCCACCGGAGAAGGTCTTCGAGGAAGGGGAGTTCCAGCAGCTCGTCGAGGTGATGAACGCCGCTTCCTGGCTGCAGTCCAAGGGCGCCCTTGATATCGAGGAGAGCGCCCGCAAGGCCTATTGCCTCAAGGACCGGGTCCTCTTGGAGAAGGGGGTGCCGGAGAGAAGGGCCTTGAACCTCATTTCGGACAAGGGGGGGAGCGCGGGGGTCAAGGACCTGGAGGCCGCCCTGGGGAAGGAGGAGTCCTCCATGGCCATTGGCTGGCTGATGAGGAAGAAGTTGGCCCGGCTGGACAAGTCCGGTGCGGAGCCAATGCTGCACCTCAGTGACGAGGGCCGGCGCTTCTCGGGAACGGAGATGCCGGACGAGGCCTTGCTGGTGCGCATGGGGCAGGTGGACTACCTGTCCGAGGAGGAGGCGGACCGTGCGGCGCTGGAGCTGCTCAAGGCCCGCAAGGGCGTTCTGCAGGACAAGCTCTTGGTTTCCAGGGTGCTGTGCCTTAACAACCTAGGCAGGGAGATCTTGGAACTGGGAGTGGAGCTCAAGGACGAGGTCGCCCAGCTCACTCCGGAGCTGCTTCAGACCGGCGCGTGGAGGAAGGTCGATTTCCGCCGATACGACGTGCGCACCTTCGCTCCGAGCCAGTACCCGGCCAAGAAGCATCCCCTCACCAGGGTGGCGGATGAGGTGCGTCGCATCTTCATCCAGATGGGCTTCAAGGAGATC
>JAFGPG010000032.1 GCA_016926075.1 Methanomassiliicoccales archaeon
CAGTGCTCGCAGTACCCGGCCATCGAGCCCCGTTCATTGCGAACGGAGTTCAAGCCCTGTCCCAGCTTGGACCACTCCCTTGTCAGCTCGATGAGGGAGGGCGAGAGCCTCAGAATGTCCTTCTCGGTGAGCATGCCGATGAGCCTGCCCCTCTCCACCACCGGCAGGCGTCTCATGTGCAGGTCGGACATGCGCTTGGCCGCCTCGGACACGCTGACCTCCGGGGATATGGTGATGACCGGGGAGGACATCACCCTTTCCACCTTGGCCCTGGAGGGCATACGGCCCTCGGCCACCACCTTGTAGAGCAGATCCCTCTCCGTGAGTATGCCTACCGGTTCCCCCTCCTCCAGGATCACCAGGCTGCCCACCCCTTCCCGGAGCATGAGGTTCGCCGCCTCCTTAACGGTCATGTCCGGCCGCCCCGTGCGCGGCTTGCGGGACATGATCTCTCGGACCAGTATATCCCTTACCTCCTCGGCCTGCATGATGTATACTTGTGTTTGCGGCAGTAAATACCTTTCCCGCCTGGCACCCGTGAGGGTGGAAGAAGGGCACGGTCCTTGCACAGTCTTTATTATCGCGTGGACACCTCTTACAATGGGATATCATGAAAGAGCAGGAAGGGGCCATCGCGGTCAAACTGGCGCGCCGCGCGGTGGATGCCGAGACCAGGGACCTGGACATCGACACCTTCGATGCGCCGGACGGCTTCCGTCAGAAGGGCGGGGCCTTCGTGACCCTCAAGACCTTCCCCGGGGACGAGCTCCGGGGATGCATCGGCTATCCCGAACCCGTGTTCCCGCTGGCAGAGGCCATACTGCGCGCGGCCCAGGGCGCCTGCCACGACCCGCGCTTCCCCCCGCTGCGCCCCGAGGAACTGGACGAGGTGGTCGTGGAGGTCAGCGTGCTCACCCCTCCAGAGGAGTCCAGTGTGGAGCCGCGCAAGGAGCTGCCCAAGCACATCGTCATTGGGAGGGACGGGCTCATCGTGGAATGGGGGCATTTCCGTGGCCTGCTCCTGCCCCAGGTCCCGGTGGAATGGGGGTGGGACGCCGTCACCTTCCTGGAACAGACCTGCATGAAGGCCGGCCTGACCCCGGACATGTGGCTGGACCGCAGGACCAAGGTCCACACCTTCCAGGCGGAGATCTTCCACGAGGAATCGCCATACGGTCAAATACTGCGTGAACGTAACGTGTGATGACATGGACGTGGTGGAGGGCAGGCTCTTCCTGGAAGGAAGGCTGCAGAAGGCCTGCGTGGGTATCGAGGAAGGGCGCATCGTCAAGGTCAAGAAGGTACTGAGGGGAGAGGAGCACCACGACTTCGGCGAGATGCTGGTCCTTCCCGGGGCGGTGGACCCTCACGTACACTTCCGGGACCCCGGACAAACGCACAAGGAGGACTTCTCCAGCGGCTCCCTTTCCGCACTCTTCGGCGGGGTCACCTGCGTTCTGGACATGCCCAACACCCTGCCCCCGGTGATCGATGCCCAGACCCTGGAGGAGAAAAGGCTCGTCGTGGCCGGTCGCTCCTGGGTGGACTACGGCCTCTTCGCGGGCCTGGCACCGAGGACCAAGATAGAGAGCATGAGCGCGTGCCACGCCTTCAAGGTCTTCCTGGGATCATCCACCCACAGCGTACTGCTCCAAGGGGATGATGAGCTGAAAAGGGTCATGCGCGAGGTGGGCGCCACCGGCAAGGTGGTGAGCGTGCACGCGGAGGAGGAACGCCTGCTGAGACGCATGGACGAGCACTCCCTCCGCGACCATGAGGAGTCCCGTCCCCGGGAGGCCGAGCTGGAGGCCATAAAGAGGCTTCTGCCTTTCAGGGGGACGACGCGCATCAACGTTTGTCACATCAGCTGCCTGGAGTCCCTATCCCTTCTGCGGGGGAGCGGGATGACCTTCGAGACCACCCCGCATCACATGCTCCTCGACTCCTCCATGGACCTGGGAGCCTGGGGCAAGGTGAACCCGCCCCTGCGTCGCAGGGCGGACCGAGAGGCCCTACTGGCCGCCTTCTGCCGAGGCGAGGTCACCATGCTGGCCACGGACCACGCCCCCCACGCCCCCGAGGAGAAGGAGCGGGGATTCGGGGAGGCCCCCTCCGGTGTGCCCGGTGTGGAGACCGGGTTCAGCATGATGTTGGCCCTGGTGAAGAGGGGACATCTCTCCCTGGATGTGCTGCTGCAGGCCGCCTGCGCCGCCCCCGCGCGGACATTCGGCCTGAACAAGGGGGAGATCGCCGTGGGCCGCGAGGCCGACCTGGTGGTGGTGGACCCCCGCGAGATGCGGACGGTGAAGGGAAGGGAACTGCACAGCAGGTGCGGCTGGACGCCCTTCGAGGGGCGAGAGGCGCTGTTCCCCCGAGCGGTGTTCGTGAGGGGAACGCTGGCCATGGAGGAAGGCTCATTGGTCGCGGAACGACCGGGAAGGGAGGTACCGCATGCCTGAGACCCCCCTGCCCCTGGACCTCGGCGAACTGGAGGGCAGGAGGTTCGTCTGCGCCGACCCCTGCAAGCTGTGCTGCCTGTGCCAGCCGGAATGCCTCCCCCGGGAGGTGGACTTCTTCCGCCAGCATTACCCGGACCATCTGGTTTTGAAGAATGTCCCGCACCGTCATTACACGCTTTCCCTGAGGAAGGGACAGGGTGCCTGCTCCTTCCTGCATGACGGCCGTTGCCAGGTGTACGAGCATCGGCCGCACTTCTGTCGGCAGTTCCCCTTCCACGTTCACCTGGGCACCAGGGTCCAGGTGGAGCTGGACCTCAGCTGCCGGGGGGTTTGGTTGGACCGGGGAGAGGACGCGGTGGTCCATGGGCTGCGCCTGGTGCGGGGGAACGAAGCGGTCATCCGGCGGACCTTGGAGGAGGCCCGGTCGGTGTATCGCCAGTTCGATTCGAACTGTAGGGAGGCCGGCCTGGATGTGGACGTGGCCAGGACGAGAGACCAGGTCCTGTCCCGCCTGGACGACATGACCGACCTGCGCTTCATCGCCGCTCTACTGGAGAGCAGCGTGGAGGACGAGGGGCTGGACATCCCCCAGCTCATGGCCAGGCCGGAGCTGGACAGCGGGACCATGGAGGACCTCTCCCGATCCGCCCTGGAGATGGTCACCGACTCCCTGGCCGCGAACGAGCTGTTCCAAGCCCCGGTCTACTGCCCCCCGGACGGCAGCTGGAACCTGTTCCGGGTCGCCGGCAACAGGGTCGAGCGTCACCTCATGGACGAGGAGGGGGACGTGCGCAGGATCGAGGAGAGGTCCCTGAGCGAGATCGCCCTGCGCCAGCCAGAGGGCCGTGACCGCCGGCTGCTGCGCGATTACCTGAGGGTGCTTAACGGCCGGGACAGTCTGATGGGCTACGCCTTCTACCTCCTGGACGATTACGACTACGAGGACCCCTGGCCCAATGTCTACGGTGGTGTGCTCTCCACGTCCGTCCTGGACCTGCTGTGGCGCTGCTCGCTCATCGCCTCGTTCTTCCCCGGGGCGAAGGAAGGGGAGTGGATGCGGGAAGGGGTGATCTTCTACGACATGGACCGCCTGGACGCCCCGACCCTGGGGGCCTTCGTCTGACAGGACGCCCTGTTATGATATGGGAATCACAAAAACTTCATATACCGAACGTTCATTCGACCCACAAGGTGATTTGAGC
>JAFGPG010000119.1 GCA_016926075.1 Methanomassiliicoccales archaeon
CCCGGGCTGGACGGCGCCGGCACCTACACCGTCACGATCAAAGCACAGAGCATTGGCGGAACGCTCGCTACCTGGCAGAACTACACCCTTGTCATCGGTGATACCTGGGCCCCCACCTTCACCAACGCCCCGTCCGGCGGACAACCCGGGATGCCCTACTCGTACGTGCCCACCTTCAACGAGAGCGCGACCATCACCGCCCACGGCACCAGCGCGCCGTTCCTCACCTGGACGGGTTCCGGCTATCAGGGAACCCCGGACATCGATGACGCTGGAAGCTACTGGATCAGCATCACGGCCGTATCGGACGTCGGACTGCTGTCCGCACACCAGAACCGCACCTTCGTCATCGGGGAGGGCTGGGCCCCCACCTTCACCAACTCCCCCGGGAACGGCAGGGAGGCCTTCCTCTACAGCTATGTCCCCACCTTCAACGAGAGCGTGACCATCACCGCCCACGGCACCAGCGCGCCGTTCCTCACCTGGACGGGTTCGGGCTACCAGGGCACCCCCGGGCTGGGTATGGCCGGCAGCTACTGGATCGACATCACCGCCACATCGGTGGCCGGGCTCCTGTCGACCCACCAGAACAGCACCTTGACCATCATGACCTCCTGGGCCCCCACCTTCACCAACTCGCCCGGGAACGGCAGGGAGGCCTTCCTCTACAGCTACGTGCCCACCTTCAACGAGAGCGCGACCATCACCGCGCAGAGCACCAACGCACCCTTCCTGACATGGACCGGCTCAGGGTTCCAAGGGACCCCGGGCCTCACCCAGTCCGGCAGCTACTGGATCGACATCACCGCCGTCAGCGTCCAGGGCCTGCTGTCGGTGACCAGGAGCTCGTCCTTCACCATCCTGGACTCCTGGGCCCCCAGCTTCACCAGCGTTCCCATCACCGAGGGAAGGGAGCTGTACCCCTACTCCTACCAGCCAACGTGCAACGAGACGGCCATCTGGACCGTGGTCCTGGATGCCCCCTTCCTGAGCTGGGATGGGACCGCGTTGAGCGGGACCCCCGACATCACCGATTCGGGCAGCTACCAGGTCAGCATCGGCGTCACCAGCGTCCAGGGTGCGTTGACCGCATGGCAGAACTTCACCCTGATCGTCGGGGACTCCTGGGCCCCCACCTTCACCAACCAACCGGAGGACGGGGCGATCGGCGTGCCATACGAATATGAACCGAGCTTCAACGAAAGCGCTGAGATCACCGCCCACGCCACCAACGCCCAGTTCCTGGTGTGGAAAGGCACGGGTTACCAGGGCACGCCGGACACGGAGGACGCCGGCATCTATTGGATCGACATCACCGCCCGGTCGATCGATGGGACCCTGACCACCCATCAGAACAGCACCTTCCATGTGCTTAACGGTTGGGCCCCCACCTTCACCAACCAACCGGAGGACGGCGTGGAGCTCGATCCGTATGAGTACATCCCCACCTTCAACGAGAGCGTGACCATCACCGCGCACAGCACCAACGCGCCCTTCCTCATCTGGGATGAAAATGGTTACAACGGAACGCCGCAGGTGGGAGGGGCAGGCACCTACTGGATCAACCTCACCGCCCTCTCCTCGCTAGGGCGCGTCCCCGCCTATCAGAACGACACCTTCACCATTGCTCCGGTGGGACCCCCGGCCTTCCTAAGCACATCCCCCTGCGGTCCCTTCTTCGCCCCGCTGGAGCTGTTGTACGTGATAGAGATGAGCGAGCCGTGCACCCTGGCCATGTTCACCGACGCGGACTTCCTCACCCTGCAGGGGAACGAGGTCAGGGGACCGATGGCACCGGGCATCTATGACGTGGAGCTGCAGGCCACATCGGTGCGCTCAGGACTGACCTGCTGGCAGAACTTCACCATGGAGGTGGGGATCGACGAGGAGCCGCCTGAGCTGATCATCGAAGGCCTATCGAACGGCACGTACACCAACAACAGGACCCTGGAGCTGGACCTCTCGTCCATGGACGGCGACGGTTCCGGAGGGGTGACCTTCTGGTCCAAGATCAACAAGGACCCCTGGCAGTGCCACGGCCAGGTGAGCCGCATCACCCTGGAGCTGCCCCTTGGGACCTCCAAGATACAGATCAAGGGCGTGGACCTGGTGGGCAACGAGGCCTACGTCAATCTCACCGTCCACATAGACAACTCGGCCCCCAAGGTCCTCCATAGTTCCCACACCGGTGACCACGTGGCACCCAAGGGCGCGTTGTCGGTGGCCTTCTCCAAGGCCATGGACCACAAGAGCGTGATCGTCCGGGTGAACGGCGTGCCCGTTGAGCTGACCTGGGAGGACAACGTCTCCCTGTACGAACCGCCCGAGGGCTGGGCGGAGAACACGGAGTACAACGTCACCGTGAACGGGAAGGACGTCTACGGGAACCAGCTGTTGGAGGTGAGCTGGACCTTCCGCACCGGTCTTGCTCTTGGGTCGATAAACGGGAAGATCACCGATGAATTCGGTCATCCGGTGGTCAACGCCACCCTCATCATCAACGGGACCGTTGTGGCGGTCACCGACCAGTATGGGAACTTCTCCTTCGAACTGCCGCCCGGTCAATACATGGTGACCGTACGGGGGGAGGGTTTCGAGGAGCGGTCCTTCAACATCAACGTGACCATTGTCGCGCCGTTGGATGTCAACACCATGCTGGAATGGCCCATGAACATTCCCTGGACCATATGGCTGCCTCTGCCCTTCTTCCTGTTGGAGGCCGTTCTGATCGTCATCTACCGCCGCAGGCATCGCTAGGGCAGGACGCTCCGAACCGCCCGCAACGGACCGTTCGACCAGCAATGCCCCGGGCCGCACTGTCCATGCAAGTTCATATATGCTCAGGTTCCTATATCCTCAAGGGAGGAAGATGGAGCGGGCCAGGGTCAAGACCTTCGTCAACGGCTTGGACGAGAATTTGTCCGGGGGCATACCGAAGGGCAACATCATCATGGTCTCCGGGGCAGCGGGCACCATGAAATCATCATTGGCCTACTACATCCTGCACATGAACGCGGTGCAGGAGGGGGTGCGCGGCCTCTACATCTCCCTGGAGCAGAACAAGCCCTCCCTGTTGCGCCAGATGGAATACCTGCGCATGCCTGGGAACACCGACGGCCTCGTGGAAGTGCTGGACCTTGGTGAGATCCGTTTGCAGGCGCAGAGCGGGGGATGGTTCGACACCTTCCGCTTCGCGGTGGAGGAGAGCAAGAAGCGCATCGATTATGACATACTGGTCATCGATTCGCTGGGGGCGCTGGAGCTCATCGCCAAGTTCGAGCAGCCTAGGGAGGAGATCTTCCGCCTCTTCGAGTGGCTGCGCTCCACGGAGGTGACGACGTTCATGATCGCCGAGATGCCCGTCGGTTCCTTCCAATACTACGGCTCGGGGGACACGGACTTTTTGGCGGACGGCATCATACACCTCAAGATGGTCGAGGTGGGGGAGATCGAGGTGCAGCGCCGGCTGCGCGTGGTCAAGATGCGCGAGACGGACCACGCCAGCAGCCACTTCTCCTTCTACTTCAAGGACGGCACCTTCTTCGTGACCAGGGCCATCACGGACTTCTAGGCCATAACACTCCCACGGATCGTTGGGTACGACGAACGGCCGCTGATCATCCGTTCAATGGGTCGTATGGCGCATCCGAACGGACCATTGCTCAAGTGGACCTGCAGATCACGATGATGATGTGGGGGGCACACGCTCGCCGTCGAATTGCATCGTCGGGCGAGCCGTCGATGCGACCTGATGCGGCATTCATGCCGACATGCTCTGATGGAGCGATCGCTCCTCATGGTTACGATAAGTGTAACGAACTGGCGATATCCGGCATCGATCTACCCGATGGTAGTTATTTGACGGAAAGTACCAGATCACATCCTGGGGACAAATACGACGCCGATCTGAGATTTCCTATGGTCCGAGATGAGGATGATGCCTTCTGCCGCGGGATCGCCCTCCTCGAACAGCGAACGAGGATGCTCAATCGAACTGGAACAGCTTGGTCTGCCCCTGCTTCACCGGTGCCTCCTTGGGAACCACTTCCTGCCGGGCATTGCTGGAGCCGCGCGCCCTCTTCTCCGGCACGAATAGCGGATCGACCTGCTGCTTGATCCTCTGCGCCAGCAGCTCCCCGATGCCGATGACCTTGGCGATGTCGGTCACCGGCGCCTCCTTCAGCGCCTCCAGGGAGGTGTACCCCTTCTTGAAAAGGGAGCGTGCCCGGACCCGGCCCACGCCTCTCAGGGCCACCAGCTCCAGAAGCTCCTCCTTCACGCCGTATCTCATCCGCGCCATGAGCTTGGTCAGCACCGGGTAGCAGTCCTTGTTGAAGATGTTGCTGAGCTCGCGCATGGAGTACAGAAGCCATTCGCCGACCTCCACCTTGTTGTGCAGGTCCCCAGGCCCAATGCCGAAGGCCCTCAGCACCTCCTCCTCGTCCCTCTCCTCCACCCAGGAGTCCAGGACCAGGGCGGTCTTCAGCTCGGAAAGGAAGTACTCATAGTCGGGGGAATCGAGCTCGGGGACGGGTGACAGCAGCTCGCCCCTGCGCTGCGTGAGAATATCGGACAGGATGTCGGCGTCGTCCCTCCTGAGGTAGAGGTTGAGCATGTCCGGTGTGGAGCAGACGGCGTGCATGAGGCCCAATTCCCTTTTTCCCGGGGTGAACGTCATCAGAGCGTCCCTCAGCTTCGCCGCGGAGACCGGGTCGATGTAGAGGTCGGAGACGCGGCGGCCGAAGAAGGTGGTCCTGAGGTCCGCCCCCGGCCCCTCGACCAGGAGGTCCGTCCCGGGGCAACGGATGAGACCTTCCTTGAACAGGTACCGCACGATGTTCTCCACGGCCTCTTCCACCCCTTCCTCCCCCCTCTGATGGCAGAAGAACGTCCGTCCCAGGAACTCCACGAGCCCCTTGCGGCTGCTCGCCGTCTCCGTGGCAATGAGGGCCAGCACATGCCCGCGCAGCACCCTCTCGTTGCCCACCTTGGAGACCACGTCCTCCGGCTCCCCCAGCAGGTAGTTCTCGAGGAGCACGTGGCTCTGCTCCAGGCTCTTGGCGATGAGCACCGCCTCCCCGTAGGGGTCGTAGCGGGGGCGGCCGGCGCGGCCGCACATCTGCTTGACCTCCATGACCGGCAGCGGAACGTAACCGCCGTCGTCGAAGCGGTTGACGTCCCGCACCACCACCCTCCTGGCCGGCAGGTTGATGCCCGCTGCCAGGGTGGGGGTGGCCACGATGCACTTGATCCTGCCGGCCTTGAAGAACCGCTCGACGGTCCGCCGTTGCTCGTTGCTCAGCGCGGCGTTGTGGAAGGCCATCCCGGTCCGCATGCAATCTCGGAGCGTGGTCCCGATGGAAGTGTGCTCCTCCTGGAAGGCGTCCTCCAGCTCCTTGGCCGCGGCGGCGTCCAGCTTCTCCCTGTTCAGCTTGGCGAAGCGCACCGCCAACGTCTCCGTGGACTTGCGGGTGTTGACGAAGACCAGGACCTGACCGCCCTCCTCCATGGTGTCCTTGACCAGGGACCAGACGGTATCCCCCAATAACCTCACCTTCCTGTGGGAGTTGTCGGTGAAGTTGATGGTGTCGGCCAGAAGCACGCCCTCCTTCAGTTCGACGGGCCTCCAATCGCTGGCCACGTGCTCAGCGTCCAGCCACTCGGCCATCTCCCGGGAGTTTCCAACGGTGGCCGAGAGGGCGATGACCTGCACCTGCGGGTTGAGCATCCTCAGCTTGGTCAGCGTGATCTCCAGCGTCGGTCCCCGGTCGGGGTCGTTCATGAGATGCACCTCGTCCGCCACCACCAGGGACATCTGTCTTATCCAATCGGCACGGTGGCGCATGATGGCGTCCGCCTTCTCGGACGTCGCGATCAGCACGTCCAGCTGATCGATGCCCTTGTCCACCTCGTCGTAGTCCCCCACGGATATGCCCACCTTGATCCCCAGGGGCTCGAACCTCTTCAGCTCCTCGTACTTCTCCGCCGCCAATGCTCGCAAGGGCACTATGTAGAGGACCTTGCCCCCGTCCTGCAGCACACGCCTCACCGCCGCCAGGTAGGCCACCAGGGACTTGCCGGAGGCCGTGGGCACCGCCAGGACCAGGTTCCTGCCTTCCAGGGCATAAGGGATGGACAGCTCCTGCGGGGGGTATAGGGAGGTTATCCCCTCCTCCCTCAGGATGTCCACCGCGCCTTGCGGTAACATGCTCTTCCAGTCGGACATGGGCATGTAGGTCATGACCTGGCGGGTTATTACCGTTGCCCCGCCCCGAACTGGACCTACGTTCCTCGGAAAGGGACCTTGGAGGGAATGTATTAAGGGCCTGAAAGTATTAATCAAACATGAGGAATTCTTGACGCTGGCCGGTCAAGGGTTCCGCTGGGCCAAAGGAATACCTTTATCTAGCAGTCCCTGTATGAGTTGGATTCGAGACACGGGTGAAACATGGTTGAAGAGGAAAAGGAAGAGGTGATGAAGCAGCCGGACGTGGAGACGTGGATAGAGTCAGAGGACTTCACCACCACGGCCGACATCAAGATCCCCGAGAAGCTCTCTGACCAGGTCATCGGTCAGGACGCCGCGGTGGAGGTGGTGCGCAAGGCCGCCGAACAGAAGCGGCACGTCATGCTCATCGGCGAGCCGGGCACCGGCAAGTCCATGCTGGCCAAGTCCATGACCGAGTACCTGCCCAAGGACGAGCTGCAGGACGTCATCGCCTACCACAACCCGGAGGACCCCAACGAGCCCCGCATCAGGACGGTGCCGGCCGGCAAGGGCAAGGAGATCGTGGCCGCCCAGAAGCGCGAGGCCATGGCCCGCAAATCCCAGAAGGCCTCCATGGTCACCGCCATCGTCATGATGGTGGTGGTCCTGAGCATCATCCTGTACCTGCAGTCCCCCGACCCGATGATACTGCTCTTCGGCATCATGGCCGCGGCCATGATATTCTTCGCCACCAGGTACGTCGGTCAGCGGCAGGAGAACTTCATGGTGCCCAAGCTGCTGGTCACCCACGCCGAGGGGGAGTCCATCCCCTTCGTGGACGCCACAGGGGCGCATGCCGGTGCTTTGCTGGGCGACGTCAAGCACGATCCCTTCCAGAGCGGAGGGCTGGAGACCCCGGCCCACGAGCGACTGGAGGTCGGCTCGATACACAAGGCCTCCAAGGGCGTGCTGTTCGTCGACGAGATCAACATGCTGAGGATGGAGTCCCAGCAGTCCCTGCTCACCGCCCTGCAGGAGGGCAAGTTCAGCATCACCGGGCAGAGCGAGAGGAGCAGCGGGGCCATGGTCAAGTCCGAGCCAGTGCCCTGCGACTTCGTGCTGGTCTGCGCGGGCAACATGGACGCGGTGCAGGGCATGCACCCCGCCCTTCGTTCCCGGGTACGCGGGTATGGATACGAGGTGTACATGCGATCCACCATGGACGACACCCCGGAGAACCGCACCAAGCTCATACGCTTCGTGGCCCAGGAGGTGGCCAAGGACAAGAAGATCCCCCACTTCGAGAAGAGGGCGGTCACCGAGATCATCAAGGAGGCCCAGAGGCGGGCGGGCAGGCGCGGGCAGCTAACGCTCAGGCTCCGCGAGCTCGGAGGACTGGTACGGGTGGCCGGGGACATGGCCCGTGAGGACGGCAGCCCCATCGTCACCCAGGACCACGTCATCAGGGCCAAGAAGATCGCCCGCTCCCTGGAGCAGCAGATCGTGGACCGCTACATCCAGGTGCGCAAGCTGTACAAGACCTTCGCCACGGAGGGCGGGGCGGTGGGAGTGGTCAACGGCCTGGCGGCCATGAACACCGAGTCCACCATCTCCGAGATGTCCGGGATCGTCCTCCCCATCGTGGCCGAGGTGACCCCGGCGCAGACCAAGAACGGGGGGCAGATCATCGCCACCGGGAAGCTGGGGGAGATCGCCAAGGAGGCGGTGCAGAACGTCTCCGCCCTGATCAAGAAGTACACCGGCGAGGACATCAGCAACCACGACGTGCACGTGCAGTTCGTGGGGACGTATGACGGCGTGGAGGGCGATTCCGCCTCGATCTCTGTGGCAACGGCTGTCATCTCCGCCCTGGAGGACGTGCCGGTGGACCAGACGGTGGCCATGACCGGCTCTCTAAGCGTTAGAGGGCAGGTGCTGCCGGTGGGCGGGGTCACCGCCAAGATCGAGGCCGCCGCGGAGTCCGGGCTGCTGAAGGTGCTCATCCCCAAGGCCAACCAGTACGATGTGGTGCTGGAGGAGCGGTACATCGGCAAGGTGGAGGTCGTGCCGGTGAGCAACATGGGGGAGGTGCTCTCCCACGCCCTGGTCAGCGGCACCAAGAAGGATGGCCTGCTAAGGAAGCTGGCCGCCCTGGTGGAGAGGGGCAGCTCCCTGAAGCCCGCCGGCATCAAACCGGTCACTCAGTGAAACTTTTTCCCTTCTTTCTCTAATCTCAATCTCGTACCGTAGCAAGGCTTTTTATCGTTTCCACCGGAATATCGGTCCACATGAGCGATGTCGAACGCGTGGACTGCCTGCTGATCGGCCGTTTCCAGCCCTTCCACCTGGGGCATCTGGAGGTGGTGCGCAAGATCACCAAGGAGTGCGACGAGCTCATCATCGGCATCGGCAGCGCTCAGATATCCCATACCCTGGAGAACCCCTTCACTGCCGGGGAGCGGCACCTCATGATCTCCCGTGCCCTGCGCCAGGAGGGCATCGCCGACTACTTCCTGGTGCCCATCGTGGACCTCAACCAGTACGGGGTATGGGTCTCCCACGTCCGCTCCATGGTACCCCCCTTCCAGAGGGTGTACACCAACAACCCCCTGACAAGGCGCCTCTTCGAAGAGGCCGGGTACGAGGTGATGGCCTCCCCCCTCTTCAACCGGGCCCAGTACTCAGGGACGGAGATCCGCCGGCGCATGGTGGAAGGGGACGACTGGCGTC
>JAFGPG010000003.1 GCA_016926075.1 Methanomassiliicoccales archaeon
CATCACGCCCCCCTTGGCCCCGGAGTTCTTGACGTAGTACTGCAGGGCTGGGGTGGGCAGCATGCCCAGGTCGGTGACCTCGCTCCCGGCGGAGGTGATGCCCGCGGAGACCGCCGAGCGCAGGAGGTCGCCCGAGGTCCGGGAGTCAGTTGCCATGGCCACCCGGCCAACCATGAAGGTGCCGATGGCCTTGCCCATCTCCAGGGCCAGCTCGGCGGTCATGTCCCTGTTGACCACTCCACGCACCCCGTTGGTGCCGAACAACCTCGTCATCATATCACCTGAGACGGTCCCGCTGGGAGACGATCAGGATGTGTATGATGTCCGCAGAGTCCTTGAAGTTATCCGCGGAGTTCTCGATGCCGTGCAGCAGGTCGCGCATCAGGTAGAGGGCCCGGGCGTCCATGTTGGACATGAAGAACTCCTTCTTCATCATGAAGTACAGCTCGTCCATTATGTGCTCGGACTCCTCGATGTCCTTGCGGGCCCGGATGGACTGGTCGTTGTTCACTCCCAGGTTGTCCACCGCCACCTTAAGGGCCTTGGCCATGCGTTCCAGCTCACGGGTCATGATGCAGAACTTGCTCCAGATGATGTTGGGGACCGGGATGCCGATCTCCAGTATCAGCTGCAGGTTCATGCCCGCCTCCTTGCACCAGTCCGCGGCGTAGTCCATGCGGCGTACCAGGTGCAACAGGTCCTCGCGGTTCTTCTCCTCCAGGTCCCCCCTGGACAGTTCCTCGGAGAGGGACTGCTCATGGGCGTCCGCCGACCTCTCCGCCAGGAAGGATCGCTTCAGGGCGTCCAGGGCCTTCTCCTTATCCCCTTGGCAGAGGGCGGACATGGCCCTGTTGAACTCCATGATGGTGTCCCCGACATCCTGGGCGTGGCTCCTCATGTTCTTTGAGACCATGGATTCCCGTCTCGAATAGAACCATTCCAGCAACGACATCCTTTCACTCAAGTTTTATCGCCTCTTCAATTCCATCTTCCGGTCTGGGGTAGAGCACTGCGGCCTTGGGGTTCACCGCTAAATAGAGCTCCTTACCGATAGTTAAAGGATTCCCATCGAGGGTGGGGGTGTCGAAGCACACCTCCTCCTCGTCCTCGGTACTGGCGGTGATGCGCCAGTAGGTGCCCATATAGGTGATGTCACCCACCCGGGCCTTCATGCCCTCCCGGGCCGGGAACATGAACTCCGGGCGTACCGATATCACCGCCGCGTCCCCCACCTCCAGGTCCGCTTGGGCCACCCGCACCATGCCTCCGTTCCTCAGTTCGATGGTGGACATCACTCCCTGGACCTCCCTCACCCATCCTTCCAGGAGGTTGGTCTCCCCTATGAAGTTGGCGGTGAAGATGTTCTTGGGGCGGGTGTAGAGCTGCTCGGGGGTGCCTGTCTCCATGAGCGCCCCGGCCCGCATGAGAACGATGCGGTCGGAGACCGACTGCGCCTCCTCCTGGTCGTGGGTGACGTGCACGGTGGTGATGCCCAGCTCCTTGGACAGCCGGCGAAGCTCGTAGCGCAGGTCCACCCTCACCCGGGAGTCCAGGGCGGACAGCGGTTCGTCGAGAAGGAGGAGCTTGGAACCGGAGGACAGGGCCCGGGCCAGGGACACCTTCTGCTGTTCCCCGCCGCACAGCTCGGAAGGGAACATGCTCATCTTGTCCAGCAGCCTGACCATCTCCAGGAACCTTCTGCATACCGCGGACTGCTCTTCGGGCGGGAGGTCCCTGGCCCGCGGACCGTAGGAGACGTTGTCACGCACGGTGAGATGCGGGAACAACGCTATGTTCTGGAACACGTAGCCGATGTCCCGGTCCTCGATGGGCACCCCGGTCATGTCCCGGCCCGATATGAACACCTTCCCCTTGGTGGGCTCGATGATGCCGGCGATCATGCGGATGAGGGTGGTCTTCCCACAGCCTGAGGGCCCCAGTATGGTCACGTACTCCCCGTCGTTGACCGTGAGGTTGACGTCATTGACCGCTACCACCTTCCCGTAACGCTTCCCCAGTCCGACCAATCTCACCTCTGGCATTCACTCCACCCTCAGTTCCTGTTCCAATCCCCCGGGAGGCATGGCGAAGACCGTGCCCTTGGTCTCCTCCCAAACGACGTTCACCCGGTCCCCCGCCACCACCTTGCCCTTCCTCCAGGATGGTATCTTGGAGGAGATGCGCTTCCCCTGGTCCATCATCAGGTCCACATGGAGGTTGCGGCCCTCGAATATGACCCTTTCCACCCTGGCCGGGAAGAATCCCGGCCTATCGAGGGAGAGGTCGGTGTTCCCGATCTTGACCCCCAGCACACCCTCGGTCCCCCTCTCCAGGTCCGAGGGGCGGCCCTTCAGCAGAGTGCCCTCCCCGGTGCGCAGAACGGTGTACGGGGAACTCTCCACCACCTCGCCGCTGAAGAAGTTGGACTGCCCCACGAAGTTGGCCACGAAGGGTGTGACCGGCTCATCCCATATCTCCTTGGGCGTGCCGATCTGGAGTATGCGCCCGTCGCGGATGATGGCCACCCGGTCGGCCATGACCAGCGCCTCGTCCTGATCATGGGTGACGTGGATGGCGGTCATGCTCAGGGATTTGACCAGGGAGCGGACCTCCTTGCGCAGGGAGATGCGTAGACGTGCGTCCAGGGCCCTCAGGGGCTCGTCCAGGAGCAGTAGGTCCGCCCCGGAGGCCAGGGCCCTGGCCAGGGCGACCCGTTGCTGCATGCCTCCGCTCAGTTCCGCGGGGAGGGCGTCCGAACGTCCGGAGAGACGCACCAGGTCCAGCATGCTGATCAGCACCTGTTCCTTCAGCTCCTCCTCCGCCCCGCGTATGTCCAGCCCGAACATGATGTTCTCCTCCACGGTCAGCTGGGGGAAGAGGGCGTAGCTCTGCGAGAGCAGGGCGGCCTTGCGGTCCTCCACCTCCATGCCCGTGCAGTCCTTGTCGTTCAGGAGGACCCTCCCCTCGTCCGGCGCGAGAAGGCCGCAGATGATGCGCAGGGCGGTGGTCTTGCCCGCCCCGGTGGGGCCCAGGATGCAGAGGTACTCGCCGTCCCGCACCTCCAGGTCCAGCCCGTCGGCGGCCCTGATGCTCCCGAAGCTCTTGCGTATGCCCACAAGTCTCACACTGGGCATCAGCTGGCCCTCCTGCCGTAGGTGGCGTAGCGCAGGGCCAGCATGGCCAGGTAGGACACGGCGATGAGCACGATGCAGGCCAGACCGGCGGTGTAGAACGTGTCGTTCTGGATGAGCTCAACTATGTACACGGGGGCGGTGATGGCATTGGCCACCACGGCCTGGGTGGCGCCCGTCTCTCCCAGACTGCGGGTGAAGGCCATGATGGCCCCGGCCAGGATGGAGCCCTTCACCATGGGATAGAGGACGCGCCGGAAGGCCTGCACGGGGCGGGCGCCCAAGGTGCGCGCCGTCTCCTCGTAGGTGGGGTCCACCTCCTCCACCGCACCGGCCGCGTTGCGCACCACCAGGGGATAAGTGAAGGCCACGTGGGCCAGTATGATGAGCAGGACCTCATAGGTGGGTATGATGTTCTGGCCTGTCCAGAACACGCCCAGGGAATAGCCCAGGGCGGCGGTGGGCACGATGAGCGGAACGTTGACAAGCACGTCCAGCACCTCCGGCAGCCTGCCGCTGCGCCGCTTGGCGATGAACAGGGCCAGGGGCACGCCCATGGCGATGTCTATGATCGTGACCACAGCGGCCACCAGGAAGGAGAAGGAGAGGCTCTCCAGGAAGGGGCCCCAATCCTGGGCGGTGGGGGTGGCGGCAGCCACGTAGGTGAATATGAAGAAGGAGGGGATGATGACGAAAACCACCAGGAAGAACAAGGCCAG
>JAFGPG010000033.1 GCA_016926075.1 Methanomassiliicoccales archaeon
ATGAGGGCTCCGCCCACGCCCACGCTCAGGGCGGTGGTGATGGAGATGGCACTGCTGGAGGCAGCGGTGGTGACCATGCTGATCGCTATGCTCATTGGGGACAAGGAGAAGATATTTCATATAAAATGGTTTTTTAATATTTTCTGATTCTGATAAGGTCCAACAAGGCGGTCAATGATGTGTTTTGCCATCGATAGGGCAATCTTATATCGGGGAGCATTGATGGTCCTCCGTGTTCGAGACCGCCGATGACATCCTGCGGCGCAGGGTGCCACAGGCCTATGCCGCCCATGCCCTTTCCTGGGAGTGGAAAGGGTTCCTTCCTGGATTGGTGGTGTTCGATCTGGGTAAAGGCGAGGTGGATGCGCCACGTCACTTTCTTCCCGGGGACCGTCTGGACCTCTCCATCTCACCTCATCGTCGATGCATCGGCTCCTTCGAAGGAGGGGTCTATCGTCCTTGCATGATGCGCAGGGTGGTCAGCGGGCAGCACGACCAGTGCCCGCAGTGCGCCTCCTCGTGGATCCCGGTCCAGAACTGCATATTCGAACCGGCCTGCGATGGACTTCATGACATGCCCTGCGGGAAGGGGGGGAGCATCTGCGCCCTTCCGCATCACGTCTACGCCGCGTTCTTCGGGGACCTCATCAAGGTGGGGATGACCCTTTCATCCCGATTGCTGGAGAGGGGCATCGAGCAGGGGGCCGATGCCATGGCCATGCTGGGCACCTACCCCAACCGTCGAGCGGCCCGTCGGGCGGAGAACGACATCTCTCGGGCCGTGAAGGCCACCCAGTGGGTGAGGCGCAACACCTTCCTGAGGCTGCAGGCCCGTCACCTGGACCGCGAGGAGTACCAGAGCATGCTGGACCGGGCACTGTCACCCGTGGCGGGGGAGCTGGTCCGCCCATCCCCCGTGCAGCTTCTGGACGACTATCCCCTTACCGTTCCGGACCTCTCCAGGACCAGTTTCGTGGATCTTCCGGGCAGGCATCGGGGAGAGGTGCTGGGCTGCAAGGGGAAGTTCCTGTTCTATCGTCTCCGGGAGGGGGATGTGAGGGTGCTGGACATGGCATCGGTGCCCTCCCATTTCATCACCCTGGGTCGGGAAAACCATAATAAATCCTAAGGGCATGCTCCTCCCTCCACATTTTGGAGCGCAGGGATGTCAAGATGGTGCAAAGGCTCTCACCCGAAGAGGTCACGAAGAGGTATGGGAGATTGTTCTGCCGCGGAGTGTTCACACTGATCGATGAGGGTAACGGCGTGGCCCAGGTCATCGAGGAGTGCTCGGCCAAGGGCCCTGTGGAATGGGACGCCTGCAACCGCAAGCGGGCCGGCGGCGCCATCACAGATATCACAGTTGAGGGTAACACCATCATCATGGACGCCATCATCGGCGAGGGTGAGCTGCACTTCGGACCGGCCTCCAAGGACGTGGGGGGACAGGGGCTGAGGTCGGTGGTGGTGGACGGGGACGAGGTGCGCACCACCTGGGTCGGTCTGGCCGGCGCCAGCGTGGGCGTGGGGGCCTGCATGCCCCAGGGACCGGGGACCATAGCCGTCGAGTACCCGGACGACGTGAGGATCGGGGGGGCGCACCGGGTGGAGGTGACCGTGGTCACCCCCAAGCTGATACGGGCCATCATCTCCGTGGACGACACGGACACCAAGGAGAGGGGGGCGTCCTGGTCCATGCTGTTGCAGGTGGCCCGGGAGTGCCCGGTGGGCCATTTCCTCAAGCACAAGATCATCCAGCTGAACCCCAACGTGCCGGAGAAGACCACCAACTGTGTCTCGGTGGGGGTCAGCTTCGCGGTGAAGGAGTCGGACCTGCCGGACCTCCTGGCCTATTTCCAGGAGAAGCTGCGCGAACGCACCTATTCCCAGGAGACCACCATGGCCTATTTCGTGGGATTGCGCATCCCTCCGGAGCTGGAGGAATATGGATGGAAGGCCAAGAGCGTCATCTACAAACCGCATCAGGCCTTGGAGATAGCCAGGCGCAACGGGGTGGAGCTGGTGGAGATCACCGGCAAACGGGGCACCATAGGGGCCGTGGCGGCCATCGGCTGCTTTGACCTGGGTGTCAAGGCCGCGGGGCTTCCCGAGGACTTCGAAAGTTAGAATACCATCGATATCCTAGGATGTGCGCATGTCCAACGAGATCACCCGGGTCATTGCCAACACCGCCTACCAGACCTACGAGCGGCGGCTGTGCAAGGAGGTCATGGAGGGCATGATCCCAGACCACGTGGCCATCATCATGGACGGCAACCGGCGCTTCGCCATGGAGATAGGGCTGGCGATGAACGAGGGGCATGTCAAGGGCAAGGACAAGCTGGAGGAGGTCATGGAATGGTGCCAGGAGATGGGCATCAAGGTCCTCACGGTGTACGCCTTCTCCACCGAGAACCTGCAGCGGGACGAGGCCGAGGTCCAATACCTCATGGACCTCTTCGAGGAGAGCTTCCTCAAGCTGGCCGAGGACCAGCGGGTGCACCGGAACCACATCCGGGTGACCGTGCTGGGGCAGCGGGAGCTGCTGCCGGAGAGGGTCATCAAGGCCATCGAGACGGCCGAGGAGCGCACCAAGGACTACGACCGTTACTATTACAACATCGCCCTGGCCTATGGCAGTCGTCAGGAGATGATCTCGGCCATCAGACGCATCGCCCAGAAGGTCAAGGAGGGGGACCTGACGGTGGAGGACATCGACGAGAAGATGTTCTCCAGCTTCCTCTACACCGCGGACTTCCCGGACCCCGACCTGGTGCTGCGCACCTCGGGGGAGGAGCGGGTCTCCAACTTCCTGCTTTGGCAATTGGCCTATTCCGAGCTGTACTTCACCGACGTCTTCTGGCCCGGCTTCCGCAAGGTGGACTTCCTGAGGGCCATCCGCTCCTATCAGGCCAGGCAGAGGCGCTTCGGGAAGTGAGCGGGGACGATCTCTGACATGTTTATATATGACGGACCATTTCAACGTGCCAGAGGGCGAGGGATGAGCAGAGAGGACATCATATTCCTGCATGCGCCGAGCGTCTACGACTTCCGCAAGGAGTTCCTTTTCTACGGGCCGGTCAGCGACATGGTGCCCTCCACCCCGGTCTTCGAGATGTATCCCTTCGGCTTCACCACCATGGCCGCTTACCTGGCCCAGAACGGCTACAGGGTGAGGATAGTGAACCTGGCCAGCATGATGCTCAACCATCGACGGATGGACGTGGGGCGCTTCATCGCCGGGCTAAGGTCCGATGTCTTCGGTATCGACCTGCACTGGCTGCCCCACGCCCATGGGGCTCTGGAGGTGGCCAAGCTGGTCAAGGAGCATCATCCCCAGGCCAAGGTCCTCATGGGGGGGTTCTCGGCCACATACTATCACCAGGAGCTGCTCGACTATCCCCAGGTGGACATGGTCCTCAAGGGCGATTCGACCGAGGTCCCCCTCAGGCAGCTCATGGACGCCCTCAGGGACGGGAGGCCGCTGCAGGAGGTGCAGAACCTTTCCTGGAAGGAGGACGGCATCCAACGGCACAACCCCATCACCTTCGTCCCGGAGGACCTGGACTACCAGGACGTGGACTACGGCTGGATCGTGCGCTCGGTCATCCGTCACGCGGACCTGGAAGGGCACAAGCCCTTCAAGGACTGGGACCGTTACCCCATCACCATGGTCTTCTCCATCAAGGGCTGCCATTTCAACTGCACGGTGTGCGGGGGCTCCTGTGCGGCCATGCAAAGGTACCTTGGGCGCCAGAGGCCAGCCTTCCGCGCCCCGGAGAAGCTGGCCCGGGACGTCCATAATATTCAACGGTACATCAAGGCCCCCACCTTCATCGTGGGGGACCCCCGCCGGGGCGGCCCCTCGTACATGGAGCGTTTCTTCGTCGAGGCCGAGCGGCTGGGGGTGACCAACCCCCTGATCTTCGAGTTCTTCAGCCCCCCGGACGAGGAGTTCTACAAGCTGGCCAGCAAGCATGCCGGAGGCTTCTCCGTGGAGATATCCCCTGACTCCCACGACCCGGAGGTGAGGGAGGCCCTGGGGCGAAGGTACAGCAACCAGGAGCTGGAGGATTCCATCCGCCAGGCCCTCCGGTACGGGGTGCAGCGCTTCGATGTCTTCTTCATGATCGGCCTGCCGAAACAGACCCGCGAGTCGGCGGTCGGGAGCGCGGAGTACGCCAAGCGTTTGTACACGGTGGCGAAGGGCGACCCTCGCCTGTGCGTGTTCATCTCCCCCCTAGCACCGTTCCTGGACCCCGGTTCCTTGGCCTTCGAGGACCCCGAGAGGTACGGGTACGTGTCCTTGGCCCGGACATTGGAGGAGCATCGGGCCAGGCTGCCGTCCCCCAGCTGGAAGTACGTGCTCTCCTATGAGACCAAGTGGATGACCAGGGACGATATAGCGGAGGTCAGCTACGAGGCCGCCGACGCCATCAACCGGGCCAGGTTCGAGTGCGGGCTCATCTCCCAGGAGGAGCTGGACTTCCGCCTGCAACGCTCCAAGGACGCATCGGAGATGATGAGGAGGGTGGACCAGGTCATGACCATCGCGGACCCCGAGGAGAGACGGAGGAGCCTGGGGGACCTGCAGGAGCGCGCCGAGGAGCTCATGGAGAGCACCATCACCCACAAGCGCGAGATGGAGTGGGCGGCCAAGGGGCTGGTGCGCAGCATCCCCCGCGCCCTCATGTCGATGATCAGGGGGGCCTAGGGCAGGAAGCGCTGGCAGCGTATGAGCCGGCCCATGCGCCCCTCGCCGAGCATTCGCATCGCGGTCTCCGTGCGCCAGGTGCTGCCGAAGCACAGCTCGGCCAGGAACTTGCTGCGCACCGCGGTGCGCAGGGGCCTGTAGACCTGACGGCGCCATTCCTCCTCGTACCTGCTCAGCGGGGTCCCTTTCGTAACGTTCCCAGCGACCACCTGACCGGCGACCCGTCCGCAGATGAGGGCGATGGGTATGCCCCCGCCATTGACGGCCATGACCTGACCGGCGGCGTCCCCTACCACCAGAGCCTGCCCGGCCACCGTCCTTTTGATGGGGCCGGACATGGGCACGAACTTGCCGCACGGCTTCCCCGCGCTCAGCCCCCTCATCTTCGTGAATTCCTGGAAATGGTCCATGACCGAGGCCTTGGCGAACTTGCGGGACACGCCCAGGCCCACGTTGGCCGATCCCTTCTTGGGGATGACCCACGCGTAGCCTCCCGGGGCCACCGACCCGAAGTACATCTCCAGTACCGGCTCGAAATCCCCGGGGACCTGAACGGTCACCGCGGGACAGAGGTCCTTGGAGCGTTCCAATCCCAGGGACTTGCCCACCAGGGAGAGTGGCCCGTCCGCGCCCACGACCACCTTGGCCCTCACCCTCATGTCCCGGGTCCTGACCGTTCCCTGTCCCACCTCCAGCACCCTCTGACCGGTCATTATTCTGGCCCCGGCCCTCTGGGCCTGCAAGGCCAGGAACTGGTCCAGGCGGTCCCGGTCGGTGGTATAGCCGAGGAAGGGCACGTCGTAGGACCTCATCTTTGGGGAATAGATGCGGGTGGTGTCGCATTCCAGGCA
>JAFGPG010000120.1 GCA_016926075.1 Methanomassiliicoccales archaeon
GCGCGGCACGATGTCCGCAGGTGGATGAACATGTTGAACGCTATGAACTGCGCTATGACGGTCTCCGAGCGCATCTTCGACGATGCAATGATGCTCATGATGATCAGCAACGGTGCCGGGCATGCCGCGCCTCCCCTCCACTGCTGAGGTGGGAGCATGAGGTCCAAGCTGTTCATATTACTGAAATCACCGCATGACTTCGATTCCCTTGATCTGATGGTCTCAATAGGAGAGGGCGCGCCCACGGCCGCCCTTCTCTTCGAGGACGCCGTGCTCTTCGCCGCCAATGAGAAGAAGGGGCTGGAACTGCTGTCGGTGGTAAACCAGGTCTATATGATAAAGGATGACTGGGAGGCCCGCGGGCTCCCTCTGGTCATGACCTCCTTTAAAATGATCGACTACCCTGAGGCTGTGGACCTCATCATGGAGAAATACGAGCAGACCATAACGTTATGAGGTGATGGAACGAGGACCCTGACCATACTTGTTCGCTCCGGTACCATGATGAACATGGACACCAACACAGCGGTCAAGCTGGCCCGCGCCGCACTGGAGAAGGGGTATCATGTGGGCATCTTCGGCTATGGGGAAGGTGTGACACTGATCAAGGAAGGCCAGGACCCTAAGCGCTTCCAGAACGTGGGCCAGGAGGTCCAGGATCTGTTGGAGAAGGGTCTGGAGGTGGTGGTGTGCGAGACCTGCTCCCAGGCCCGAGGCCTGGTGAGGGGCGAGGAGATCAAGGGCACTCAAATTGGCAGTCTCACCAATAACCTCTCCCGGTTCGTGGCCAAGAGCGACCGCATGGTGACCATCGCGAGGTGATGAAGATGGCCGAGAGCGTGCTGATACTGGTCAAAAAGCCTCCATACGGCCTCGAGGACGCCTTCTCCGCCCTCAGGGCAGGGCTGGCGGTGCTGGTCTCCGGACGGGTGCCTGTGTCCAACGTTCTATTGATCGGGGAGGGTACGCTGAACGCGGTGGCCTCCCAGAGGCCGGAGGCCATAGGCATGCCCTCCAACATGGAGGCCCTCCATGACCTCATGGACCTGGAGGCCGATGTGTACGTGGTCCGGGAGGACCTCCAGGAGCTGGTGGGGGACGTGCAGCTGCTGGAGGGGGTGAAGGTCATCGATCGGGAAAGGGCCCGTCAGGTCATCGACGAGCATGACCTGGTCACCACATTCTGACACATAGCCCGGAGGCCGTTCCACCCATCCTTTTTTAAAGGGAAGAGTAATCACCGTCCCATGTTGGAGCTGCTGGCCAGGTCGGGGACCGCCCGTCGCTGCCGTTGGACGGTGGACGAAAGGTCAGTGGATACCCCAGTCATCTTCACGGTGGAAGGGACGCAGGGAGCGACGGTCCGCCTGGGCGGCACAACGCTTCTGGAGCTGGACGGTCGAACGCTGCTTGAAAGAGAACACCATCCGTTGACCCCTCCCCTCCGCGCCCGCGATTCCCTGCCGGAAAGCTGCCTTGGCATCACGCCCCGCAGCGAGGAGATCGCCGTACTGGAAGGGGCCTTCGAGATGAGGAGGGACGCCCGGACCTTCGTGCGCTCCCTGGTCTCCCTGCGGCAGGATGTCGGTCGTTCCCGGCTCATATACGCCCCCGGGGCGGCCGACACCTCCAACCTTGCCCTATTGATCTATTTGGGAGTGGACCTGGTGGACACAGCCCTGGTGGACCACCGGGCCTCCCTAGGCCAGATATCCCTGCCGGAGGGCAGTATGGAAGAGAAGAACGCCCCATGGCTGAGTGAAGGGAAGGAACTTCAGGAACTGAACCGCGAACTGTTCTCCAGGGAACTGAGGATGGTCCATCACATGATCTCCGCGGGGAGGATGAGGGAGTTCGTCGAGCTGCGATGCCATTCCACACCATGGAACGTGGCCGCGCTGCGCATTTTCGACGACGAGCATTACGAGCACCAGGAACAGGACTTCGCGGTGACCGGTCCCCGCTTCTACTGCAACGCCAAGCAGTCCCTCTCCCGTCCGGACGTTCGCCTGTTCCGAGAGAGGGTCAGGTCCAGGTTCCGGCGGCCAGACCACCGCCGCATACTGCTGCTCATCCCCTGCTCGGCCAAGAAGCCCTACTACACCTCCAGGAGCCACCGGCTCTTCCGGCAGGTGCTCTGGGAGGTGCCGAACTCCCAGGTGGTCCAGGAGATGATAGTCACCTCTCCCCTAGGGGTGGTGCCCAGGGAACTGGAGCTGTTCTATCCCGCCGCCCAGTACGACATACCGGTGACCGGACACTGGGACCGCGAGGAACAGGTCATGGTCCAGGACATGGTACTGTCCGTGGCCGATCAGGGATACGACCATATGATCATCCATCTGGGCGACGAGTCCCCTATCGTGGAGGAAGTGCTGAACGGGACCGTCACCTCGGACGGCTCGCCGACAAGCAACGAGTCCCTGGACAGGCTGCGAGAGGCGCTGAGGGAGCTGTGCTCCCAGTATGAACGGGTCGATCCGAACCTGGACCGCTGGGCCGCCATGTCCTCCGTGGCAGGCTACCAGTTCGGACCGGGCGGGGAGGAATTGCTCGAAGAGGCCAA
>JAFGPG010000034.1 GCA_016926075.1 Methanomassiliicoccales archaeon
GACCTAGGCTTCCAGCGTGCCGCGGTCCTGGACCTGCGCCGGCTGGGAAGGGGTGGTTTCGATCGAGAACTGGCCGAGATGGCGATAGCGAGCGAGCTGGAGCTGGTCTACGGGGGCGGGGTGCGCGAGCCGGACCTTTCCCTCCTGCGGGACATGGGGGCGGTGGGGGGGATACTGGACCCCTTCACCCCGGTCCTGCGTGACCTCCTCGAGAGGGTGGAGAGGGAGGAGCCGGAAGAGGGACCGGTCCCCAGCCCCGTTGGTCGGGAGAGCCCTCGGGGCTACGGCCTGGACGCCTGAGCGATGGGAACATCGGCACATTCATATGCCGGGAGGAATGTATTTCCCTGCAGGTGCTGAATGGAATATTGGGAGCTGGCCATCGTACTCCTGGCGGCCATCGTGCCGTCGCTCATATATCTGGCATGGATACGCAACTCGGAGCTCTACAACCGGGAGCGTTGGGGGCGTGTCCTGTCCGTGTACCTGTTCGGGGCCGTGGTCTCCATCATGGCCGCGTTGCTGCTGGAGAGCGTGGCCATCGCCGTTCTCTACACGCCGGGCTCCCTCCTCTCCGAGACCCTCTGGGACATCGAGTTCGATTATGCCACTTATGAGATCATCATCCTGGCCGTGGTCATCGCTCCCCTGGTGGAGGAGTGGACCAAGGGATGGGGCGTCATGGCCGTACGCAATCGTATCCGGGAGCCAGAGGACGGTCTCATCTACGGGGCGGCGGCCGGACTGGGCTTCGCGGCCACGGAGAACATCTTCTACAACAGTGCGGCCCTGCTCTCCGGCCTCGACGTCTTCCTGAGCACCGCCCTGCTCAGGGCGGTGACCTCCACCCTGCTGCACGCCTCGGCCTCGGCGGTGCTGGGCTACGGGATATCGCGTAAGTTCCTGCTGGGCATGCAGGGGGTCAGGATGAGCTGGTTACCATATTATCTGGCGGCGGTGCTGCTGCATGCGGTGTTCAATGGGTTCGCGGTGCTCTCGGAGGTGGTGGAGGAGGATCTGATCGTCCTCCTGGGACTAGCGGCCGCCCTCGTCCTGGCCGTGGGCATGTTCCTTTGGCTGCGCCGCAGCGTACAGGTCATGGACCGGGGCTGAGGGCCAGTACCAGCCTCCTCCCCAGCTCCCGGGCCTCGGCCAGAACCTCCGGGCGCTCGGATGCCCCGACCTGATCGGAACCGCCTAAGGTGAGCTCGCCCATCGGTCTCAGGCCGATACCGATGAGGAAGGCCCTCAGCTCGGAGAGGGCGTTGTCGAAGCGGGCGTCCTGGCGGGCCGCGGACAGCATGATGGCGCCCACCCCCGGCCGGCGGGGCATGCCCAGGACCTGGCGTCTGGCCCACAGGGCCTGGCAGCGGTCCACGGCCACCTTGGTCTGTGCGCTCATCCCGGAGAAGTAGATGGGCGAGGCCACCAGCACGGCGTCCGCCGCCTCCAGTGCCTCGTAGAGCTCGGACATATCGTCATCCTGCACGCACTCCCCCTTCTCGAAGCATCCCTCACAGGCCCGGCAGGGGGCGATGCCCATGAAGGCCAGGTCGAACCGTGCCGTCCTCGCGCCCTCCTCCTCCGCTCCCCTCAGGGCAGCCCTCAACAACGCATCGGAGCTGCCCTGCCGGCGGGGGGACCCGTTGAGACCCACCACCAGCACCCTCAATCCTCCAAGCATTCCCAGATGATGTCCTTCAGCTCTTTGAAGTACCCGTAGCTTTTGACGATGTAGTCCGTGGCCCCGGAGCGCAGGGCCCTATAGCTCAGGTCGGGGTCCGCCACCACGCTGACCAGGAGCACACGGGCGTTAGGCTGGAACTCGTGCACCCGGGGCATGAGGTCCAGGCCGTTCGTGTCCGGGAGAAGGTAGTCCAGCAGGACGACTTGAAAAGGTCTCTTCTTGATGTTGGCCAGGCATTCCGCCCCGGAGTGCGCGACGACCAGATCGAACTCCTCTGCGGGTAGATATTCCCGACAAAGATCGCAGTGGTCCAGGTTGTCCTCGACCAAGAGCACCGAGATACGCGCCCTGCTTCCCATTTTTCCTCCGGACATAACAACTGTATTGTATTAATTTACATTGCCATGGGCAGCAGGATGACGAAGGTCGACCCTTTGGAACTGTCCCCCTTGACCCGGTCCTCCACCCACACCTTTCCCTGATAACGGTCCACCAGGGCCTTGACCACCGACAGCCCCAGACCATGGCTCTCCGCGGCCATTGCCGTGTCCAGGTTCTCGAAGCGCTTGAACAGCAGGGGCTTCCTCTCCTCCGGTATGCCCTTGCCCTGGTCCCGCACCTCCACCCTCCAGTACTTGGTCTCCTCCATGCTGTCCGGGCGCACCACCACTTCCACGCCCCTCTGCTCCCCGTACTTTGCCGAGTTGTTGATGACGTTGAAGAAGACGTCGCGCACCAGTTGGTCGCCCATGACCAGGGCGCCCCCCTCGGGATACTGCATCTCCAGAGGGATGTTCGAATAGAAGTAGGAGCTCTTGATCTCCCGCACGATATCGTGGAGAAGGGGGATGATGTCCACCGGCATCAGCTCCACGGCGCTTTCCGACTCCAGGATGCTCCACAGCTTGCGCACATCGCTGATGAGGTTGGAGATGTTCTGCGACTGGGCCAATGCCCCTTTCACATAGCGCCGCTGCCTCTCGTCCAGCTTGGGGTCCTTGATGAGCATCTCCAGGAAGCCGTGTATGGGCACGTTGTAGTTGGCCACGTCGTGGGTCAGCAGTATGTTGTACATCTTCTGGGTGGAGACCTTTGTCTTGATGTCCTGGAAGCGCCCGGAGTTCTTCAGGGCCATGGCCGCGTGCACCGAGAACAGCTCCATGAGCCGGTACTCGTCCTGGGTGAAGGGCTTGCCGGGCACCTTCTCCAGGGTCATCACCCCCAGCATCTCGTCCCCGATCTTCAAGGGCACGCATATGAGGCTGGAGGCCTCCTCGGGGGTACCGTCCACCTGCTTGGCCCGGGGGTCCAGGTCGGCCCTTTCCACCAGCTCCCCCTTCCCACTGCGGGCCACGTCCCCGGTGATGCCTTCCCCCAGCTCGATGATCAGGGCCTCGGGGTCGACCGGGTACTTGATGATGTAGGAGAGGGGAATGAGGCGGTCCCCCCGGCGGTCGAGGCCGTAGATGATGCAGTTGTCGCTGGGCACCAGTTCCCGGGCCTTGCCCAGGACGATGTCCAGCACCTCCCGGTAGTCCAGGGTGCTGGAGACCAGCCGGGATATCTCGAACATGGTCTGGAGCTCGTTGGCGAAACGCAGGAAGTGCTGGTTGAGCAGGGAGTAGAAGTAGACCATGGCTATCTGGTTGGAGAAGACCTGCAGGGTGAGCCTCCGTGTCTCCAGGTCCTCCACCGGGAACTTGGTCCCAAAGATGCCGGCCCCCACGAGATCGCCGCGGAACCTCAGCGGAAGGCATACCAGGGCCTGGAACCCCAGGGAGATGAGGTCCTGGCCGCCCTCCTGGTCCGATGCGGAGAAGGTGCAGCTCTCCCCCTGGGTCATCCTGTCGGCCAGGGAGACCTCGCCGATGCGGGCCTCGAAGAGCTCCCGGGCCTTCTTGAAATCGATGCCGGAGCAGAACAGCTGGGGGCGGCCGTCCCATCCCAGGAGGCGCATCACCGCGACGTCCAGCCCCTCCCGTCCCAACAGGTTGTCCAGCTCGTTCTGCACCACCTCCTGTGGATCGTCCCGGGAGATGAGCTCGCTGGAGGCCTCGGCCAGGAAGTGAAGCGCCTCGTTGCCGGAAGCCTGCAGGCCGCTGCGCATGACCGGGGGGTTGGCCACGGCCAGGACCAGGTCCTGATCCTCGACCTGCATGGGGTGAAGGGACCAGGTGAGCCGCACCGGCCGGCCCTGCACCTGTATGGGCAGGGAGATGAAGGAGGGCAGCTCCGGTTGCAGCAGGGCCCTGGCCAGCTTGCGCCGTTCCTCCTCGTCGCCATGCAGCAGGAAGGTGATCTCCTTTCCCTCCAGCATCCCGCGGTCCACTTCCAGGAAACGCTGGAAGGGGGCGTTGCTCTTGAGTATGAACCCCTCGCGTGTATAGACCAGTACCAGCAGGTCATGGTCCTGCAGCAGCCCCAGCAACATGTCCAGGGTCAGCTCATGACGGTCCTCGTCCACCAGGAACCCTACCAGGCTGACGCCCACGACACCGTCCCTTTCCTTGACCGGGGTCATGGAGACGGAGAACTGGGCCTGGTCGATCCTCAGGGACAGACGTTCCCGAGCGCTCTGGCCGCTCAGACATTTCTCCAGGGCGACCTCCATATCATGTGAGCAGCCGTCCTGCAGGAGGGAGACGAAGGAGCTGCCCAACAGTCGGGCCTCGTCTGTGGAGAGCAACGTCTCCACCGTCCGATTGTAGTACTTCAATCGGCCGCTGCGGTCCAGGGTGCATATCAGGGTATACCCGACCGCCCTGCCCGACCCGTTCGCACCATCCATCATGCTCATCTGAACTGACGCACCCCTCGTCCTTCCCTATCCAATATCCATTTTTCGCTAATTAACCCTTGCTTTAGATTGTCATGGGTCAATAATAGACCTTGTCATTCCTCAAGGAGGTCAGATAGGTATCGAAGGAATACATCGATGTCGTCGGACATTTTTTTGATCGGGGTTTTGTGGGATAGTAAGATCAGTACCAGTGAATTTCATAGAAAAGGATCGAAATCGCCTACTTTAATTTCTGCGTAATACTGATAAGAATCGATATGCTTATATAGCGGACCATATTTTGACCGTTCCGAGAGCGCCCGGACAAGGTATCCCCCACTATTCTCCTCCTAAGGGATAGTACCTTTCCACCTTGCACCTTGCCGGGCCTCTTTTTATCTCATTACCTCACACTGCCTCACACTGAGGTTTCTCCATCCCTATTCGACCCTTTAGGCACCCGGGGGACTTGGGCGATAGGGCCCATCACCGGACCATCCCCTAAAGGGTCCGGAGGGGGCGTCGTTCCTTTCCCTTCTGCCTTCGGGACCTTCGGGACGTCAAGGGTCGACGAGGGGGCCCCTCAAGGTCTCCGCATCGCGGACAAAGAAGATACCGGCAATGTCTGGCCGTGCCATTTACCGATAACTTGAAAAGCCGATACCATGATAGTAGGCGTCATCAGGGTGCTTGGATTGGACGATAGAGATTTCACCAAGGCTCGTTCCATGCTTTTCCCGAGGCAGGTTCTGGCGGGCCATGACGTCATTGGCACGGTGCCCGATTCGTGTCGGGACTTTGGGCTCAGCGGCACCGCCCTCATCGTCACCGGTGAGAAGACCATGAAGGTGGCCGGTACCGCCGTGCAGGACGGTCTCCTCGACCATGACTATCAGGTGCATATGGTCAACGTGGGGGAGGCCAACGAACAGAACCTGGAGAAGGTGGAGAAGGCCGCTCTGGAATGCCATGCCGACTTCCTGCTAGGGGTCGGCGGGGGGTCGAAGATAGACCTGGCCAAGATGGCCGCCACCAGGATGCACAAGGAGTTCATCTCCGTGCCCACCTCCGCCTCCCACGATGGGATCGCCTCCGGAAGGGCCAGCATCAGGAGCGATCATGGGCCCATATCCCATGAGGCCCGGGTGCCGCTGGCCGTCATCGCCGATACGGGCATCATC
>JAFGPG010000121.1 GCA_016926075.1 Methanomassiliicoccales archaeon
CGCCTCGACGATCCCGTTGAGGCCGTATATGGTGCCTCCGGTGGGGAAGTCCGGCCCCTTGATGAACTGCATGAGGTCCATGACCTCGGCCTCTGGATTGTCCACCAGGTACACCAGGGCGTCGGCCACCTCCGAGAGGTTGTGGGGCGGCATGTTGGTGGCCATCCCGACCGCGATCCCGGAGGAACCGTTTATCAGCAGGTTAGGCAGCTTGGAGGGGAGCACCAGCGGTTCCTTGAGCGAGGCGTCGAAGTTGTCGCCCCATTCCACTGTGTCCTTGTTGATGTCGGCGAGCATGTCCTCCGCCCGCTCCTGCATGCGGCATTCGGTGTACCTCATGGCCGCCGCCTCGTCGCCGTCCACGGAACCGAAGTTACCCTGACCTTCGACCAGGGTATATCTCAATGAGAAGTCTTGAGCGAGACGGACAAGTGAGTCGTAGACGGCGGTATCGCCATGCGGGTGGTAGCGCCCCAAGCAGTCCCCGACGACCCTGGCACTCTTCTTGAAGGGCTTGTTGTGGTTGAGGGACATGTCGTACATCGAGTACAGGATGCGACGGTGCACCGGCTTCAGGCCGTCCCTCACGTTCGGCAGGGCACGGGAGACGATCACGCTCATGGCGTAATCGATGTAGGCCTTCTTCATCTCCCCTTCGATCGTCTGCGGAACCACCTTGTGCGTTCCGGCGTCCGGGACCTTGACATCCCCCGCGCTCATCTCCGCGGGCCCCTGGTCGTTGTCGTCAGCCATCCTTCTCACCTCAGATGTCCAGGTTCTCCACCTCGTCGGCGTGCGTCATGATGAACTCCCGCCGGGGCTCGACCTCGTCGCCCATGAGTATGTTGAACATCTCGTCCGCCCTCATGGCGTCCTCGACGGTCACCTGCTTCAGGGTTCTCGTCTCCGGGTCCATGGTGGTCTCCCACAGCTGCTTGGGGTTCATCTCGCCCAAGCCCTTGTAGCGCTGCAGGCTGACGTTCCTTCCCATGCTCTCCATTATGCTCTCCAGGGCCTCGTCGTCATAGACATAGACCTCCTTGCCGCCCTTGCTCACCTTGTACAGGGGTGGCTGGGCGATGTAGATGAAGCCCGCATCGATCAGCGGGCGCATGTAGCGGTAGAAGAGGGTGAGGAGCAACGTCCGAATGTGCGCCCCGTCCACATCGGCGTCGGTCATGATGATGACGTGGTGATAGCGCGCCTTGCTCGCATCGCAATCGGGGCCGATGTTTGCCCCGATCGCCGTGATCAGGTTGCGGACCTCCTGGTTCTTCAGTATCTTGTCCATTCGGGCCTTCTCCACGTTGAGGATCTTACCCCTCAATGGCAGAATGGCCTGGAACTCGCGGTCGCGACCCATTTTCGCACTTCCACCGGCTGAATTTCCTTCCACGATGTATATCTCTGACTTGGCCGGGTCTCTCTCGCTGCAATCGGCCAGCTTACCTGGAAGCGCGGCGCTCTCCAGCACTCCCTTTCTGCGCGTGAGGTCCCTGGCCTTCCGTGCCGCCTCCCGGGCCTGGGCGGCCAGTATGGCGCGCTCGATGCACACTGTGGCCACCTTGGGGTTCTCCAACATGAACTCTGACAGCTTCTCGAAGACAAGACTGTCCACAATGCCCTTGACCTCGCTATTGCCCAGCTTCGTCTTGGTCTGTCCTTCGAACTGCGGCTCCGGTATCTTTATGCTCAGGATGGCCGTCAGCCCCTCGCGCACATCCTCGCCGGTAAGCGACTCCAGCCCCCCTTTGAGGAGGTTGTTCTCCTTGGCGTAGTCGTTCATGGCCCGGGTCAGGGCCGAGCGTAGACCCACCATATGCGTGCCTCCCTCCGCGGTGTTGATGTTGTTGACGAAGGAGTAAATGTTCTCCGCGTACGTGTCCGTGTACTGCATGGCCAGCTCGACGATGATGCTGTTCTTCTCCGCGTTGATGTAGATGGGGGTCTCGTGCAGGCTCGTCTTGTTGTGGTTGAGGTCCTTCACGAACTCCACGATGCCCCCCTCGAAATGGTAGCGGTCCTGCCTGTTGGCCAATACGTCCTTGAAGGAGATGACCGCGGTCCTGTTCAGATAGGCCAGGTCCTTAAACTTCTCCGCGATGGTGTCGTAATCGAACTCCACGGTCTCGAAGATCTGCCGGTCGGGCATGAAGGTCACCGTGGTACCGGTGCCCTCCGCCGCTCCCAGCTCCTTGAGGGGGACGGTCACCACCCCTCGTTCGCATCTCATGAAGTGCTCCTTGCCCTCCCGTCGCACCCTGACCTCAAGCCATTCGGAGAGGGCGTTGACCACGGATAGGCCGACCCCGTGCAGTCCTCCGGACACCTTGTAGCTCTTGCGATCGAACTTGCCGCCGGCATGCAGTACGGTCATCACCATCTCCACCGCCGGTCTCTCGTACTTGGGGACCAGCCCGGTGGGGATGCCCCGGCCGTCGTCGACCACGGTGACGCTGCCGTCCTGGTTGATGGTGATGTCGATGTGCGTGCAGAACCCGCCCATGACCTCGTCTATGCTGTTATCCACCACCTCGTAGACCAGATGATGCAATCCCCGGGCGTCCGTGCTGCCGATGTACATGCCCGGCCGCTTGCGCACGGCCTGCAGGCCTTCGAGCACTTGAATGCTCTCGGCGGTATAGCTAGCGTCCTCCATTGTGAACCCCTTCCGAAAGATGATGAGCGTGACATATTAGGTCGAACCTTCGCGGTCGACCTCATCCCATCCGATGCCTAGTCATAGGCATCTTAGTATTAATATCCTGTTGCTACCATCTGGCTATTTAAATGAAATGTCCTTTTTCAACCGCTTTTCCGACCTTCCGGAAGGCCGTTTCAAGAGGGGGAAACCTTCATATCTAGCCGTTCCGAGAGGTAAAGTGATAAATGGAGAAACGAGGTTGGTGGCGAGGATGAGCATCATGTTCCGGGCGAGGGCCGGGCCCTCGGAGGAGGTCAGGAGGGCTGCCGAATCGGAGGGAACGGACCCCGAATGGATAAGGCGCATGCTGGCCTGCGGCCGGGCCGTCATGCCATGCAATCCGCTGCATGCCCCGGAGCCCTGCGTCATAGGGGAGGGGCTGCGGGTCAAGGTCAACGCCAACCTGGGCACCTCCCGCGACCTTCCGGAGATGGGGCCGGAACTGGAGAAGGCCCGGGTGGCGGTGGCGTACGGCGCGGACACGGTCATGGACCTCAGCACCGGGGGGGACGTGGACGCCTTGCGCCGGGCCATGCTCAAGGAGGTGCGGGTGCCCCTTGGCACCGTGCCGATCTACCAGGAAGGGTTGCGCGCGGCCCGTCGCAGCGCGGTGGTGGACATGGACGAGGACGACATGTTCAACGGCATAGAGAGGCACGCCCAGGACGGAGTGGACTTCATGACCGTGCATTGCGGCATCACCCTGGAATCGGTGTCCCGCCTGCGTAGGTCGGGGCGCCTCACGGACGTGGTCTCCCGAGGAGGGGCATTCCTCACCGCCTGGGTCCTGCACAACGAGCGGGAGAACCCTCTCTACGAGAACTTCGATTACCTTCTGGAGCTGGCCAGCAAGTACGAGTTCGCCCTGAGCCTGGGGGACGGCCTTCGCCCGGGCTGCGTGGCGGACGCCACCGACCGGGCGCAGGTGCAGGAGCTGGTCATATTGGGCGAGCTGGTGCAGCGCTGCCGTGAGGCGGGTGTGCAGTGCATGGTGGAGGGACCCGGGCACGTCCCTCTGTCCCAGATCGAGGCCAACGTACTGCTGGAGAAGCGGGTCTGCGACCACGCCCCGTTCTACGTGCTTGGTCCCCTGGTCACCGATATCGCTCCCGGGTACGACCATATCGTGGGGGCCATAGGTGGCGCTTTGGCCGCCTTCGCCGGGGCCGACTTCCTGTGCTACGTGACCCCGGCCGAGCACCTCTGCCTGCCCACGGTGGAGGACGTCCGGGAGGGGGTCATGGCCTCCAGGATCGCCGCGCACGCCGCGGACCTGGCCTTGGGCCGGGGGGTGGAGAGGGACGAGCGCATGGCCATCGCCCGCAAGGCACTGGACTGGGAGGGCATGTTCCGTGAGGCCTTGGACCCGGAGCGGGCGCGCCGCCTGCGCCAACGCGGGGTCACCGCCGAGGACGAGGGTTGCTCCATGTGCGGGGACGTGTGCGCCATACGCCTCATCAAGGAGTATCTTGAGAAATGAATGGAGCCACTGGAGGGTTTTGAACCCCCGGCCTGCGGTTTACGAAACCGCCGCTCTCTAGCGGCCCGGTTAGGGGGCTACCGCTGAGCTACAGTGGCCTTCGGGCAGCATCAACCGCTACGCCCATTTAAAATTTGTCGTGCCCCGGCGCTCAGACAATTATATTATCTGGCATCGCCCTTTGTCACCGGGGATCATCTGATATCGGAGCTGCGACTCCCGGTGGGGGAGAAGGGTGAGGAGAAAAAGGGTGGACAGGCCACACTGCGAGAGGTCCTGGACACCATCAAGAGGATAGGGCTCACCGGCTACCTGCGTACCACCCTCGCCCTGGAGGGGGACGTCTCCAACGGCGTTCTGGTCTTCGATCAGGGTGTCCCGACCATGGCCCTCTACAGTTTCAAGCCCGCCGGCAACAACAGCGTGGAGATGATGTACCGCGGCGAGAGGGCCGCGGAGTTCACCCTGGGCGATTCCATCTTCCCGGACACCTCCATCAGCCTGATGAGGGTGACGGACCGTGACGCCCTCTCCGCGCTCATCGAGGACTATCGACAGGACCGTGCCCCGGACCTCACCGACTTCATCATGCACTTCTACCGGGACAACCTGCGCGCGGAGAGCGTGGGCGAGGGGGCCGAGGAGGGCGCCAGCATCCTGGAGCTCAAGCAGGCCATCATGAAGTACCATCGCGAGAAGTCCCTGGAGCTGGGCGGCAAGCGGGACCTGAGGGACGTGGAGCTGGAGCTGGACGAGGGGGAGAGCTACCTGGTCGAGGAACAGTCCCGGGACTTCTCCCACGGCATCTTCATGGCCTACATAGGCAAAGGGTATTCCGGCCTGGCAATATCCCGCACCAACCCCCGCATACTACGTCGCTCCTATGAGGAGGTCGAGGCGGAGCTCATCTGGTTGACCGACCATGAGTCCGAGGCGGAGCGCACCATCCCCCCTTCCCTGGAGAAGATCGTGGTGGTGCTGGAGGAGTTCATGGCCAGGAATGATAGGTGCATCGTGCTCATCGACGATCTGCAGTACCTCATCAGCAGCAACTCCTTTGAGGGCGCCCTCCGCTTCATCCGCTCCCTGGTGGACCGCATCAGCGAGCGCTCCGCCCTCTTCCTGCTTTCCATAGACCCTGCCAGCCTGAGCCAGCAAGAGAGGTCCATCCTGGAGAGGGAGATGCGCCTGGTGCGCGAGCGCTGATCACATCCGTTTCAGCTCTGTTTTAAAATCTGAGAGGGCTTCCAAGGCCTGGTCATACCTCTCGCGGTTCATGGCCACCCCGGCATCCTTGAGTATCTTGACCAGGGTGCGTACGTCCTTGCCCTCCGCCTTGGCGTCCAGTAGCTGGTTCTTGGCCTTGCGCATC
>JAFGPG010000035.1 GCA_016926075.1 Methanomassiliicoccales archaeon
ACGCTCAGTTTCCCATCGCTCAGATGGGAAAGGAAATAGGCCGCCGCGGCCCCGGCCGGTCCCGCGCCCAGGACCAGCACGTCATGCCTTTCTATGACCGATACCCCCTGATAGGCTGATCTGCTCCACGAAGGAGTAGCCCATGTCGAAGCCCAGGAAGGATATGAAGTAGAGGTAGGTGGGCAGTATGGAGAGGACGCAGAGCAGCAGCACGGCCACCTTGAGCACCGGCCGTTCCTTGAGCACGGCGGCCATGCGACCCTGCCCCATGCGGTCCCCGCGGTCGCTGAGCACCTCGTCCGTGAAGGCCGCAAGCATGACCACCATGGCCCCAACGCCATGGAAGGGATTGCCGTTGACCACCGCCAGCACGGTGATGGTACCGGCCACAACGAAGCCGAGCTGGAAGGCCAGGTTGTCGTACTTGGAGGCTATCAGCAAGGCCAGCAACAGCCCGATGAAGATGGTCGCCGATCCCTCGTCCAGGAAGATGAGGGCGCCCATGAGCGCCCCGGCGGGCACCGAGAGCAGGGTGGCCTTGCGCTTGCTGCCTATGTTCAGGTCGAAGACCTGGTCCCCGTACTTGATGGCCATGCCCAGGGTGACGAAGGCGAAGGGGATGAGAAGGTGATGGTGAAAGGGGACCTCCTTGCTGAACCAGGTGTAGGTCCAGGAGATGGAGATGAGCAGGATGGTCAGTGAGAAGTACCACTTCGCCCTGCGGTTCCACCCCCTGCTCTTCATCGGACTATCTCACCTGAGCAAGGATGACCCAAGGCTATAATACGCTTTCCCACCTCAGCGTTTCAAGAGCCTCCTCGCCCTCAGTATGCCCTGCGGCAGACGGCCGCGCTTCCCAATGAAGGCCAGGGCGATGAGGTCGTGCATGGCCTCCCCGTTCGCTTCCCCGTAGGGGGGCCACCATATCTCGGAGGGGAACCTGCCTTTGTCCAGGTGCACGTGCTGCCTTTCCACCAGCTCCTCGAAGCCAGCATCGCCGTGGGTGCGTCCAAAGCCGCTCTCCCCCCGTCCTCCCCAGGGTGTCCCCCCCAGACCGTAGGTGTAGGCCACGTTGTTGACGGTGATGGTGCCCGACCGCAGCTGGGTGGCGAAGGCCCTCCCCCTCTCCATGTCGGCGGTCCATACGCTGCCGTTGAGGGCGAAGCGGCTGTCGTTGACCATACGCACCGCCTCCCCCTCCTCCCTGAAGGATAGCAGGACCAGCACCGGCCCGAAGGTCTCCTGATGCACGATGTCCATGTCCTGTTCCACATCCCCAAGTACGGTGGGCTGGAAGAAATGCCCCCGCAGTCCCGGCGTCCGCCCGCCTCCCGCGAGCACCTGGGCCCCCTGCCCTACGGCCTTGGACACCTGCCCCTCCATGTCCCGCACCGCCTCCTCCGAGATGAGAGGGCCCAGGGAGATGTTGGGATCGTCGGGGTCGTACCCCTGACGAAGGGCGCGCACCTCGTCCAGGAGCAGGGCGGTGAAGCTCGGCATCCTCTCCTCCTGCACATAGACGCGCTTGACCGCCGCACAGCTTTGACCGCAGTTGACGAAGGCGCCCCAGCTGGCGGCCTTGGCCGCCCGCCGCAGGTCCGCGTCCCGGAGCACCACGAGGGCGTCCTTGCCTCCCAGCTCGAGGGTCAGCGGGGTGAGGCGCTGCGCGGCCAGGGTCATGACCCTCCTGCCCACCTCGGAATGGCCGGTGAATATGATGCGGTCCACACCGGAGGAGGCCAGGGCCTCACCGACATCGCCGCCCGCACCTATCGCCACCTGCAGGAGGCCGGGGGGGAGGCCCGCGCCCTCCATGAGCTCCTTCATGCGCAGGGCGGTGAGGGGGGTGCGGGAGGAGGGCTTGAGCACCGCCGCGTTCCCCGCGGCCAGGCACATCATGGCCTGGGAGTAGGGTACGGCCAGCGGATAGTTCCAGGAGGTGATGAGCCCTATCACGCCCAGGGGCCTGGGCACCAGGTACGAGGAGCGGCCCAAGTACCGCATAATGAGGGACAGGCTGCCAAGGTCCAGCCTCCTTTCCTGGAAGAGCCGCCCCATGGCCCCGACGGCGAAATCGCCTACGCTAAGGGCGTTCATCACGTCGGTGGCCAATGCCTCCGTGGAAGGTTTGCCCGCCTCCCTGGAGATGATCCCCACCATCTCCACCGCCCGGTCGGCCAGGGCGGCCTGCACCGAGCGGAGGACCTTGACCCTCGTTTTAAGGGGACAGGAGGACCAACGCTCCTGGGCCTCCCTGGCCGCCGCCACCATGTCCTGGACCTCCGTGGGCAGGGTGGCCTGGACCTCCCCCACCAATTCCAGTGTGGCCGGGTTGAGCTTACGGATGACCGGGCGACCGCTCATGCCTCCAGGCAACGCCATGTAGCTAGATAATCATGACCATGGTTTATAATCCGGCAAGGATATGGAGCGTCGTGCCCTGGTCGAAGTGGTATCTGACGGTGACCGTCGTGGCCTTGGTGCTCCTGACATCGATCGCCCTGCCGGGCGCCAAGGCGACCTCTTACAAGGAGGAGGCGACCATCCCCCCCGGCGGGCATTTAGTGCTGATGAACCTGACGGTGAGCCCGATCCCTGTGAACGACGACATGGGCGAGCTGGGTAGCCTACGCTATCTCATCCATCTCCTCTCCGATTCGGGGCAGGACCGTTACGACGTGCTGCTCATCCCCCGGGCGCATTACGCCAACTATCTCTCAGGGCTACCCTTCGAAACGGTGGAGAACGCCTCTTGCCTGGGGGCGGGGGAATGGCCTGCCTACTCCTACCACCTGTTCACGGAGGAGGGGGATTTCACCCTCCTCATCGATAACTCGGAAAGGGCCGGGCCGTACACCCCGGCCGAGCTGAAGGTGCGCTACGAGGTGGTGACCACCAATCTGCAGGTGGAAGCGGATTCGCAATGGGGGGCCTTCCTCGCCCTCATGCTCATCGTCTCCTTGCTGGGGGCGTCCTTCCTGCTCATATTGCGCATCAGCCTTCGGCACAGGCTGGAAAGGACAAGGGAGCAGCTGAGCAGGAGATGTCCCCAGTGCGGTAAGGAGCTTCCCTCCTTCGGGAGCTACTGTCCGTACTGCGGGGAGAGAAGATGATCACATGCCCCAGAAGGGGTCCTGCCTGCGCTTGATGTCCATCAGCTGTTCCAGGGTCTCCTTCTCGTCCAGGTTGAGGTCGTGGTCCTGAAGGTCCTTTATCTCCGACTCCAGGATGTCCACGTAGAGCACGTCCTCCACGTCCATCTGCCTGCCCACCGTGGCCCCCTCGACGGCCACCGCGATCTCCTGTCCGGCGATGGCCTCCTTCAGCACGTCCTCCCCGGTGTGTATGGAACGGATGCGCCCGATCTCCTTTCCCTCCGAGGAGATGAGCCGCTGCCCGTTGCGTATGCGGCCGGCGAGTACGCGCACCCCTACGATGGCCGGCTTGCTGGCCCGGAAGACACAGTCGGGAAGTATCTTGATCTTGCCGGGAAAGGCCACCAAGGAGCGCTTCTCGGCCTCGGCCTTGCGCTTCTCGTCCTCCACCCACCTCTGGTAGTCCTCGATGAGCCCATAGACCACCTCGTTCACCAGGACCTTGGACTGACTGGTGTGCAGGGCCTCCTTGGCGTCCGGTAGGAGGTTGACGTTGAACCCCAGTACCACCTTGTGCAGCGGGTCGTTGTAGGCGCTCACCTCGATGATGTCCCGTTTGGATATCTCCCCGATCTCGTATTTGCGTATGGGAATGTCGGCGCGCTTGCATTCGAAGGCCAGGGCCTCCAGGGAGCCGAGCGCGTCGGCCTTGATCATGAGGCCGTTGTCCACTATCTCGATGTTGATCTTGGTCTCCTCGGCGATCTCCTTGAGCACCGCCCCCCGGTCGCCCTTGATGGCGCGCAGGGGGGCCCCGGCCACCACGCCCTCCAGGCTCTGGCACAGCAGCTTGACCCCCGCTGCGGCGGAGATCTCCCGCATGCGGTCGAACTTGTCCCTAGGATCGCGGATCTCGTCCAAGGCCTTGGGCTTGAGGATGGCCTTGACCTTGGTGATCAGCGGCTGGCCTTTGGTACCCAGGGCGATGGTGTCCCCCTGTCTGAGCTCTCCGTCGTACAGTATGACGTCGATGGTCTGCCCCAGCCCCCGTTCCTCCTTGACCTCGAGTATGGTGCCCTTGCCCGGACCCTCGGCGGTCTTCAAGGATTCCTCGAGGAAGCGTTGGGCCAGGCCGACCAGCACCAGAAGGAGGTCCGGCACGCCCTCGCCGTTCTTGGCGCTGATGGGGACCAGGGCGATGTTCTTGGTGAAGTTCTCGATGCGGTCGTAGCGTTCGGAGGACAGCCCTTCCATGGACAGGCGGCCCACAACGTTGTACAGCTTTTCGCCCAGGGCCTCTTGGGCCTCCTCGGTCTGCACCTTCTCGGAAAGGACGAAGGGGGAGGAAGGGTGGGTGACCCAGCCGTTGATGAGATCGATCTTGTTCAGGGCGATGATGAAGGGGGTCTTGAAGTGCCTCAGGATGTTGATGGACTCCAGGGTCTGGGGTTTAAGGCCCTCGTTGATATCGATGACCAGTATGGCGATGTCCGCCAGGGAGCCGCCACGGGCGCGCAGGGTGGTGAAGGAATGGTGACCGGGAGTATCGATGAACAGCAGCCCGGGCACGTTGAAGCTCTTATTGCCCAGCAGCTTGGCGCACACCTTGTTGACGTGCTCCAGGGGGACCTCGGTGGCCCCGATGTGCTGGGTGATGGCGCCCGCCTCGCGGGTGATGACCGTGGTGCCCCTGATGTAATCGAGCAGGCTGGTCTTGCCATGGTCCACATGGCCCAGCACGCTGACTATGGGCTGCCGCATGGTCATATGCATCGGATTCGACAATGCCTATTAGTATCTTTTTACCGGCCCGGCGCGATGGGAAGGTGAGAGTTGGCCGTCCGAGAGCTGGTAAAAAGTGTGGGGTTGAGAGCGGACCTGGCGCCTACTCGTACAGCCAGTCCTTGCTACAGGGCTCGTAGCTCAGGAGCTCGTAGTCGTTGAAGAACAGCTCGATCTCGCGCTTGGCTGACTCCGGGGAGTCGGAGCCATGGACGATGTTGCGTCCGGTCTGCTGGGCGAAATCCCCTCTTATGGTGCCGGGGACGGCCTCCACAGGGTTGGTCTTCCCCATCATACCCCGCATCACGGAGATGATGTTGTCCCCCTCCCAGACCATGACCAGCACGGGGCCGGAGGTGATGTACTCTATGAGCTTGGGGAAGAACCCCTTGCCCTTGTGCTCGGCATAGTGCCTCTCGGCCAGCTCGCGTGGGATGCGCATGAACTTGATGGCCACCGGACGGAAGCCCCTGGCCTCCAGCCGGGCGACGATCTGGCCCATCAGGCCGCGCTGCACGGCGTCCGGCTTGAGCATCACGAAGGTGCGCTCCATCATTGCTCGGTCCGCTCCTTCTGCTCGGCCTTCTCCTTGGCCGCCAGGGAGGTGCTCTTCTTGACGGCGTAGGCCTTGGTCCAGGTGATGTTCCTGGGCACCCTCTTCAGCCCCACCATGTTCTTGTAGCACTTGTTGGTGCAGAAGAGGAACACGGTCCCGTCCTTCTTGACGTACATCCTACCGGTCCCGGGCTCGATCTGCTCTCCGCAGAAGGAGCATATGCGTTGCTCGACCATATCGATGACCTCCTTACCTCAGGGAAAGCTTCCTGGCCTCTCTGGACGTTTCCCTGAGCATCAGGATATCGCCCATACGGACCGGTCCCATGATGTTCCTGGTGATGATCCTTCCCTTGTCGCGACCGTCCAGCACACGGACCTTGACCTGGGTGGCCTCCCCGGTCATGCCCGTCCTGCCGATGATCTCCACGACCTCTGAGGGAATGCTATCTTCGTCAGCCATTTACTACACCCTTCAGCCCTTTATCTTCTTAACCTGTTCGACGAGGTTCTCCAGGAGGGGTTTGCCCTTGCCGGCATCGAGCACGGCGATGGACGCTGTGGGCTTCTCCAGACCGCAGGAGTTGCCCAGCTGGGCCTTGCTGTCCACGTATACGTAGGGTATGTTCCTCTCCTCGCAGAGCAGGGGCATGTGCGCCAATATCTCCGGGGGCTGCACGTCCTCCGCAAGGACGACCAACGTCGCCTCTCCGCGCTCCACTATCTTGGTGACCTCGTTGGTGCCCTTCTTCAGTTTGCCGGTGTCCCTGGCCAGCTCCACGACCTCATAGGCCTTGTCCTTCATCTCCTTGGGCATCTCGAACCTGACGAATACCGCCTTTGCCAAACTCATACCTCCTTCCGATGTGTCAACATCCTCATTATTCACGGGCTCATACGAGCAGGGACGCTGAAAGGGGTGGTTCTATAAAAGGCTTATCTACCGTGCCCTTCGGCGGACCAATGCTCGCCATCGAAGTGCTGGCACATCGGTCCTTCTGGGGCAACGATGGGGAGGCAACGGATAAATACCTACGTCCTTGTTCTTTCAGCAGGTGACCGGGTGAGCAAGGCAAAGAGAGCGATGTGCGCGATCGGGGCCGCCATGGCCCTTATCGGTGACGGGATGGCGTACTACTTCAATACCGCCACCCACGAGGAGAGCATTGGCCCCATCACCTATGATGTCCTGACCTATGGGACCGACCACGTGACCGGGGCCATCGTTCTGGCGGTGATAGGGGCGTTCATATTACTGGTCGGCGCACTGGTCAAGAACTGAGGGCCGCGTCATCGGCTGATCTGGGAGAATAGGCGTCCTAGACCTTCCATGGCAAGGAACCCTCTTTCCTCTATAGAATACAGATGTGTCCGGCCGTCCACATTCACATACCCGGCCGCGATGAGCTTGTTCAGATGGAACCTCAGGTGCCCCTTCTGCATCCCCAGCTCCTTCATCATCTCCGAGAAGGAGCGGGAGCTGGTGTACAGCATGGCCATGATCTTCAGGCGTATGGAATTGGCTAGTGGTGTGAGCTGCCGTTCGATCTCCTCCGGCGACGTCTTTCCAAGGACGGCCTCGCAGGAACGGTGCAGCATTGGGCGGCCCACCTGGAAGCGCAGTGTCTCCATGAGCGCCATCTGCTCGGACACCTTGCTGACCGCCCTCCTCAGTGCCTCCGCCCGGGGAGCGGGCAGTATGGCCTCGTGGGTGTTGGCTATGTTGTTCCTCAATCCTTCCAGTCTGGACATGGCCCCGTTCAGGTCGTTTTCCTCGTAAAGTGCTATGGCCTCGTCGTAGAGAACGGTCAACTGGGACATGACCTCCAAGGACTGCGATGACATCTCGTCGCGTGGGCCCATGGCCTCCCTGAATGCGTCACGGTTCTGTTCCAGGAAGGACCTCCCGATCTGCTTGCGGAAGGCCGTGGTCATTCCGTCGTAGGCTTGCGCGGTCGCGGACCTGTGGACGGATTCGAGGAGGGCGTCCATGTCCCTGCGCAGGGCCTCGATTCTGTTCAAAATGACCTCGTTTGATTGGAGCATTGGTAATAATATATTAGTACTATGTAATACAAAAATATTACCTAGGGCGTACATCACGCGATCGATGTGAGGATCGGAGTGGTGGCCTGCGAGTGCTTTGAATATGAGCTCGAGATGGTGCTGGAGGGGGGGGATATAGCGTACAAGGAGTACCTGGAGTTCGGTCTGCACTCCTACCCTCAGGAGCTGAGGAGCGAGATCATCAGGACCGTGAACGGTCTGAAAGGGAAGGTGGACGCCGTGTTCTTGGTCTACGGCATATGCAACTCGCTGGAGGGGATCGTTAAGGAACTGGAGGTCCCTACGGTGACCATAGCTGCCGACGACTGCATAGGCGCACTGCTCACGCCTGAGGAGTATGCCAGGGAGCGCAGGAAGTGCGCCGGCACCATGTTCCACACCCCTTTCATGACCCGGATGGGCAGGGACTACTTCGTTAAGGAGCTGGTCTCCAAGATGCCTAACTATGAGGAGCTAGGAGTGGACGTCGACTGGTTCCTGGGGATCATGTTCGACGGGTACTCCAGGTGCCTTTTCATAGACACAGGCATAGGGGAACGGGAGCGCTACGAGTCCATGTCCAAGGAGTTCGCCAGGCAGCTGGACCTGAGGTACGAGTCCAGGGACGGCACGCTGGAGATGCTGTGGGACGGCCTGCGGCAGACGAAGGCCCTGGCATCGCGCCAGTGACCTTCAGATGAAGTGCAGCTGCTCCTCGTGTGGGTGGCGCATGGGCTTGACCTTCTCGAACACGGCGCATACCGGTTGCTCCACCTCCGTCCCGTAATGGAGATACCATTTCCTGCACAGCCATTCCTGCAATC
>JAFGPG010000036.1 GCA_016926075.1 Methanomassiliicoccales archaeon
ACCATCCGATCGACCAGGCGCACGAACCGTGCCCCGGTGTCCAGGCCATGGCGCAGCAATCCGAGGAGGTCCTTCTTCCCTTGTCGCACCTCCTCCTCACAATGCGGACCGGAACAGAAGCTCTCAGTGAGATGCCAGGAATGGGTCGCCAGGACGAGCAATCCGTCCTGGAACCCGTCCAACAGGTCCATGTAGTCCTCGATGGGACGTTTCCCCTCGTGATAGGGCCAGAGATAGGAGACGATCTTCTTCCCCCGGCGGTCCAGGGTCCAGCATACCGGCGCCTCCATCAACCCGTCCCCCCTTCTGAAGGGGTGCACCGAGCCGTCCACCATGCGCAGGGTGTCCGACGAGTCGTACAGATAGCCCCTTTCCACAAGCTCATCCATCAGAGGTCGGCTGGTCCTCTGGTATGGTGCTCGGAACCCCTTTCCTCGCACACCGAAGGCCCCCTTCAAAGCTTCCTCCGTCCTCTCCAGGACGGCCCGCACTCCCTCCCGGTCCAGGGGAATGCCCGACTCCGCACCCGGGAAATCCTCATGATCGTACCCGTGCGCGGCCACCTCATGTCCGGCCATCAGGTCCCGTAAGGGCAACGAGCGTGAGAGGGTCTCGGCGCTGCGCCCCTCCCAGAAGAACGTGCCCGGCACTCCCGCCTCCTCCAGCACCTCCAGGAGGGCCTTGAGCCCGGAGAGGGAGGAGGAGAAGCGCGGTGAGCTGTCCCCCCCTCGGGGCTGGGATATGGAGCAGACCTGCCCCTGGCAGACCAGGTTGACGTCCCGGTCCACGTCCACGGTGAAGGCCACGGCGCGCACGGGGGAATATCCCACAGCCAGGACTTAAGGGGTGCGGTGAACGGCAAAAACATAATATATCTGGCTAATGGTGGCAAAGGTTAAATGGGCCCTTCCACAGCAGATCCGACGCGTGCCGTTCCCCCGCCCCGCATCATCTTTTCTTCGAAAGAGGAGGAACGATGCCCAAGGTGGTGATCGTGGGAGGGGGGCCGGCAGGTCTGGCCTGCGCCGCCGAACTGAACAGCAGGGGCATCAGCGTCACACTGCTGGAGAGGAGGGAGGTGCTGGGAGGACGGGTGGAGGCCCTCTCCTGCAAGGGTCTGCTGCACTGTCGCCAGTGCGACGTTTGCCGCGTTCATCGGCTGCGGAGGGAGGTCCTGGCATCGCCATACGTCACCGTGCATCACGGGGTTGAGCTGCAACAGGTGGAGCGCGATGGAGGCCGCTACCGCTTCGATCTGCTCAGGTTCAAGCGGGCAATCGACCCCGGCCTGTGCTCGCTGTGCGGCAAATGCGTGGAGGCCTGTCCCACCGGGGCCATGGCCAAGGTGGGCGGAAGGATCGTACTGGACCGTCAGGCCTGCCGCTCCATACAGGGGCTGGAATGCGAGAGATGCGTGAGCGTGTGCCCCACCGCGGCCATCGACCTCTTCGGTGAGGAGCACATCAGCGTACAGGGGGAGGCGGTGGTGGTGGCCACCGGCAGCCTGGAGTTCCCGGCGGAGAGGGAACCGCGCCTGGGGTGGAAGGAGGTACCGGGGGTGATGACCTCCATGGAGCTGGAGGCCGTCCTGGAGGGACGGGCCCCCTGGGCCATGGCCGAAGGGTCAAGCGTGGCCTTCCTCCTCTGCGTGGGATCGCGCACCTGCCTGGAGGGAACGCCCATGTGCTCCTCGATCTGCTGCCGGTACGCGCTGCGGCAGGCGCTGACGCTCAAGGAGATGAGCCCCTCCCTGAAGGTGACCATGTTCGTCATGGACTGGAGGGGCATGGCCAGGGACGACCCCCTCCTGGAGGAGCTGGACTGTAGCGACCTGAGGGTGGTCCGTTCCCGCCCGGCGGAGGTGAGGGAGGATGGGGGCCGGCCCACGGCGATCTACGCCGCCGACGGGGCCATCGTCCAGGAGGGCTTCGACCACCTGGTACTGGTCCTGGGGCTGGTACCGGACCTGGAAAACGAGCTGGCCAGGCACATGGCCCTTCCCCGTGATGCCCTGGGCAACCTGACCCCCTCCCGATGCCGGGAGAGGGGGATATTCATGGCCGGCAGCTGTTTGGGGCCCAAGGACATCAAGCACTGCGTCGTGGACGGGGTGATGGCCGCCCGCAAGGCCATGGGATTCCTGGAGGGAGGGGATGAGTGAACCGATGAGGGCGGCCCTCTTCATCTGCCGGGCGCACGGGGTCAACCCCATGGTCATGAGGGGTCTGCTCAAGGACCCTCGCGTCGGGTACAGCAAGATCATGCCCAGTTGCTGCTCTCCGGAGGGTATGGACCAGATCGCGCTGCACCTGCGAGGGAGGAGCACCCAGGCCCTGCTGGTGGTGGGCTGCTCCCCGCTCCATCTCGCAGGATACCTGGAGATGGCGGAGAGCGCCGGGCTGCCCCCCCACCGGGTGGCGCTGGTGCCGGTCGCCAGCTGCAACACGGCCCACGCCGCGGAGCTGGCCCTGGCCAGGGTACTGGACCCCAGGGACGTGCAGATCCCCCCCACCAGGAGGGAGAGAGGCGCGCTTGTCGTGGGCGATGGTGCATCCGCGCAGGATGTCCTCTCCCAGTTGGGCTCGGAGGGCGTGGAGGTCGTACATCTGGACCCGTCCGAGGTGCTGGTGGAAGGCACCAGGCTCCT
>JAFGPG010000122.1 GCA_016926075.1 Methanomassiliicoccales archaeon
CGCCACCTTTTCCGTGGGAAGCACCTTCAGAGCGTCGTGCCGGTGTATCCTCCCATAGGCCACCTGGCCCAGGACCACCGTGCCCACCCCCTTGACATGGAAATGATGGTCGATGGGCACCGCCCCCTTGCCCTCTCCGGAAGGGACGATTCTGCGAGCCTCCTCCAGCAGGGACTCGCGTATGGCGATGGGGTTGTCCTCCACGAACCGGTAGTCGCTGAGCATGGTGTCCTTCAGCAGGGGGGCGATGCGTTCCGGTGTGATGTATTCGCGCAGGACCAGCATCCCGCGCCGGACCCTGGTGCAGTCCAGCATGAGCAGCGTCTCGCCCAGTGTGGCGTCGATCCTGTCCACAACCACCAATGCCATGTCCGCCAGGTTGGAGCAGAAGAAGAGTGAGCTGAGCCTCTCCGGATACTTGGAGGGTTCCAGGACGCTGACGGTGTCCTGACCACTCTTGAGGTCGTAGATGGTGATGTCGCTGACCGTCCCCTTCTTGCCTATCTCCTTGGCCAGACCAGGGGAGCCAAGAGCCGCCACGTTCAGGTTGCCCATGGAGGGCGGCAAGGGGTCGTCGTTCATTATCCTTTCGCCGGGCCAAGCGTTATCTATCTCCTTTCGCGATGCACCAGAGGAAGATGTTCGAGCACGTGGACCTGGGTAAGCGCATCGATGAGAAGGAGTACGACAAGGTCGCCCCAGAGATGAAGAACCGGCTGGGGGAGCTGCAGCGCAAGGCACGGGACGTGGGGATGCCCATCATCGTCGTCTTCGAAGGCTGGGACACGGTGGGCATGGGGGAGTTGGTGAACAAGTTCATACTGCCGCTGGACCCCCGCGGATTCCTGGTGCACCCCATCTCCGCCCCCAACGCCGAGGAGAGCTCCAAGCCCTTCCTGTGGCGATTCTTCGTGCGCATTCCCGCCCGGGGACGCATCGCGGTCTTCGACCGCTCATGGTACTTCCGTTCCCTGGCCCGCACCGAGAACGGGCAGAAGGTGGGCGCCAGACAGGTGTGGAGGGAGATCAGCGAGTTCGAGGAGATGCTGTCACAGGACGACTACCTCATCATGAAGTTCTTCCTGCACATCAGCAAGAAGGAGCACAAGCGCCGGTTGGAGAAGTACCACAGCTCGGACCTGGACCGCTGCGCCATCAGCGACCCGGAGCTGGACTTCTTCAAGAAGTATGACAAGATGCTGCCTGCCATCGAGGAGATGATCGAGCGCACCGACCGGGAGTACGCGCCCTGGACCATCGTGGAAGCGGAGGACAACAAGTTCGCCACGGCCAAGATACTGACCACCACGGTGCGCATGATCGAGTATGGCCTTAGCAAACTGGAGGCCAAGAACCTGCTCATGCTGGACAGCAACCCCCTGATCAAGGGCGGCCAGATGTTCAACTCCACCCGTGGAGGGGCCGACCTGGGCAAGAGCCTATCCCAGGACGAGTACCGGGACAAGCTGAAGAAGCTACAGTGCCGGGTGGGGGAGCTTCAGTGCGAGCTGAACATCAACAAGATACCCTCTATCGTGGTCTTCGAGGGCTGGGACGCGGCCGGGAAGGGAGGGGCCATACAGAGACTGACCGCGGAGCTCAACCCCCGGGGGTACGAGGTGGTCCCGGTGGGCTCGCCCACCCTGGAGGAGAAGGCCCATCACTACCTGTGGCGCTTCTATCTCAAGCTGCCCCCGGCCGGGCACATCCGCATCTTCGACCGTTCCTGGTACGGCCGGGTGCTGGTGGAGAGGGTGGAGGGCCTATGCTCCACCGAGGAGTGGAAGCGCGCCTACCAGGAGATCAACGAGTTCGAGGGCATGCTGGTGGAGAACGGCACGGTGCTGATCAAGATCTGGCTGGAGATCGACCAGCAGACCCAACTGCAGAGGTTCCAGGAACGGGAGAAGGACCGCTCCAAGCAGTGGAAGATATCAGAGGAGGACTGGCGCAACCGTGAGAAGTGGGACTTCTACGGCCGCGCTGTGGACGAGATGCTCTTCCGTACCAGTACAAACCATGCTCCCTGGACCGTGGTGGAGAGCAACGACAAGTACTATTCCCGGGTCAAGACATTGCAGACCATCGTGCAGGCCATGGAGTCCAAGTTTCTCAAGGCCAAGGACTCCAAATGATTAATAGTAACGGCACCATGCCTCTACAATCTGAGACATAATAGAGTGATACAGATGAAAGGTTTCCTAGAGTTCGGCTTCCGGGAGGAGGTCCTGAAGGCCATCGAGCGCATGGGCTTCGTGGAGCCCACCCCGGTCCAGGTGCGCACCATACCGCTCATCATGAAGGGCAGGGACGTCATGGCCCAGGCCCAGACCGGGACCGGGAAGACGGCGGCCTTCGGCATCCCCATACTGGAGTCCCTGACCAAGGGGGTCAAGCCCTTCTCGCTCATACTGGTGCCCACCAGGGAGCTGGGGGCTCAGGTCTCCAACGAGATCAAGAAGCTAGCCTATTTCATGGACGATGTGCGGGTGCTGCCGGTGTACGGCGGCAAGTCCATCGACGATCAGATCGAGGCCTTCCGTAAAGGGGTGGACATCGTGGTGGGCACCCCTGGCCGGGTGATAGACCATCTGCACCGCCGGACACTGGACCTCAGCGAGATCGAGGTGCTGGTGCTGGACGAGGCGGACCGCATGCTGGACATGGGCTTCATCGAGGACATAGAGTACATCCTCTCCAAGACCAAGACCCCCCGGCAGACCCTGCTCTTCTCCGCAACCATCCCGGTGGGGGTACGGGATATCGCCTCCAAGCACATGGACGATCCGGAGACGATCATCATCGGCGAGGAGCAGATCGTGCTGCCCACCACCAAGCAGGTCTACTTCAACATCGAGCGCAAGAACAAGATCTGGGCGCTGTGCCGTGTGCTGGACGCCTACAAGCCCAAGGCCATGGTCTTCGTGCAGACCAAGGTCATGGTGGACATCGTGAGCAAGCGCCTGGCATCCTACGGGTACCGGGCGGGGGCGCTGCACGGCGACCTGACCCAGGCCAAGAGGGAGAAGGTGCTCAATGACTTCCGCGATGGGAAGATCGCCGTGCTCATCGCCACCGATGTGGCCGCCCGCGGTCTGGACATCGAGGGGGTCACCCACGTCATCAACTACGACATCCCGGAGGACCCGGAGATCTACGTGCACCGCATAGGACGTACGGGCCGTGCGGGCAAGGAGGGGGTGGCCATCACCTTCATCACCTCCAAGGAGGTCCATCTGCTGAGGAAGATCAACGAGTTCGGTGTGACGGAGATCGAGCACCTGGACGTTCCGGAGAGCGGACAGAAGGACGTCATACGCAAGGTCATGGACTTCGAGGACCAGGCGGACATGTTCGGCATGGTGCTCTTCAAGGTGGTGGCTGGGGA
>JAFGPG010000037.1 GCA_016926075.1 Methanomassiliicoccales archaeon
CCGGCGACGGCCATCACCGTGCCACGCACGAACTGTTGGACCTTGACCAATAGCTCCTGGATGAGCTTGGATATGAGGTCAAGGACCTGACTCCCCATCTCCAGGAGCCCTTTCACCGTGTTCACCAGCGTACGGTAGAGCCCCTGTACCCCGGAGGATATCCATCCCAAGCCCTCCTGAAGGGGGCGCAATATGCCCTCCAAGGCCTTGACCAGTGTATCGCTGATGGTGTTCACGTTACGGTAATGGACGCCCAGCAAGGGTCCGGGGGTGACGGTGACCACGGTAAGGGAGGTCCGCAGGGGGATCATCTTCTCCATCTCCATGGAGATGACATTGCCCACTTCCCCTCCGGGCGATAACAATACCCCTATCTCCCCGTTCATCAGCACTCGCCATACGGACTGGAAGGAGGCCCATTTCATGTCCAGAAGGTCTGTATCGTGCAGCTGAGGATACCGCCCCTCCTCCCCCATGTACTCGCTCGGAGGGCTGATCATGAGGTGGAGGTCATCGACCTTGGGATAATCCACTTGTACACTTAGGCACTCACGGTACTCCCGCCCTTTCTCATCCATCATCTTGAAATGACCCCCTTCTGGCAGATATACCGTGCCCATGTCCCCCCTCAAGGCCAGACCGTTGGCCACCTCCTGCAGCAGTGCATCGACATCGTCTGAGATGATCGCCCCCAGGCCGATGAGGGGGTCCCCTGTCCGGGAAATGAGGTCAGCCAGGAACGAGAGCCCGTGTCCCGGGACCGAGGGACGATATGCCAGTCCCTCAAGGAAGTGCTCGGTGAGTGTCGAGGAATGATACTCGTAGGTGTTCACTATCTCCTGCATCATGGACCAGCCCGTCCCGGCCGACATCTCCTCCTGTATCAGGACCAGGTTCTCCTCCCAGGGCAGGCTCAGCTCCGGATAGGAGGCGCTGATAGTGGCCAGTATCTGATCCGCAACAGACCTCTGGACCTCCTCTATGGAGCGTTGACGCTCCAATATGACATCCTTCTTCTCCAGGAACAAGGACCTTGTGGCCTCGGCCAGTGGATCGACGGTCGACACCTGGTCCTCCGCCGCGGAGATGGCCGGGCGTACCCATCCCTCCTTATGCTCCAAGGCCATGCGCAGGGCGTCCCGGACCTCCTCCAGGAAGGTGATCCCATCCCCGGGGTCCAGGGCCAGGGGCTGCACGGGGACGAATATGGAACGAGAGATACTTTCGGCCATCGTGAGAAGGGAACGGTGCATGGAAAGGGATATCTCATGTACCCCTCGCCTGTACTGCTCGTGGAAATCGCCCCATCCGTCCCAGTCGAGAAGGTCCACGGTGGGAAAGTCCAAGCCCACCTTGCCGCACACCGGTAGGTTCACAGACTCCCCCTCCCCGTTGATCAGGGAGAGGGTGTGTTCCGGAACGCACAGGCCGCGCTCTGGATGTCCCGCGCACAGGTATCGGTAAAGGGTGTCGCAGACACCGGCCGCCTGGAACCTGTCCATCAGCCAATCCTTGAACTGTTCCTCCATCAGGTCGCTGCCGGAGAGGTGTTCTATGATGTCGTTGAGGGTGAACGCCATACCCTCCGTCACCTCCTCGGCCATGTCCACCAGGTCGATCATGTGCAGATGCTCCATCCACCTGAGAATGATGCGTTCGCTGTCAGCGTACAGCACCTGGCCGAAGATGGCCCTCCAGTCCATATGTTCGTACCCATACAGTCTCAGAAAGATGTCGACGATGTCGAGTTCCCCTCCCACCTTCAAATGGGAAGAGACCATGTCCCAGCACTGCTTTGGTTCAAGATGTTCTGTGCACATAGCAAGACAGGGGGTGGCGTTACGGAAGACCTTGTACTGCAGTGCGATCGTTCCCAGGCACAGCGCGTTCAGTACGTCCTGTTCTGTCAACGACTCGCTCAAGCCTTGCTCCGGGGGGGAGGACAGACCACCCCAACCCTGGAGAGTGCGAAAGAGTACCAGGGAATCGAGCATGGCCCGGGCCAGTGAGCTCAGCTCACCCATGCCGTCACCGATGGAGGAGGAGAAGGCCTCCATGCGCCCCATCAACAATGGCCAAGGTACCCTGACGTCCTCTGAGACGGTATAGTTGCGGGTCAGTCTGCCGTTCTCGCACAGCACCGTCACTCGGTAGGACCCGGTCGGTCCGAGGTAGGCGGGGACGTATGTCATTGACCGAGCATCCTCTCCATCCACCCCATCGCATAGAGGGAGGCGCACGAAGGCGAGACGGACCTGGTCCACTTCGACCTCCATCCGGTATCCGCCTTGGTCCAGGGGATAGTCCTGGGAAACGGAGAGCGCAAGGCGATCCTTGAAGTCGGAGACCATGGCGCTCTCGTTGGAGGACCGACCCTCGCAGCATCCGAGCATGGCCTGAACGGCCATCTGGTCCAGGTGGCGTCGGGACTCCTGGCTAAGATCCACCATGCTTTCCATCTCTTCTATGGACAGTTCGATCCCCTCGTTATTCTCCAGGACGTCGCCCAAAGCGGCGACCGAGAGGCTGGACACTATGATAAGCAAGACCGCGATGAGGGAGAAGGGCATCTGTCCTTTGTCATCATGACCTACCTTGCGGGGGGAGGGAGGGCTGTTCATTACCTGGTCGACTGGGCAAGAACATATTAATGTCCAGAGCTACAGTCAATTTACTGTGTGGACTCCCCCTTCAATAGGTGCAGGAAGTTCTCGAGGTGGGAGGCGATGAGGGGGTTGTCCGAGAAACCGCACAGGTCCAGGTCCTCCGAGGCGATCATGGCCCGTGTGCTGTCTGATATGACGTCGGTGGCGATGAGACCTTTGCGCCGGAAGACCCCGCTGGCCTCGGGGACCTTGACCGCCGGTTCTGTGATGATGTAGACCTGCACACCTCTTCTTACGGCCTCCTTGAAACGGTCGGCATGGTCGGACCTGATGTCCTGCATGCGGGGGGACGAAATCATGAAGGTCCTCTTTGACAGGTCCAGCATATCACCTATCTTGGCCAGGACCTTTTTCTTGCCGTGAATGGTGTACACCAGCTCCGGTTTGCCCTTCTCGCTGAGCAGACCTTTGACGGTGTTGAGCTTGTTGAACGCCGAGTTGAGCTCCTCGAAGACACGGGCCTTCACCTCGTCCACGGACACTGGATGATACATTGCCGGTCGCCCGCCCGTCTCTTCAACGAACCTCTTGTCCCTGAGGGATTGCAGGGCCTTGTAGGCCGAGGTGCGTGGTATCATGGCCAGTTCGGCCACCTCCTCGGCCGTCCCGTGGTTCCTGAGTATGAGCGCCACATAGACCCTCGACTCGTAATTGGTGAGACCTATGTTGCCGAGCGCTATAGCTATCTCATTGAGCTCTCTCTCGACATCGGTGATGTCCAGCCTAAGAACGTCGATGATGTTCATGTAAACATATGTAGCTCATCAAGCTACATAAATATTATATTCTGGCGTCGAAGTATAAGCCCGGGGATGCAATAATGATCGCTAGAAAGAGTTCGTTGCCCACAGGGTTGCCCAAGAGGACGGAGTCGCTGTGTCCTGAGTGCAAGAAGATCATACCTGCCACCATACTGGAGAAGGACGGAAAGGCGGTTATGGAGAAGACATGCCCCGAGCACGGGGATTTCAGTGACGTCATCTGGTCCGATGTGGAGATGTACCTGAGGGCGGAGAAGTTCGCCTTTGACGGTGTGGGGGTGGAGAACCCCTTCATCAAGGACGCAAAGGTGTGTCCAAATGATTGCGGTCTGTGCAACCTGCACCTCAGCCACACCTCGTTGGCCAACCTTGACCTCACCAACCGTTGCAACATGAAATGCCCGATTTGCTTCGCCAACGCCAACGCGGCCGGGTATGTCTACGAACCTGATTATGAAGAGGTGGTCAAGATGATGCAGAACCTCAGGGACGAAAGGCCGGTCCCATGCCCTGCCATTCAGTTCTCCGGGGGGGAGCCCACCATCTATCCGCGGTTCATCGATGCCATCAAAAAGGCCAAGGAGATGGGCTTTGCCCAGATACAGGTCGCCACCAACGGCATCGTCTTCGCTCATGATTTCGAGACCCTCAAGGCCGCCGCGGAGGCGGGGATGAACACCATCTATCTCCAGTTCGACGGGCTCAGGGAGGACATTTACATGATCTCCCGGGGCCGCAAGATGCTGGACATCAAGATGAAGGTGGTGGAGAACGTGCGCAAGATGGAAAAGGCGCCCTCCATCGTCCTGGTGCCCACCATGGTCAGGGGGGTCAACGACGACCAGATCGGTCCCATATTCAACTTCGCCCTGGAGAACTCGGATGTCATCCGAGGGATCAACTTCCAGCCCGTGGCCTTCACCGGTCGCATCAACAAGGATGAGCTGGCCAAGCAGCGATACACCCTCACCGATCTGGCAGTGGACCTGGAGAAGCAGACCGATGGGCAGATCAAGAGGTCGGACTGGTATCCCGTACCCACCGTGGTGCCCATATCGACCTTGACCACGGCCATACTCGACGAGCCGAAGGTCACCTTCACCACCCATCCCCATTGTGGGTTGGCCACCTACCTGTTCGTGCAGGACAAGGACCATGTGGTCCCCCTGACCCGTTTCGTGGACGTGGAGCCGCTGTTCAAGGAGCTCTTCGAGCTCTCCAAGAAGGCTGAGAAATCCATGATCAAGTTCCCGTCCAAGATGAAGGCGTTCTCCCTTCTCAAGAAGTACCTCGACGAGGACAAGATGCCGGAAGGGTTGGACACCATGTCCTTCCTGAGACTGTTGTCGTCGGTCATGGGGGACCAGTCCAAGGAGTCCCTGGCCAAGTTCTCGTGGAAGATGATGTTCGTGGGGGGCATGCACTTCCAGGACCTCTATAACTACGATATAGAAAGGGTCAAGCGCTGCGCCATACACTATGCGGTGCCCGACGGGAGGATCATCCCGTTCTGCGCCTACAACGGCGGGCCCACCTTCCGTGATGAGGTGGAGAAGAAGTTCTCCGTGCCCATCGAGGAGTGGAGACGGACCAGGGGTACAGAGCATACCTGAGTGGTGTTGAAGATGATCGTCAATATCGAGAAGTGCATGCATTGTGGGGCCTGCGTGGGCTCCTGTCCCCAGAACGCCGTCTACCTCAACGAGATAGTGTTGGAGTTCAACGAGGATTGTAACCGGTGCGGCCGCTGTGTGCGCATATGCCCAGTGGGTGCCTTGAAGATGGAGGGGAAGAGATGAGGACCGACTATGACATCATCGTGGTCGGTGCCGGACCGGCCGGCAGCATGACCGCCAAGCATGCCGCCAGGAAGGGGGCCCGTGTGCTCATGATCGAGAAACGCCAGGAGATAGGGGCTCCCCTGAGATGCGCCGAGGGCGTCAACCGAAGAGGCCTGGAGAAGGCCGGCGTACCTGTGGACCGCCGATGGGTCTCCACGGACATCTCCGGGGCCAAGCTGGTCTCCCCGGGAGGTCATGTGTTCCGCATCGACGAGAGCCAGGCGGGGAACGAGGTGGGCATGGTACTGGAGAGGCATCTTTTCGACAAGGCCATGGCCGCCGACGCCGCCCGGGCGGGTGCGGAGATCTGGCTGAAGACCGCCGCGGTGGACGTCATCAAGGAGGGGGAAAGGGTCGTGGGCGTCAAGGCCAGGCGGGAAGGGGAGCCTCTGAGGCTCACCGCCGGGTGCGTGGTCGCCGCGGACGGCTTCGAGTCCCAGGTGGCCCGCTGGGCGGGCATCGACACCTCCTTGAAGGCCGGGGACATCACCACCTGCTTCCAGTACCGCATGACCAACCTGAGGACCGAACCGGACTACTGTGAGTTCATCATCGGCTCTGTGGCCCCCGGGGGATACATATGGATCTTCCCCAAGGGTGATGACACGGCCAACGTGGGCATCGGTGTGCTGGCCTCCAAGCTGGAGAAGCCCGGTGAGGTCAAGCGCTATCTGGACGATTGGATCAGGAAGGACGAGCGCCTCAGCTGCGGCCAGCCCCTGGAGGCCCTGGCGGGCGGGGTCTCCGTCTCCCCGCCGGTGGAGCGTTCGGTCATGGACGGTCTGATATTGGTCGGGGATTCGGCACGCATCATCGATCCCATCACCGGTGGCGGCATAGCCAACGGCCTGCTGGCGGGGATGCACGCCGGCAACGTACTGGGCGATTGCGCTCAGGCCAAGGACTTCAGCGAGGAGGCCATGATGCCCTATGATAAGCTATGGCGCGACGCCATGGAGGACCGCCTGTGGCGCAACTGGATGGCCAAGGAGAAGTTCCTGACCCTTTCCGATAGCACCTTGGACGCTGTCATCGAGACCCTGTCCACGGCCAACGTGGACAAGATGTCGGTGCACAACATACTCATCGCCATCAAGGAGAGGCATCCAGAACTGGTCAGGGAGTTCGAGGAGCTTATCTGAGGCCCTTAACCATCATTCCTCTTTGACACCGGGAACGTTGGTGGAGGCCACGAAAGGCTGCCCGCCTTTGCTGCGTATGACCTCCACCACTTGGTCCGGTCTGTCGGTCAGGGCCACCATGCTCCCCCCTCCCCCGCCCCCGGTCAACTTGGCCCCGTAGGAATGCGGGAGACAGGCCTTGACCAGCCGGTCCAGTTCGGGGGAGGAGACCCCCAGGATGGCCAGCAGTTTGTGGTTCATTGACATCGACCGCCCCAGGGCCTCCAGGTCGCCCTCGGCCATGCTCCTGACGCCCTCCAAGGTCACCTGCCCGATCTCCTCCACCATGTCCCGGGCGAAGGAGGAGCGGTCCACGTACCTTTTAACCTTGGCCACCATCGGTCCGGTGGGAGCCGACCTGCCGGTGAACCCTATGACCAGGGTCATGTCCGGGGCGTCGAGGTGGTGCACGCACCATCTGCGCGAGTCCAGTGACATCTGCCAGAGGAGGTCCTCCCCCGGTTCTGGCCTGACCAGTATTGCCCGGCCGTGGGTGCAGGTGGAGGTGTCTATAGGACTGGCCCTACCCTGTACCTCACATTCCACCTCGAAGGCCTGTTGCGCCACCTCCGCCTCCTTCCAAGGCCCGTACCGACCGGCCAGGGCGGCGATCAGGGCCACGGTGACCGCGGCGGAGGACCCCAGCCCGGAGCCCGAGGGAAAGTCCGAGCTGGTCATGACCGACATAGGGGCGGATCCCATCTTGGCCAGGCAGGCCGATACATAGGAATAGTTGTGTGAGGTGAGCTGCACGCCGTTGAGGCTGGACATTGTCGATGGTTCCACATGGACACGCATCCTCAGGCCAATGGCCATGGAAACCGCCGGTTGACCGTACACCACCGCGTGCTCTCCCAGCAGAATGACCTTGCCCGGAGCGGAGGTGTTCCATATTGGGGCGGTCATGGACCGACCTTCATAGGCCGTACTTGCGGCCCATGGCCTGCATGGCCTCGTTGGGGCTCTTGCCACCCAATTGTTGCACGCCGGTGTTCCACCATTCCCTTTCGAAATCCGTCAAGGCCAGCTCGAAGTCCTTCAACAGGTCGATCTTGGCTTCCTTGTTCACCAGGGAGAGCTCTAAGTTGCGGTCCAGTCCGTCGAACAGCCCCTCGCTCATGAAATCGGGCATGACATTGACCACCATGTCCAAGAGGGCATTGGTGGCGGCCATGAACAGGCGCTCGCGCCTCTGCGGCGTGGGCATGGACTCATTGGTCATGCTCTCCTCCATGGATGAGAACCACAGGTCACGGATGACGAAGGCGCGAGAGGCCCAGTATTCCTCCTCATCGCAAGCCATTTCCTCGTCCCTGTCTTCCTCTCCTTCGTAGAGGATGTTGACCATCTTCCTCTTGGCCTCCGCCATGAGGTCGTTGGGGGACCTGTCCCCCAGGAAGTCCTTGGGTGATCCCCACCATTCCTCCTCGTAGGCTGTGAGCGCCTCCATGAGGGCCCTCTCGTCGTCGAAGTCGTCCCCATGTACCTCCAGGAAACCGTCGCGGAACCTGGCGAGCAGGTCCACCGAGTGCTCGCGGTTGATCATGGTGATTGTAATATAATCGTCCAGATTGTCCTGGAACATGAATAGCAGCTCCTCTGGAAGGTTCGCCCCCACCATTTCCAGAACGGCGTTGGCAGTGGTCAGGAAGAGCGCCTCCTCCATCTCCTCCTTGTCCACCTGTTCGGCCTTCAGCCCCTCCACGATCTCTTGCAACATGAGGTCCTTGAACATCAGGGTGCGCACTGGGTTCTTGGAAAGGATGGGGTTTTCCGCCACGGTTTCATTCTTGGTATTCGCCTTCTTCGCACCTGTTGTACCCTTGGTTTTGTCGCTTGTCTTCTTCTTGCTCGCCATGACCTATCCTCCATAGTCGGCACCTTACCTAGATAGCAAGGATCTTTCCATATTGACCCGACAAAGCCCCCGAGAATATATAATGATGGCAATCGAGGACCGGGTGAAAGATGGGGCCTTGATCAGTGGTTGGCGATGGATCGTCCTTGTGTGCTGACAGCACCATAAAAGTATTTATTATCGTTAATGTATGTAATATAAATAGATTGTGCTTATTAAAAAAACCCAGACATTGTTTCTTTACATTAGATAATTATAAATATTCTCAATAATCATGGTTCTAAGAACATATGGGGGATCACCATGTGGATAGAATTAACGAACATAATTGCGGGCCTAGTGCTTGCCATGGGTATATTGGAACTTATTCCGGCCTTGGGCAAGTACTTGGTAAAACTAGCTAAGTGGCTAGGAAGGTTCCAGACCGTCATTGGAGTGATCGCCATCATTTTTGGTATCTGGGTCCTTATCGACGGTGGCAGCGTCCTGCAGAGCGTGGTGGCTATCATCGCCGGCCTGGTTTTGGCCATGGGCATACTACCGAGCATACCTGCCATGGGCAAGTCCCTTGAGAAGCTGGCCAAGTGGCTGGGCGGATTCCAGACCATCATTGGTATCATCGCCATAATAGTCGGTATCTGGGGTCTACTACTGTAAAAGCATTGGGGGGCCGCCCCCATCATTCTTTTTTATCGGTCCCGCTCGAAGTTATGCCCCATCGGACCCTGGGCGACTCGCTTTCAGGGAGAACAGATAGGGTATGCTGACCTCCTCATCGGGTACGTGCCAATAACCATCGTCCCCGCGCTCCATGCGGGGGTGCATGGGGAAAAAGCAGAATGGGAACTCATGCAGGAAATCAAGCCTCAATCCCTGTTCCAGCAGCACGTTGACGACCTCCGAGATGGGGTGCGACCATTCGAACCGCTCCTTGTTCTGGAGTTCTTGGCCCTCGTCGATTGGATGGTCGTCATCGAAGCGGTCAGGTTCATCGTTGAAATATCGATATTCGATGTGGAAGCTGTCGGTGTCCCGGTCACTGATGATGCTCCCAAAGGGGTGTCCTTCGACGATGTAGAAGAACCCTCCTGGTCTGATCCTTTTGGCGATGAGACGGGCCCATTCCCTCAGGTCCGGCA
>JAFGPG010000123.1 GCA_016926075.1 Methanomassiliicoccales archaeon
CGTCTCTGTCAAATACTCCAATAATAGGGTCGCCGAAAGGATGACGGCCGTGGGATTGGCCAGGCCCTTGCCGGCGATGTCCGGCGCACTGCCGTGGACGGCCTCGAATACTGCTAGGTCCTTGCCATAGTTGGCACCGGGGACCAGCCCCAACCCGCCCACCAGACCGGCCCCCAGGTCGCTCAGGATGTCCCCGTACAGGTTGGTGAGGACGAGCACGTCGAACTGCTGGGGACGGATGACCATCTGCATGGCGCAGTTGTCCACGATGATCTCGCCGTACTCGATCTCCGGGTACCTGCTGGCCACATCACGGCAGCTCCTCAGGAAGAGACCGTCGCTCTTCTTCATGATGTTGGCCTTGTGCACCGCCTGCACCTTCTTTCTTCCGTTCCTCCTCGCATACTCGAAGGCGAAGGCCGCTATACGGTCCGAGGCCTCTTTTGTGATGATCTTCAGGCACTGTGCCACCCCAGGGGCGATGTCCTGCTCCAGTCCGGCATACACGTCCTCGGTGTTCTCGCGGAAGATGACCATGTCCACGTCGGAGAACCTTTCGCTCACCCCGAAACGGGAATTGATAGGGCGGACGTTGGCATAGAGGTTGAGCTGCTTCCGTAATGCCACGTTGATACTGCTAAATCCAAGGCCCACCTGGGTGGTGGTCGGCCCCTTGAGCGCCACTCCCACCTCTCTTATCGTATCCAACACGTGGTCGGGCAATGGGTTTCCGTACTTCTCCATTGCCTCCTGGCCCGCCATCAATTCCACCCATTCGATGTCCACACCACTGGAATCGAGCACCTTCATCGCAGAACCGACCACCTCAGGACCGATGCCGTCGCCGGGGATCACCACTATCCTGTGCCTCATAATGGGGAATCATTATCTCGGTACGGTAATTATCTTTTATCACCCGGCAACAGCCAGGCTCGAAGGATGTTGCTGATCCGATGTGAATGGGAAGGAGCCCCACCTTTGAATTTTAAGATGGTCCTCTGACGTCATCAGGTCCTAAGTCTCGGCCAAGGTGAGGACCGACGGCAGCAGCTTACACCATTTCCGGTCAAGACTGGAAATGTGGCTGTGCGGGCATGCCCTAGTGTAGTGCATTGGATGCCACCAGACCTGGTCCTGTGGAGAGGCCCACGAAGGGGACGTTCATGGACACGGTCGAAGAGGTCGGGGAACGGGTCATGGAACGAGAGCTGATCGATCCGAGCTACTGGAAGAACGGGATCACTGATCCGTACAGGACAGCAGAGGACGATGAGGCCATTTCCTGTTCATTCTTTTAGACGTGTGTAGGAAGCGTTCGAAGGATCGATCGGGCAGAATGAGAGATGGTGGGTCCGTCCGAATTTGAATCGGAGTCACCTGCACCCCAAGCAGGAAGGATTCCAAGCTACCCCACGGACCCACGGTAAAGGGGTGATTAAGTGGTTTAACCCAGGGGGATCAGCTCGCCGAGCAGGTCGGAGTGGGAGATGATCATGCGGCGACAGCAGTAGCGCTTGATGCCCAGGTCATCGAGCACTTCCTTGGGGTCCTCCCCCATCTGCACCCTCTTGACGAAGGGCTGGTAGGAGCTCCCCACCACCTTCCCGCATGTGAAGCATCGGACCGGTATTATCATCTTTCCTCACCTGTACGATTTCTGTCTCTTCTTCCTGGCACCGCGGCCCAGAGGCTTCTTCGGGAGCTTGCGGCGGATGTCGCTGATGAGCAAGGACCGGTCGAAGTGCTTGAACGCCCTCTCCATCTCCTCGTCCTTGTAGTACTCCACTATGGCCTTGGCGATGGCGGTCCTGGTGGCCTCGGCCTGTCCCATCACGCCGCCGCCGGACACCTTGACGTCGATGTCCAGACCGGCGGCCTTCTCGGGCACTAGGGACAAGGGCTCGGTCATCTTCAGTCTGGCCAGCTCGGGCGTGACGATGTCCAGGGGCACACTGTTGATGCGCACCTTGCCGGTGCCCTCGCGGGCCACCGCACGGGCCACCGCGGTCTTCCTCTTTCCACTGGTATTGATCACTTCGGACATATCACTTCACCCTCGATCCCAGATGCTCGGCCACCTGACTGAGCGTGACGTACTGGGTCAGCCCGGTCTTGACGGCGGTGTCCACCCTCTCCTTCTCCTGTTCCATGAACTGTTTGGGCACGCCCACGTAGACCTTCAGTCTTCTGTAGGCGTTCTTGCCGGAGGTGGTGTACCACGGCAGCATGCCCCGAACGGTCCTCTTCATGATGAGGTCTGCCCGGCGGGGGAAGAACGGGCCGCTCTTCACGTTCCCGCGGTCCCTCTTCTGTTTGTAATGGGCGAGCACGGAGTCGCGATCTCCGGTCAGGACGATCTTCTCAGCGTTGACGATGACGATCTCCTCACCCTTCATGAGCCTTTTAGCGATGATGGAGCCCAGCCTTCCTGCGATGTGGTTCTCAGCGTCGATCACGGTCATGCCATCACCTCATCAGCTTGACCCCGGTGCCCTGGGGCATCTCCCCCACCAGTTCCAGAAGGGTGAGGTTCCTGCCTCCGGCGGCCTCGATCTTGACCTTGGCGGCCTCGGAGAACCCGTAGGCGGCCACGGTCAACCTCTTGCTCAACGCTCCAGACCCCAACACCTTGCCCGGGACGACCACTATGTCGCCCTCGGAGGCGTATCGCTCCAACTTGCTCAGATTGACCTCGGCCCAATTGGTCCTGGCCTTTTCCAACCTTAGAGCAATGTCTCGCCAGATCCCCGCCCCACCGGACCTCGTCTCCGCCTTCAGGCGGTCTATGAGGGCCAAGAGGTTGGGGTCAGTCTTTGCAGTTGCCATCTTCTGACTCTCCCGACATTGGTAAGCCCCTCTAATAAAGAGGGGTATTATATACCTTTGCCATCAGGAAGAGACCTGGGATATCGATATTTTTCGCCGGTCGGACGCTTCCTGGGAGGTGTGCGGCGCACCGTTGGAGAGGACTGGTAGGAGCGAGTGACCATGTAACCATCCATCGACCCCGCACTTCCCTGATCGATATTATATAGACGTGCCTGAATTAATTTTAATAGTTCTTATATATCTTAGCGGACATACGGTACAGTTTGCTCGGGGTTATTAATGATCCGCTTCGGTCCAGCTGGTATACCGCTTTCTTGTAAAGGTCGCACTTTGAAGGACGGCATCGAGGACGTGCATGGTCTGGGCCTCAACGCCATGGAGGTCCAGATGGTGCGGGTCAATGTCATATCCCGCTCTCCCGATGAGGAGGACGTAGGGAGAAGCCTGCGCGAGCTGGAGAACGACCTGGTGGTCGAGATCCATAGGCGCAAGGGGAAGAAGAGCCTCCAGATCACCGACCTGGACGAGAGGATCAAGGAGGACGACGTTCTCGTCAGCCTTTCCTCCGGTCTGGTGCAGAACTTCATGGAGCTGGCCGAACTGGGAAGGATCGGCAGCGAGCTGGACGTGCAGCTGTCCATGCACACCCCCTACTACATCGACCTGGCCACGGACACCGATCTCACACGTAAGAGCATGAACTCCATCAAGTGGGCCGGGCTGCTGACGCAGGAGATGGGGGGGAGCACGGTGGTCACCCATCTGGGTCTGTACGGTAGCCTGAGCCGCCGGGAGGCCGCCGCGGTGATCACGGAAAAGCTGGAGGACATCTCCGCCTGGTGGGACAAGAACGGGGTGACCCCCAGGCTGGGGCTGGAGACCTCTGGCCGCAAGGAGGTCTTCGGCGGTCTGGAGGAGATACTGGAGCTTTGCGACAAGATCGATCATCTGGTACCGGTGGTCAACTTCGCCCATCTGCACGCCAGGTCCAGCGGGATGCTGAGGGAGCCGGAGGATTTCGGGGAGATCTTCGACCAGGTAAGCGGTTACGTTGGCGACCTATACTATACGCACTTCTCCGGAGTGGAGCACGAGGGCGGGAACGAGCGCCGGGTCACTCCCATCAAGAAGGGCGACCTGCGCTTCGAACCCATGGCCGAATATCTGGTGGAGGCCAACCCCAACTCCGTCATCATCTCCTCCTCCCCTCTGCTGGAGCACGACGCCATGTACATGAAGGTCATATACGAGAGGGTGCTGACCAAGAAACTGTCCAAGGACAGCAAGCTCAAGAAGGCCAAGGGCGGCAAGGAAGAGGAGGAGGAGTGAAGGAACCCACGATCTACATTTTGGAGGAGGTCAGGCGGACCATTGAGCGGGTCGACGAGGAGGTGGTCGTGGAGATCGTGGAGACCTTGGCCGCCGCGCCGAAGATATTCATATACGGGGTGGGACGCTCCGGCCTGATGGGCAAGGCCTTCGCCGTGCGCCTAGTCCAGATGGGGCTTGACGTGCATTTTGTAGGGGACACCACCACGCCCATCGTGGAGGGAGGCGACCTGGTCTTCATCATCTCCAATACCGGCGAGACCATGTCCGCGGTGCAGACCGCCAATATCGTGCGCCGTCTGGGGGCCAAGGTCATCTCGGTGACCGGCAGCTCGCATTCCAAACTGGGAGTGGCCAGCAACATCGTCCTGGAGCTGACGCAGCCCAGGGACGATCAGAAGAAGCGGATGGCACCCCTAGGGACCATCTTCGAACTGTCGTGCATGGTCATGTTGGACTCCATGGTCCCCATGCTCATGAACAGTCTGCAGCAGAACGAGACCTCCCTGCGTCGTCGGCACGCCATCTGGGTCTGAGTCATTCCCTTATCCTTCTGGTCCTCACGCTCTCCCCGTAGTAGGGGTTCTGATACTCGTCCCAATAGACCAGGAACGTGCGCTGGCGCACCTCTCCGTCCTGCAGATAGAAGGCATCGATCTCCCGGCGTACGGGGTCCACCACCAACGCGGTGTGGTAGGGGCGGTCGAACATGCACCTCTGGGTGGCCACGTCCGTGGAGGACAGGAAGCACCCATGGCCGGGATGGGAGTGGTACCAACCGACCAGCACGTATCGGAAACGGGCGCACTCAAGGGAGGCGAACAAAGATTCAAGGCCTTCCGGATCGAAGCGTACGCTCACCGAGGTGGCCTCCAGGTCCGTAGTGGCCACGTCCCGCACCACGGTGTACTCCCTGCCCTGATGCACGAACACCTCCCCCAGGAGGAAACCCATGACCTCCGTGCCCTCTGCGACCTTGGACAGGGCGTGGTTACGCACCTTCTCCTCGGCGGTCTTGAACAGGTACATCTC
>JAFGPG010000038.1 GCA_016926075.1 Methanomassiliicoccales archaeon
CCAGCATGGCGCTGAGGGCCACCGCGGTCTTCCCCAGCCCGGTGGGGGCATGGGCCACCAGGTCCCTACCCGAGGACGCGCATTCCCTGGCATCCCTCAAGAACCCCCTCTGCCCGGTACGGGGGATGGAAAAGGGGAAGAGGTCCAGGTGTGCATGCATGCTGCCAAGATCGCTATGACCAGGTATGCCGTTTGGCACTACATCCAGGCTCACCGCGCGCACCCGACAACGAAAAAGGATATACTTCGATGGATGTAACCATGGCAGGTGATACCTTGAAGTACAACATAACTGGCGATAACCTGCAATGCGTGAACATAGAGTTCTCTCCCGGTGAGATCATCTACTCCGAGGCAGGCAGCATGCTGTACATGAGCGGCAACGTGCGCCTGGAGACCAAGGCCAAGGGCGGAGTGCTCTCCGGTCTGAAGCGCAGCATATCAGGGGAGTCCTTCTTCGTCACCAATTTCCACGCCGAGGGAGGAACAGGTCTGGTCGGCTTCGGGGGCAGCGTACCGGGGAAGGTCGTGGCCCTGGACCTCAGAGGGGGGAAGCAGTGGCTCTTGCAGAAGGACGCCTTCCTGGCCGCGGAGGATAAGGTCAACCTGGACATCGCCCTGCAACGCAAGTTCGGGGCCGCCCTGTTCGGCGGGGAAGGACTTATTCTGCAGAAGGTGAGCGGCGAGGGAACGGTGTTCATCTCCAGCTGCGGGGACTTCATAGAATACAACCTCATGCCCGGGCAGATCATGAAGGTCTCCACTGCCAACTCGGTGGCCTGGGAGAGCAGCGTGCAGTATGACATACAGAGCCTGGGGATCAAGACCGCCCTGTTCGGCGGGGAGGGGCTGTTCGTCACAACCCTCACCGGTCCTGGCAGGGTCATCCTCCAGTCCATGACCCTCTCCAAGCTGGCCAATTCCCTGGTGCCCTTCCTGCCGGACCGGAAGTGATCCCGTGGCCCGCGGGGTGGACGCAGCGATCGTGGCCCTGCTGATCATCGGCATACTGGCGGTGGCCATCCTGGCCCTTTTCTATCTGGAATGGCTGCTGGCGGCCATCGTCATACTGGTGGCGGCGGTCTTCCTGGTCCTGGCCGTGGCCCTGTTGCTGGGCGGACTGGCGGTCATCCCCTACTACTTTGTCAAAAGGGGCAAGGACACCCAGCCCGGCTCCTATAGGCTGGAGCAGATGGACGATATGAAGGACCAGGAGAGGAAGTGAGGTGGAGGAGCGTTACCTGGTGCCCTTCCAATGCGCCCCCTTGGACCAGATGCTCGATGGGGGATTGGAGAGCGGTTGTCTCACCCTCGTCTATGGCGAGGCGGGCACCGGAAAGACCAACCTCTGCCTGGTCCTGGCCAAGAACCTGGCCTTGGAAGGCAAGAAGACCGTGTATGTGGACAGCGAGGGGCTGTCCCTGCAGCGCCTGAGGCAGATGTCCGGGGAGGAACAAGGGAAGGTCCTGAAGGAAGTGCTGATAAGCGAGGTGCACAGCCTCGAGGACCAGGACCAGATGATCGGGAAGGCCATCAAGCTGGCCGAGGGCAACCCCGAGATCGGGCTCATCGTGGTGGACTCCATCACCATGTTCTACCGTCTGTCCAGCAGGGAGGACGAGCGGGCGGAGCGGAGGGTGCTGGCGGGACAGAGCGCCAGATTGCTGACCCTGGCCAGGAGGATGAACCTGCCGGTGGTGGTCACATCCCAGGTCTACACGGACGTGGGGACCGGGACCTTCGAGGCGCTGGGCGGGAACGTCCTGCATCACAATGCCAAGGCCATCATAAGACTGGAGCGCCTGGCACCGGGAAAGCGTCGTGCGGTGCTCACCAAGCACCGTCATTTGGCGGAGGGCAGGTCCGCCATCTTCTACCTCACCGACAAGGGCATTGAGGCCGAGCCTCAGAGCTCCCGGCCCACGGCGTAGTCCACCATCTCCCGCAACATGTCCTTCTCCAGGGAATCGCTCAGGCAGGACAGCAGGTCCTTGGCCCGCCTTGCGTAGTCCAAGGCGAACTGGCGGGCGTGCTTGATGGACCCTATATCCTCCAATAACCGTACCGCCTCCCGCACCTCCTCCTCGCTGGCCTCCGCGTTCCCCAGGGCGGCGGCGAGCACCTCCCTGCGCGGGTCCCCCTGCAACCTCTCCAGGGCGTCTACGACGATAAGTGTGCGCTTCCCGTTCCGGATGTCGCTGCCCACCGGCTTCCCTGTCTTCTTGGCGTCGCCCAGTATGCCCAGCACGTCGTCCCAGATCTGGAAACCGATCCCCAGCAGGCGGGCGTACTCCTTCATGGAGGAGATCTGCTCCTCCGTCCCCCGGCCGATGATGGCCCCGCCCTCCGCGGTGCAGGCGAAGAGGACCGCGGTCTTCTTCTCCACCATCTCCAGGTACTCCTGGCGGGAGACCTCCGCTCTCTCCTCATTGTCCACGTCCATCTGCTGACCCTCGGCCAACTGGAAGACGGTGTCCGAGACGATGCGCACCAGTCGCCTCAACCCCTCGCCGTCCACATCCGTCTCGGACAGCACCTCGTAGGCCCGGGCGAAGAGGGCGTCCCCGGCGATGATGGCCGTAGGGATGTCGAAGGCGATGTGCACCGCTGGGCGGCCACGCCTCACCGGGTCCTGATCGATGACGTCATCGTGCACCAACGTAAAGTTATGAATGATCTCCAGGGCGCAGCCGAAGGGCAGCGCAGCGCTGCCCCGCCCTCCGACCGCCTCCGCGGTCAGCATGGCCATGACCGGGCGCATGCGCTTGCCCCCGGCCTCGGGATAGTGTCTCATGGCCCGGAGCAACCTCTCGTACTTCCCGCGCCTCACATACTCTAGTAAGGCCCGGTCGATCTCCTTGACCATCTCCTTCATCCTGACGCTGTGGTCCATATGCCTCACACATCCCCCGCGGAGAGCCAATCGGCGGTCCTCCCGCTGACGATGACCCGACGCTGCTGCAGCTCCTCCACGCTCTTGCATCCGGTCAGGAACATGGTCGCCTTGAACTCGGCCTGCATGATGCGCATCTTCTCGATCACCCTCTCGCTGGACTCCATGGCCTCGGCCAGCAGGGCCCTTGCGCACCCCGCGGCGTTGGCGCCCAAGGAGATGCCCTTGGCCATGCGCAGTCCGTCGTCCACCCCACCGCTGGCGATGATCTCCAATCCCACGTCCGCCTCGATGATGGCCGCAGGGGCCGGGATGCCCCATTCGAAGAAGGTCCTGCCCAATGCGCTGGCCGAGCTATCCTCCTGCTCCCGGGCCCGGTACATCTCCACCGCGGCGAAGCTGGTTCCGCCCACACCGGAGACGTCCATGCCGCGTATCCCCGTTCCCTTGAGCAGCATGGCCATCTCCCGCGAGATCCCCGCCCCGGTCTCCTTGACCATGCAGGGCATCTCCTTGGCCAATGCTCTAATGCTCTCCAGGCATCCCTTGGCGTTGACGTCCCCTCCAGGCTGGACAACCTCCTGAAGGAAGTTGAGATGCACGGCCATGATGTCCGCGCCCACCGCCTCCATGGCCCTCTCCACGTCCTCCACTGTGAAGGGACGCTCGCTCCCCTGTCTCACCAGCTGAGGGGCTCCCACATTCCCTATGACCAAGGGTACGTCGTACTCCTTGACCAAGGAGTAGGTGCCATCGTCCCCATGCTCGATGGCCGGCCGCTGGCTCCCCACCCCCAACCCCGCGCCCATCTTGGCGCAGGCCTCGGCCAGGTTGCGGTTGACCTTCTCCGCCAAAGGGAAACCCCCGGTGATGGCGGTGACCACCAGCGGAAGCTCCAACCTCTTGCCGAAGAGCGTGACCGAGGTGTCGATGTCCTTCATGTCCACCTCCGGCAGGGCCCTGTGCACCAGATGCACGTCCGCCCAATAATCGTAGTCCGGTACGACCTTCTCCTTGAGGGTCACATCGATGTGGTCCGATTTCCTATGCTCGATCCGTTTCATCTCTATCCCACCACCCTGGAGGCCACGACATCCTCTCCCCGCAGGGCCGCCTCCAATCGCCCAGGGACCTTGCCGTTGAGCACTAGGCAGCGCTGGGTATGCTGGGCCATATCGATCATGTAACTGATCTTGGCGTAGATGCTCCCGGTCACGTCGACGTTCCTCTCCGTTCGCGGCAGGGAGTCCAAGGCCATCCGGTCCACCACGCTCAACAGCCTTGCTCCCTTGTTCATATGAGGGTCGGCGGTGTAGACCCCGTCCACATCGCTGACGAATATGACCCCCTCAGGCCGGAACTCCTGGGCCAAGGCCTTCATGAGCTGGTCCCC
>JAFGPG010000124.1 GCA_016926075.1 Methanomassiliicoccales archaeon
AGACAAAGGAAAGGATAAGCAAGGTGGCGCCCAAGGTAGAGAAGAAGGCCGCACCGCCCATTGTCCCGCCCAAGACAAAGGAAAGGAAGGGCAAGGTGGCGCCCAAGGCGCCCCCGGAGACCTTCAAGGCCCCCGAGAACAAGGGCTCCAAACAGGCCCAGGTGCGCCACGATGCACTGCTGGCGGGGGGCGGTTTCAGTCTCATCGGCGGTACCCTGATGATGCTCTCCCTGCTCCTTCCCTGGGTAAGTATGCAAGGGGAGCATCTGGGTCTCTGGGAGCTACTGCAGGAGGACCTGGTCTACCTCTCCTCATCCCTGGTCCCCTTCCTTGGGGCTTCCATGCTGGTGCTGGCGGTGCTCACCGTGCTGAAGGCCTTGTCCAAGAGGGGTCGGGGCAGGGGATCGATGATACTGTCCATCCTGGCCATGTCCTCCTCGCTATTGGTCATTCTGGCCATGCTGCTCCTACAGCGCGATTTCGAGGGACAGGGAGCGCTGTACGGTGCCGGGGCCTTCCTTGTCGTGATCGGAGCCATCTTCGTCATGTCCGGTTCTTTGCTGCTACAGGTCATGGCCGGGAAGGTGGCGCAAAGGGATACAGGCTTCCAAGCCCTGGCCCGACGCAGCATGCGTCCAGCGGAAAATAAGGAATGGAAGCCTCCAGAGAGCTCGGTGCAACCCCCCCGTTGCCCCTCCTGCGGCGAGGAGCTGCAGCCGGGATGGCTGGCCTGTCCTAATTGCGGCCGCACCCTCATCGAGGAGAGGGACGACAAGAGGCTCTAGAGGTCCTCCAGGTCCCCGCTCTCTAGCACCAGGTACCCCGCACCCTCCAACAGCTCCTTCATCCGACGGGCATCCGGCCGGGAGAAGGACTTCTTGTGCAGGTAGGCGGAACGGGTACCGCTGGCCCTCATGGCCATTTCCACGGAGCCCAGGGCGTGGCCCTCGTCGCCCGCCTCCAGAACGTGCTTGGCCACCATGTGCCCGAAACGGACCTTCTTGGCCAAGGTCACCTCGGTGAAGCGAGGGGCATAATGCCCGCCCCCCACGCCCACGACCACCGGTCCCGATCCCGGCTGGCAATGGAGTATGGAACCGGCCAGGGCCTTAGCAGCTTCCCTGTCCCCCCACCGGCTCTCATCGCTCCCTATCTCCACGAACGTGGTGGGCACCTCCAGGTAGGGGCCGTGATGGGTGACCTCGTAGGAGATCTGGAAAGGAAGGTGTCGTCCCCTTGCCGCCAGCTCCCTGAGCAATCCGCTGAGGAAGGAAGGGGAGGCCGGTACCAGGGTCCGGTCCATCCCGCCATGCTCGGCCTTGCCGAAATTGCCGATCGGATGCATGGTAAGTGTGGGCCTTCCCGAGGCCGCCCGGTGCTTGGAAAGGAATATCACCTCCTCCACCGGCACCCCCGTCTCCTCCGAGAAGGTGCGGTCGATGTGGTCCAGGTACAGGTGCAGGACGTCGGAGGTGGCCAGGCACATGTCCCGCAGACGGTGGAAGGACCGCCCCTGGAACCGACCCGCCTCCTGCCAGTCGGCCATCTCCATCAGTCGGTCCCGCAGGTTGACGCTGGCCACGTCGGGTGTACAGCACACCAGGAGTCGCATGAACCGCCAAGCGGTTGACGGCATATTACGCTTGTGGAGGGGCAAGGAACCCTCACCCGATAATTATCAGCTAGACTACCTGTAATCGAATGGGACTTAAGGGCGCCCATGGTTGGATTGGTGGATTGATATGGCGACGCCCATCACGGTCGGGGAAAGGATAGTGCTGCACCTGGCTCGATATTCCAAGAACCAAGTGGACTTCGACGTCCCCTTCGAGGTAAGCCAGGACGGCATCGGGGAAGCACTTCGCATATCGAGGGCTCATGCGGCCATAGAACTGAAGAAGCTGAAGGAGGCGGGCATGGTGACGGAGAGGATCTCCCACATCCGGGCAGGAACGGTCAAACGAAAGGTGTACTTCCTGACCCAGGGCGGGGAGGAGAAGGCCAGGAACCTCAAGGATTTCGCCACCCGGCAAGGGATAGAGATCATGCCCCTGCTGGACCTGAGGATGTGCAAGGGGGAGGAGCTGTGGACACAGCTCAACCCAGAGCTGCGCTCCCTCCTGGCCAGGTCCGTGGTGTTTCGCAAGCCCTTCAAGCGGAGCGCGCTACCTCAGGCCAACGTGAATCTGCTTCCCGAGGACCGGGAGGGCATGGTGGACATGCCCCCCTCCCTGCGCCTATCGGTCCCACCGCTCATGGACCGGCCGACCCTGAAGGAGGCGCACAGCTTCGCCGCAGACTACTGGTTGGAGGAAGGTGATTACGTGGAAAGGCTGCATCATCTCCTGGAGGCGGAGCGCTCCTTGGAGGCGCAGATGCTAGTGGTCAATCATGGGCGACGGCTTTCCCGCAACTGCGGACCGGAGCTCTTGGGATCCCTGAGGTCCATGCAACAGGTTCTGCCACGTTACGCCCGTGAGGTGAGATGGGTCAAAGGTCAGGTGGCTCTTCGTACGGGGGACCATGGATACGGTCTCCTGGTGGCCGATGAGATGCTCATGACCGGGGATGGCGATGAGATGTTGGACGGTCTGATGCTCAAAGGCGGCCTGCTGTTAAGGCAAGGCAAGGCCAAGGAGGCCCTGGACAATCTGAAGGAGGTGGCCAGGCAACGCCCCTCACCTCTCCTCGACTGCGACATCGCCATGGGCCTCTGCCTGAGCGACCGGCAGGAGGAGGCCGTACGCATGCTGGCTCCCATCGGACGCCAAGGCGGGCCCCAGGACCCAGACCTGCTTGAGGAGGTCTACTCCCGGAAGGCGGAGGTGTTGGTCCACGCCGGTCGCCGGGAGGAGGCCCTGGCCAACTACAGCAAGGCCCTGGGCCTGGCCAGGCCGGGGGACAAGAGCGGGATCTACCGGGCCATGGCCTCCTGCTATGAAGACCTGGACATGAGAGACAAGGCCCGGGAGTGCTCCCGCAAGGCCGTGTCTAGAAAATAGGGCTCTGCCTGAGCAGGTCCAGGTCCGTGACGTAAAGTTCCCGTATGTCCTTGAGGTTCCACTTCAGCATGGCCAGGCGTTCGAAGCCCAGGCCCCAGGCCAGCACCGGGTGCTTTATGCCCAAGGGACCGGTGACCTCCGGGCGGAAGACCCCCGCACCGCCCAGCTCCATCCAGGAGCCGTGGTAATAGATGTCCACCTCCAGCGAGGGCTCGGTATAGGGAAAGGGTCCCGGGCGCACACGGACCTTGTCGAAGCCCATGCGACGATAGAACTCCTTCAGCACGCTGACCAGCATATCGAAGCTGGCCCCCTCCTCCATGATGATGCCCTCTATCTGCATGAACTCGGGCAGGTGGGTCATGTCGATGCTCTCGTTACGGAAGATACGGGAGATGGAGAAGACCTTGGCCGGGGGCTGGGGATGCTTGGCCAGGTAACGTATGGTGTTGACGGTGGTATGCGTCCTCAGCAAGGCCCTCTCCGCCTCCTCCCTGGACCAGGCGTACCGCCACCCGGTGGAACCGGTGTCCCCCCCGTCCTCGTGCACGGCCTTGACCCGTCGAACGATCTCCTCGTCTTCCAGGGGAATACGGGCCGGGCTCTTCAGGTAGAAGGTGTCCTGCAGGTCGCGGGCCGGATGGTCCTGAGGGGTGAACAGGGCGTCCATGTTCCAGAAGGCCGGCTGCACGTACTCGTCATCGATCTCCTTGAAGCCCATCTGGATGAAGATGCGACGCACCTCATCCGCCACCCTGGTGAGGGGATGCTTCTTGGCCGGGTACTGGCT
>JAFGPG010000039.1 GCA_016926075.1 Methanomassiliicoccales archaeon
CTGGCAGAGATGGAGGCCTACGAAGAGAGGTACATGAGGAAGTAGCCTGCCAGGAAGGGATGGGATGCACCTAGTCAGGCCCAAGGTCCCCCAGTGACCTCCCCCCTTTTTTTATTTTTTTAAACTGACGGGCGGTCTCAGCCGATATACCCCAGGTCCTCACGTTTGGGCGTCTCGGACACTTCGGCCTCCTTCAGCTTGCTAGCGATAAGATCGATCTGTTCCGCCTTCTCCGTCAAGGCCTTCAGGTCCAGTTCGATGTGTAGCAGTGACATGAGCACCTTGAGCACCGCCTCGGCACCCTTGGGGTCTACGAAGTACCCCGAGGTCTCCCCCATCAGGCACACCGCTTCGATGCCTTCCATCTTGCCCAGTCCCAACATCAGCCCGGAAGCGCCCACGATGCCGCTGCCCGGTTCGCCCTTGGAGAAGACCACGCCATGCTTGCCCAGCTCCTCGCACAGATCGATATCGGAGACCGCCCCCAGCACCCGGGGCACATCGACCATCTTGCCGACACCGTATCCGCCCAGGGTATAGATGCGACTGACCCCCAGGTCCTTGCACACTTGTACAGCGTGATAAGAGAGCTCGTACTGTCCGTCGGGGGTCATGCCCTGATAGTCCCCGGTCATCACGATGATGTCCGGGCGCTCCCCCTCACCCCGGTAGTAATGCAGCTCATTGTTGACCAAGCGGATCACACCGTCATCGTCCAGAAGGACCTGCGGGGGAAAGTGCTTGGAATAGATATCTGCGAACTTCACGGCCTTGACCTGGTCAACCAGGTGCTCGGCGGCCAACTTCCCCACGTTACCCACGCCTGGCAGCCCCTCGATGAGCACGGGGGCCTTCAGCTCTGGGCGCTCGTACATGACCATAATGACACTTTCCATCTCAATCACCGTGTTCCTGTCGAGCCATCCTCCTGTACGCCCCATACCGATCGTCCGGGGAATATCGAGGAGGGATAGGCGTCGAGGTCCTCGAACCACATCTGGGGCATTCCTCCTTGAGGGTGTACTCACGACATCTCTCACAGAACCTCAACGTGGTCTTCATGCTCCGTTCCCTGCGTGGCAGGATAGAGGTACCTAATGATAAATCATTATTGGGGCGTTACTTGCTCTCCCGGTGGAACGAACCATCCCCTCCGGAGTCCTTGATATCAGCGATGATGAGGTTGGTCACCGATCGCATGGCCTCCTCGGCCGTCTTGTAGTCCGGGGCGGTCATGACCAAACGATAGCGAGGCGCACCTATGTACTGTATCTCCAGCTCCTCCTCAGCGGCCTCATGCCCCTTCCTCAGTGCGGCCTTGATACGCTCCACTCCGTCCGGGGCGGAGGAGTGCAGCTCCAAGGTACCTGTGATCTTCACGAAGGGAGGGGTCACGTTCTCCTTGGCCACCTCCACGAAGGAGGAGGTCCAATCCCCGGTCAGCCCCACCTCTTCCAGCGCTTCTTGGTCGATGGCGCAGCTCTCGAAGGCCCCGTACAATGTGCCGAACTTGTCCACCAGTTCGTAGCCGAACTCTTCCCAGCACTGTTCGAACGGCCTATCCAAGCGGTTGGCCACGATCTCTAGCAACTTCTCGGCCTTGGTCTCGTTCTTCCATTGCTGGACCTTCTCACGGCGCTGATGCTCGTTGACCGATTTCAATGACAGGTCGATATGACCCTTGGAGGAATCCACACCCAGAACCTTGCAGACGACCTTCTGCCCCTCGCGAACATAGTCGCGTATGTACTTGACCCAGCCCGTGGCCACGTCCCGTACGTGTATGAAGCCTTCCTTGTCGCCGTACTCATCGAGCGTTACGAACGCCCCGAAGTTCTTGACGTTCTGCACGGTGCAGACCACGAGCTCCCCTTCCTCAGGGAACTCGTTGACCCGGGCCATTAGTCGACCACCTCGAGCAGCTCTCCCCTGACCTCTCCCTCGCCTCCTCGGGACTTGACCAAGGTCGAGCCGCACACAGCACAGGTCACGTTCATGGCCGGCTTCTTGTAGGTTATCTGCTCGTTGCCGCAATCCTGGCACTTCACTTTGATGAACTTACCGGTGGTGGCCATGGGATCACTCCGTCAACTCGAACTTCTTGGCCCGGAAGCATTCTTTCTGATGGGCCTTCTTACACTTCTTGCAGCGGTATCGGAGAGATATCCTCTTGGTCGGCTTCTCGCGTCCCTCGGGTTTCGGCCTGGGGAAACCACCATAACCGGCGGTCGCCCTCCTGAACCTTCTCTGACCCCACTTCATCTCACTGGCCTTCTTCTTCTTGACCCTCTCCACTTCGTGCTCTGTGTGGGTCTTGCAGTATGGACAGTAAGTCTTAATGGACCTAGGCATCTTCATAATCTTCATCCCTTTGGAGCAAAATTGCCTTATTACTCATTCTATATTTAAACCCTTAGCATGCCCGGGACCGCCTATTGGCGTGCTGGATATCTTCTCTCATTGCGCCAGCGCACCGGTCCCCTCTCAGAAATTGGCATCGTCAATTGCCATATGATCTATTGGCACTCATTCTAATCACGGCGTGATTTATCACTTCTGAAGCCTTTCGTCCTTTGATCCACAATATCATTATCGAACGACGGACACCTTTTTAAAATTCCCACGTCATCATTCACGAACCACCGATAATACGCATACCCAGTACAATTTTACAATTGTATCCCCTACTCTATAAGACCATGAAATAAAAATATCAATCGAGCGGCATTTTAGTATCCATTGGTATAAATGGAGATGGCCAGTATATTAGCCAGCAATATTAAAGCGTACTACGAATAGAAAAGGATATATATCTATCAATTAATAATTGATTTGTATCTATAAATGAATGAAAGGGGGCGAGAAAATGGCCGACAAAGGCTTCAGTAAGAAGGACGAGTCATTGGTTGAGCTGTTGGTGAACACCGGGATGCCCAAGAACGTGGCCAAGACCCTGGCCTTCTTGCGCAAGAAAGAGGAAACGACATCTGTCGAAATAGAGATCATAACCGCCCTGCGCCAGCCGGAGGTCTCCATCGCCATGCAGGAGCTACGCCGCCGGAAGTGGGTGATCAAGAGGGACATTAAGAAGGAGGGAAAGGGCCGTCCCGTTCACGCATACAAATTGGCCATACCATTCGAGAAGATCATCGAGACCCTGGAGAAGGAGGAGCGCAAGCGCATCGAGTCCATCGAGAGGAACATCGAGCAACTGAAGGCGCTAGCCGCCGCTCCCTGATCATCCTTTCTCCATCACCCTCACACCGTCCAGGGAGGCCACCACCACCTTTTCTGCCATCTTGAGGAATAGTCCCGTCTCCACCACTCCGGGTATCTGCTTCAACCGGGATTGCAGCTCGTAAGGGTCGCGAATGCCACGCTCGAAATGCAGATGGTAGATGAAGTTGCCGTTGTCCGTGACGAAGGGATTATCCCCTCCACGCAGCTCTGTCCGGCATCCCAGGTCCTCCATGTACATGCTGGTGCGTCCGTGCGAGAAGCGGACCACCTCCACTGGTAGGGGGACCTTGGTGCCCAGCTCCCGCACCAGCTTGGAATCGTCCACCACGATGACCTGCATCCGCGTGGAATATGCCACGATCTTCTCCCGTAACAAAGCCCCGCCCAATCCCTTGATGAGGTCCAGGTCGCCGTTCACCTCGTCCGCCCCGTCGATGGTGATATCCAGAGTGCCCGTCTCCTCCAGCGTGGCCAAAGGTATCCCCAGTTCCCGGGCCTGCCTCTCGCTGGCCAGGGAGGTGGGGACGGCCAGGAGGCGATAGCCCTCCTTGACCAGCCGGCCGATGCCCTCGATAGCGAAATATGCGGTGCTCCCGGTGCCCAGCCCGACCTTCATACCGTCCCGTACCATCTCCACGGCCTTCTCCGCGGCCATACGCTTGATGTCGTCCATCTCATCCCTCGAAGTTCCTGCGCACCAGCTCGCTGAGCTCCTTGACCACGTACTCGTTCACCAGCCTGCCCTTCTCTGCAGTGGCCAGGCCGGCGTCCCCGACGAAGCCCTGCGGGTAGCAGCGCTCGGGATCGGGAAGGACCATGAAGCGACTATCGATGAACCGCCCTTTGGAACGCTCCTCGGACACCAGGTCCGGTCGTATGTCCATCATGCGGGAGGTCTCCAAGATGCCCCCATGCCCGTCCTCCCGCCCCTCGCACACATCGTCTTCCCTGAGACAGGCCAGCTCGTAGTCGCTGAGCATCATGACCTTCATATCTAGACACTTGACAGCGCTATCGCAGGCCAGCTTGATGGCCGTTCGATGGGCGGAGCCCAGATGACCTGAGACGATCACCACCTTGCGCACGCCGTTGGAATGCAGAGAGTCCAGAAGGTCGGTGATCAGGGAGCGAAGGGTGTCAAAGCTGACACCGATGGTGCCCGGCAGGTTGCGGGTGGAGGAATGCTGTCCATAGTTGACGCTAGGTGCGATCAGCCCGCCCACCCGCCGGACCACTTCGTTCACCACCCACTCCGGCTGATAGGTGTCCGTGCCCAGGGGCAGATGGGGCCCGTGGGCCTCGCAGGCCCCTATGGGCAGGAAGACGATGGGGTCGTCCCTCACCGCCTGGGCGAAGGCGGTGGAGCTCATCTCGTCGATCCTCACTCCTCCGCCTCCTTATCGGTATCGATCAGAGGGGTACCGCACACCGGGCAACGACCTCGGCGCAGGAAATCGTTCTGGAACTCCTTCATGAGGCGGGCGTCGATCTCCTCGACCTTGGCCTTGTCGATGCTCTTGTTACAGCGGGGGCAATATAGCGGCATGTACCATCTCGGAAGGGTTATCACCAGGGTCCGATTTCAAAGCTTCCCCGGCACATGGTTATATTCCCCTGAACCCCCATTCCCACCCATGCGCTTGGCCTGCCTCTTCTCCGGTGGAAAGGACTCCACCTATGCCATGTACCTCATGGAGCAGTCCGGGCACGAGGTGGTGTGCCTGGTCACCGTAATGCCCGCCGATCCGCATTCCTGGGTCTTTCACACGCTCAATCTTGAGCACCTGCCTGAAATGGCGGAGGCCCTGGGGAAGGACCTCATCGCAGTGTCCTCCTCCGGCGAGGAGAGCGGGGACCTACTGGCGCTGAAGGAGGCCCTGGAGGACCTGCAGGTGGAGGGGGTGGTCGCCGGGGCCATCGCCTCCGACTACCAATGGGACCGCATAAACGGGGTGTGCGAGGAACTGGGCCTCCGGACGCTCTCCCCCCTGTGGCGCAAGGACCAGCGGATGCTCATGGAGGACATGCTCTCCTCCGGCATGAAGGTCATGGTGGTCGGGGTATCCAGCGAAGGGCTGGGAGAGGACTGGCTGGGCCGGATCATGGACCATGATGCCCTGGACGAGCTCGCCGCCCTCGCCGAGGACAAGGGTCTCAACATTTCCGGGGAGGGAGGGGAGTACGAGACGCTGGTGCTGGACTCGCCGATGCACAACATGAGGTTGGAACCATCGAGGGTCCAGATGCGATACCACAGGGACTCAGGGGAGGTGCATATCGATCGACTGCTCCTTATCCCTAAGTGACCGACCGCGCCTCTCTCAATAGCTCGGGCACGTTGGGGGTCGTGTGCGGGCTAGGTGGTATCCAACGGTAACGGACCTTCATCTCCCGGTCCAACACGAAGGCCCCGCGGCAGGACCGGTTCTTCAACCAGGCCTCATCATCGCAGCCCATGTGATACAGCTCGGTGACCTTCCCGTCCTCATCCGCCAGCAGGGAGAACGGTAGGTGCAGGGACTCCCTCCAGGCCGCGTGGGAGCGCACGCCGTTGGTGGAAACAGGCACGATCCGCACCCCGGCCGCCTCGAACTCCTGGTAACGGTCCCGTAGCTCCCCCATCTGGAGGGAACAGTTTGGCCCGAAGTCGGTAGGGTAGAACAGCAGCAGGACCGTGCCGTCGCGCGCAATATCGCTCAGTCGTACCATGTGACCCATATCGTCGGGGAGCTCGAAGTCGGGGGCCTTCTGCCCCACCTTGGGAACAAGCTCTAGGTCCATGGTCGAATATACATCTACTGGATTAAGCATCTTCCTCGGCCAGCTGACGCACAACGGCCAGAAGCTCGTCATAGTCGGGCTCATGGTTGGAGTCCGGGGGGATGTGAGCGTAGCGCAGGATGCCATGGCGGTCGATGATGAACTCGGAGCGCAAGGTGAAACCGGCCCAGGCGCTGTCCGGAGGCTCCATGACCCCCAACCTGGTGGCCAATCGGGCGCCCTCGTCCGAGAGGAGGGGGAAGGAGATCTTCAGGTTCTCGCTGTAAGAGCCCAGCGTGCGCGTCGAATCGTTGCTCACCCCAAAGATCCGGCAGTTGGCCTTCTTGAAGGCCTCGTGCATGGCGGTCAGGGTCATCACCTCCAGGTTGCACACGAACCCGTAGGAGGCGGAGAAGAAGATCAACAGCACGGTCCCCTCCCTCCATTGCTCGCTCAGGGTCACCTCCTTCCCCACGTCGCTCTTCATGGTACAATCGGGGAAGGGCTTCCCCACCAGGTCCTCGCTCACGCAGTATGGATGGCCCGACAGATTAGAAAAAGGTTTGCGGGCTTCATGGCCATAGGGACAGCGCCTCCTTCATATGCAACACGGCGCTCTCCTCGTGCTCCTTGAGCTCCAACAAGAGGTTGGAGCCCCTGACCCTAGAATCCTCGCTGAGGATACCTTGGAAGTTGAAGGGGAACAACCTAACGTATTCCTCCATTACCTGGGCCCCCCGGGCGTATGCCGTCGCCGCATCCATCAGTTCCCTGGACGATCTACCCTTCTTGCCCCTGGCCATGCGATTGAGGAAGACCCCCGCATTGGACCGCCCCTCCGCATAGCATGCGGCGGTGTAGGAGTTGCCCATGTACTCATCGTCGCCAGCCCTCAACAGGGTGGAGGACCACTCCTGGGCGGCCTTGGGCCCAGACACGTACCCTTGGCACACGTCCGCCTTTCCGGACGCCATGCGTACCGCGCGCTCCAGCCATACATCCTCCCCGCCAGCCGTTCCCGAGAAGGTCACCATCATCAGGCATCCCGGGGATTGGATGTCCAGGGCGGGCACCAATTCCTCGCCTTTTGCCGGGTCTGGGGAACGGTAGGTGCTGGCCACATATCTCTCCCCCTCGTACCCGTTGACGATGCCGAACTCCGGAATGGGCAGGCCCCACAGGACCACTGGACGCCCGGAGGCATCTATCGCCTCCCGCACCCTCTTGAACAGGGCGCGCGCCCGTTCCTGGTCCTCTGGAGAGACGCTCTCCCCGCCCATGTAACCACCCTCCTCCGACCAGATCTCCGCTCCGATCCCCATCGCGCTGACCCCTCGGGCGAACTCCCGGTATGTGGTGACCGGGAAGGAGGTGGGCGCGGACGGGCACATTCTTCCCACGGGCACCCCCATCAAAAAGGCGTAACCGGAGTGTCCGGCCACATCCACTACATCGCATTCCACCCCTATAGCGCGCAGGACGCCCCCCACCGCCCCGTTAAAGGATATCCAACAGCACAGGTAGGTCCCCTTTCTGTCCACGATCTTCCTGCCTTGTTCCATTCCCTCTCCTCCCCCTCTCATGTACAATTGCCGCATCCTTTCCCTTTCCAGCTCGCCGCGGCGGGAATCGTTGTAGAGCCTGGTTCCGGTCAGTATCAGTCCTCGGCCGTCCTGGGTCAGGGAGTATTGCCCCCTGCTCACCCGCCGTACCATCCCCATGCCCATGAGCTTGGTGAGATGGTTCACCGTCGCGTTCTTGGACAGACCGGAGACCCTCATCAGCTCTGGAAGTCCCTGCTCCCCGCAGGTGAGCAAGGCCATCATCCTCACCCGGGCCGTGTTGGCCGCGGAACTGAACAGCTCGGCGATGGCGTCCGGTCTCTCCAGCAACGCCTTGATCAGGGTCCTGTCCGTCTGTTCCATAGATTGGTCTCGTGTTCGGCGGTATTTAAAGTCATGTATTTTATGAATTTTTGATACCAATTAAAATGAACATTACCATCGATGTCGATCGGTCGATGTCAACGCTCATCGACGTTCAACGGCACCTCGATGGCCTCCAGCTCCTGGTCCATGAAACGCTGGAGGATCTCCCCCAAGTTCCCTCCCTGCGACCGGTATATGCTGATCAGGTGGTCCCGCAGGGCATGGAAGGCGATCTCCCCTATCTCGGAGGTGATGAGGGCGTCCACCTTCTCCCTGACCAGATTCCGCACCACATGAAGCCCTGCCCGGGCCTCGCGGTCCATCTCCTCATTGGCCACGATGTACCATTCCTCCACCCCGCGCTTCTCCTTGTCCACCGTCACCAACGCGAAGTACGGTGCCCTACCGAACCTCTGGGCCGGAACAGAGTCCATGCCCGCGTCGTTGCTCAGAGGCACCGCAACCCGCATCTCCTTCACCTCGCAGGGCTCGATGTGCACGATGAAGTTCTCCAGCTGCCTCACGTTCCTGCGCAGCTCATCCTCCATATGCTCGGATATCTGATGGGCCCGCTCCACATCCAGCTGCCTGCGCACCTTGGCCGTCACCTCCCCGAAAAGGAACGGGCCGGAGCGCCGGAGCCGGAGGTCCGCAAAGCCCTCCACGCCGGCGATGCCCCCAATGGTCCTGATGACCCGCTCCTCGACCTCCTTGCTGGGGGAGATGTCCATGAGGACGAAGACCGAGTCCTTGATGGACTCCAGACCGATCTTGAGGATGAAGAAAGAGATGGACATGACAGCCAGACCCTCCACGTAGGGCACCTCGAAATAGGCAAGGATGATGGCCGCCACCACCAGAAGGGAGACGAAGACGTCCATGTAGGTGTCCCGCGCATTGGTGATGAGGGACTGGGAGCCGATCTCCTCCCCCGCCCTCCTCTGATACCTGGCCAGCAGGGCGGAGGCGATGGCGGAGATGAAGGACACCCCCGCCGCGAGCAGGGGCTGGGATACCTGGGATATGGTGAAGAGCCTGTGGTAACCCTCCACGACGAGCTCCACGGCCGCGACGATGATGAACAGGGAGATAAAGAGGGTGGCCACGGACTCCGCCTTATAGTAACCGTACCGGAAGCGCTCGTCCGGCTTGCGCCGGGAGACCCTGAGCCCGAGCCAGGAAACGGTGACGGGCAGCACGTCGATGGCCGAGTGCACTGCATCGGAGAGGAGCACCAGGGAGCCGGTGAACAATCCGCCTATCCCCTTTCCGAGGGCCAATAGCCCTGTGACAAAGGAAGAGACCAGGGCGGTGCGCTCCCCTCTCCTGAGATTCCGTTCTGCGTCGCTCATCGCTCCCATTTCCCGATCATCCTGGTGCCGCATCGCGGGCATTTCAAGCTGGAACAGGGCCTGCCCCGGTCGTGCGGCTCGGAATGACCACAGTTGGGGCACAGGCACTTGGAGGGAGGTCCCTCCGTCAACCCCCTTCGTCTTCTGAACATGATAACCGTTTCAACATGGTTTCCGGAACATTAAGATAATCCCGAAAACCGACCGCGGCGCACCGCCCCCAGGGATGCCGATGAAATGAGTGGGGCCGTCCGAATTTGAATCGGAGTCCCAGGCTCCCAAAGCCCGAAGGATGGACCAAGCTACCCCACGGCCCCTCGGCGGCGGGATTAATCGTACTGCCATAAATAGTTGCCTGAGCTGGCAATACATAAATAATCAACAGGTGCAACCCCCCTGTATGAACAGAAGAGGATGGGCCATAGCCATCGTCAGCGTGGCCTTGGTCGTGCTGTTCCTGGTCTTCATACTCAACGGGGGCATCGCACAGGACCCGCAGGGGTTCCGGTCCTCCGACCTCGTCACACCCTCCTTCACATTGAGCAGCTGGGAACCGTGGGAGGCCCCTGGTCCCCTGGGCGTGGCCAACTACGGGATGCAGCTGACCACTGAGTTCACCTATGCCCCTGTGTACGATGAGTATGGGTCGGTCATCGAGGTCACCCTGAAGAACAGGGGCCCGAACCAGATCTTCGCCTGGGCCTACGGTCTTCGATGGGAGGGGGATACCGAGGCCCAATGGCGCAACTGCTCGGTGCTCGTCCCCTCAGGGGGGCAAGGGGAGCTGGGCCTCCTCTATTTCCGAGGTCCGGGGGAGACAGGGCAGGTCTCCTTCGACATCCTGCTCAATGCCTGGTCCTCATCCATCAACGGCGACCTCTGGGACGACAAGGGGGAGGTGTTGCTGGGCTCAGTGGAGGTGGATGTACTGGAGGAGGAGGTCCTGCAGGAGCGCCAGGTGACCACCAATACGGTCGGTTACTACAACAAACTTAACCGGCTGGTGGACTTCCAGGCGGTGACCGGGATGGCGCAGGCGATCAGGAACGCCACCGGGGAGGACTACGACCTGCTGCAGGTCATCATGGCCTATGAGCTGGTGAGGGAGGAGATAGAGTACCTGGAGGATACCGACGACCATTGGCAGTCGGCGGAAGAGACCTTGACCCTGGGCACCGGGGACTGTGAGGACCACTCCATCCTGATGGCCTCCCTGGTCACCGCCCTGGGGGGCAACGCCCGCATCAATCTCATACCGGGGCACGCCTTCCCCACGGTGTTCGTGGGGAACGACACATCCGATCTGGCCCAGGCTGTGCTCTGCGTACGCTCCTACTACGACCAGGAACTGCCGGTGCATTGGCTACTGGACGACCTTGGCTATTGGATGGTGATGGACACCGTGGGCATGCCCTATGCCGGCGGATTCCCGGCCAACTGCCTGCCTACCGGTCCGGATGGCGGGGAGCACTGGAACATCGACGGGGAGGACTGGGTCATCACGGTGGACGTGACCGGGGACCCTGTGCCCGGTATAGTGCTCTAGTCCCGCTGCGCGGCGATCTCCCTCACCGCCTGGCGTATGGCCTGGGCGCTGTTAAGGGAGGGGTCCCACCCGTAGGAGATCAGTCTGTCCGAGGAGAGCAGCATGCTCTTGACGTCGCCCACCCATCCCCTGCCCCCCTGGACCCCACCGGTCCACTCGTACCTGACGTTCTTCAGTTCCAAGACATCGGTGACGATGTCCGCGATCTTCTTCACCGTCAGACTGTCCCTGGACCCCAGGTTGAAGATCTCCACCTTCCTGCGGGCATATTCCGTGCCCATGACCATGCCCCGCACGCAGTCAGCCACGTGCACGTAGGATTTGACGGTCCCCGGCTCCGCCCCCAGAATCTCCAGGCGAGCGGGGTCCGCCCTCAGTTTGGCCACGAAGTCATGCAGCACGTTGTGCGTGCTGCGGGGACCGACCACGTTGGCGAAGCGGAAGATGACCGCCTCCATATCGAAGGAGTGCGCGTAGGAGCTGATGAGCGCCTCGCAAGCCAGCTTGGTGGCCCCGTATACCGATATGGGCAGAAGGGGGCCATAATCCTCAGGGGTGGGGATGACCGTAGACTCCCCATAAACAGTGGAGGTGGAGGTGAAGACCAACTTCCTGATGCCCAGCCTGCGCATGCTCTCCAGAACACGGTAGGTGACCTCGATGTTCTGC
>JAFGPG010000004.1 GCA_016926075.1 Methanomassiliicoccales archaeon
CGGTTTCAAGGCCAAGGAATATCGGGACACCATGATCTATTTGGTGGCGGGGGGACTGAGCTTACCCACACAATGTTGAAGAGAAGCTTAATAATCTATTTAATACGGGATGGCGATATCTGCAAAAGGGAGTGCCGATGCTAGAGGAGGCTTCTGAGATCATTGGGATGCAGGTGTACACGCCCAACGGTGTGTTCCTGGGCAACGTGAACAACCTGGTCGTCGACGTGGAGGAACGTAAGGTGGACGGACTCTTCGTTAGTGAGTCCAATCCTCTGCTGGTAGAGGATTCCAAGGCGGTCAACGTGCCCTTCCGCTGGATCCAGGCCATCGGCGACATCGTGCTCCTGAAGTATTTCCCCAAGAGGGTCAACGCCCGCCGCCCGACGCCCAAGCCCGCTGAGAAGTAACAACGTTTTATCCTTTCACCTCCTTTTTCCTCCTATGCCTGAGCGTAAGGTCTATGTGGACCCCGCCGCGGTGATCATAGGCGATGTCGAGCTGGCCGATGGCGTTTCCATATGGCCCACCGCGGTCCTCCGCGGGGACGCCAACTACATTCGCGTGGGGGAGGGTAGCAACGTGCAGGAGGGGGTGGTCCTGCACACCGGTGACGAATATCCCACCGTGATCGGAAAACAGGTCACCATCGGCCACGGGGCGGTGATCAACGGGGCCAAAGTGGGCGACCGCTGCATCATCGGCATCAACTCCACTATCCTGGAAGGGGCGGTCATCGGTGAGGAGTGCATAATCGGGGCCAATGCCCTGGTGACCAAGGACACCGAGATCCCTCCACGATCGGTGGTCATGGGGCTACCGGGCAAGGTGGTCAGGCAAAACGATCTCACCATCAGGGATAAGGCGGAGAGGAGCGCACGGAGCTACGAGGATCTCAAAGAGCAGCACCTTCAAGGAAGGTACGCCCGCCATAAGTACTGAGCAATGGGGTCCAAAAGGACCACTGGGTGCGTGGATCGCCACAAACGCGTGAAGATGCGGTCCATGAGGGTCGTTCACGTCCGGCTACCGGCGTTCGATCTCCTTGACCGATGGCAACGGATATGAAGGCGGGGGTCATATCCACCTTCGCCAACATGTGGAAGGGCAGTTTCCGGGTCTGGTTCTATTTCAGTCTCTCTGCGGCCTTGGTGGTCAGCTTCCATACCACTGATATCTATTGGCTCATAATCGAACTGGGCATCATGCTGGCCATTCTCGGTCGTCGACCCCTGTTCGATCAGCCGGAGGAGCCGGAACTGCAGCGTCCACTGACCGTTTTCATGGTGCTGCCCTTCTCCATCTACATACTCATCTATGTCACGGGTCTGGAGGGCAGCCTGCTCCCGGACGCCCTGGCGACCCTGACCAAGATGATGGCCACCCTGCTGTTCTGCCTGTTCCTCAACCTGTTATTGGTCAAGCGTACAGCGCTGAACATGAACTACCGCTTCATCCTAGGGTTCTCCACCATGGCCGCCATCTCCATGGCCTCCCTGTTCATTTTCCTCTCGGCGTCCTACCATCTGATGAACGGCGTGGACGTCTCCAACGAGGGCATGATGTGGTCCTTGGTGGGCGTGCTGTTCTTCGGTATCGTCTCGGGTGCCCTATTCAAGAGGGACATGCGTAGGATGGACTACTCGGACCTGTTGATGGTTGCTCCGGAGGAGGGGGTGTGATGAGGGTCAGGAAGGCGACCGTGGCGATCATCTTGTCGATCGAGGTGCTGGTCCTATGCGTGGCGGTCTTGGCCTTTTCCGAGGGAAGGAGATATCCTGGCATAGGCGCGACCTTGGGCGCCATCGTCATGGCCACCCCTCTGGTCCTCGAGAGGATCGGATGGTCCAGAATGCCCATCTTCATGCAGGTATGGGCGTCCATGGCGGTGGGACTGCACATCCTGGGACTGGGATGGGGCCTATACGATGCCCTATGGTGGTGGGACGAGCTCACGCACCTAGTGTCCTCCTCCATGGTGGGTATGCTGGTGGCCTTGGGGCTATATCTTTTCGACATGCACTCCATCAAGATCGATGTGCCTCGTTGGGCCTATCCCCTGATGATCTTCGTCTTCATGATCTTCGCAGGGACCATATGGGAGATCGCCGAGTTCGTTGGGGACCTCGTATTGGGAGGGAGCATGCAATATTCGTTACCGGACACACTGCACGATTTCTACATGGACCTTCTCGGAGGGATGATCACTGGTGTCCTATGGGTCCTTTGGCTGTGGCGGGACCCCTCGAACGAACTGCAGAGCGCGGCGTTGCATCCTTTATTGAACAGGCTCGGCTCCTTTTTCTAGGACGGAGTGATGGGACTGCCTAGAGAATATATATGATGCGTGTTATCACCGTACACGCGTCATCGGACAGGTGTTCTAACGCATGCCCGTCCTGTGCGGCCACATCGGTGGAGGAAGTGACTTGAAAGCCTGGAATCAGGAGATCGAATTCATGCCCAAGGACCAGCTGGACCGCCTACAGCTCAAGTTGCTGAAGATACTGGCCCGCAGGGTGTATGATTCCTCCCCCTTCTACCACGAGAGGATGAGAGAGGCGGGGATGACGCCGCAGGACATTAGGACCTTGGCGGACGTGACCAAACTGCCCTTCATGACCAAGAAGGACCTTCGGGACGGCTACCCGGACAAGTTGTTCATGCGCGACCGCAGCGAGCTCATACGGTACCACGCCTCCTCCGGGACCACCGGCAAGCCCACCATCGTGGGATACACGCGCAACGACGTGGAGAACTGGTCCGAATCGCTGGCCAGGGCCCTGACCTCCATTGGCCTGGGCAAGGAGGATGTCATCCAGGTGAGCAACACCTACGGTCTCTTCTCCGGGGGATTGGGGTTCCATTACGCGGCGGAGAAGATCGGGGCGGTGGTGGTCCCTGCCTCCACCGGCAACACCGAACGGCAGCTGGAGCTCATACGCGACCTGGAGGTGACGGCCATCGCCGCCACCCCCTCCTATCTCATGTACATGGGCGAGGTGGCCGAGAAGATGGGCATCGATATACGAAGGGACACCAAGCTACGCTCAGGACTGCTGGGCGCCGAGCCTTGGAGCGACCGCATGCGCGACCGCATCTACGAGACCATGGGCGTGCGCGGTTTCAACTGTTTCGGGGCCAGCGAGCTTTCGGGGCCCATGTTCCTGGAGTGCGCGGAACAGGACGGTATCCATTTCTGGGGGGACCTGGCCCTCGTGGAGATAATTGACCCTGACAGCGGGGAGCCCCTGGGGCCGGGCCAGAAGGGGGAGATGGTGGTCACCATGCTGCAGAAGGAGGCCTTCCCCATGGTACGCTATCGCATGGGGGACATCACCTCCATAATGGAGGAGCCCTGCCCCTGCGGGAGGGCCCACCCACGCCTGACACGTATCCAAGGGCGTGTGGACGATATGATTATTATTCGCGGCATCAATGTGTTCCCCTCTCAGGTGGAGCACGCGCTGATGCAGCATCGTGAGCTGGGCAACGAGTTCCAGATCGTGGTGGACCGCAAGGACCACATGGACAGCATGCTGGTGAGGGTGGAGCTCAGACCGGAGGCCTTCACCGATGACATCGTCGAGCTGAACGAGCTGAGGGAGTATATCTCCAGTCGGCTGAAGGGCGTGTTGAACGTCTCGGCCAAGGTCGAGCTGGTGCAGTCGGGGACGCTGCCCCGCTTCGAGGGCAAGGCCAAGCGCGTGGTGGATAGGAGGGAGTACTGATGAGCGATATCGGCAAGTACAGGATCAAGCAGCTTTCCATATTCTCCGAGAACCGGCCGAGCCGCCTGGGGGCGGTGGCCAAGGTGCTCAGGGACGGAAAGATCAACATATTGGGGTTCAGCATCGCCGAGGGCGCAGGCTACGGTGTCATACGCGTGCTGGTGGACAGGCCGGAGGAGGCCCGCGACCTGCTCACCAAGGAGGGGTTCGTGGTCAAGTTCACGGATGTTCTGGCCATCCAGATGGAGGACCGTCCGGGCGGCCTGTTCGATCTGACGGACCAGATGAAGGACATCAATATCGAGTATGGTTACGGTTACCGAAGCCCTCCGTACGCCGTGCTCATCATTCGGGTCGAGGACATCGATAAGAGCATCGAGAAGCTCATTGCGGGCGGATTGCATCTACTGGACAATGTCGCCTTCCATTGAGCGCCACATCTGGTAAATGTATTATATGCCGCATGTTATCACCAAGCACGCCATGCCAGCCGTGACTTCGTCCCTGGAATTTCCCTTGGACAGCGGGCACGCCGTACTGGCCGCGGCGTCGCCGTCTCCATTTTGATCGGGGGAATGACCATGGTCTATTGGAATCCTAGGATCGAGGACATGCCGTTGAGCGAGCTGAAGTCCCTTCAGCTCAAGGAACTGAAGATGCTGGTCTACAAGCTCTACACCTTCTCCCCTTTCTATCGCCAGAAGATGAAGGGGAAAGGTGTCACGCCGGAGGACGTTCAGACCTTGGAGGACGTGACCAAACTGCCCTTCATGACCAAGAAGGACCTGCGGGACGGCTACCCTGACAAGCTGTTCCTGGCCCATCCTCGCGAAGTGGTGCGTTACCACGCCTCTTCGGGAACCACCGGAAAACCGACCATCATGGGTTACACGCAGAACGATATTCAGAATTGGTCGGAATCGGTGGCCAGGGGGCTGGTCTCCGCCGGTATCGGCACCGACGACGTGCTGCAGGTCAGCTACACCTACGGTCTTTTCACCGGTGGATTGGGTCTGCATTACGCCGCGGAGAGGATCGGTGCCGCAGTGGTGCCTGCCTCCACCGGGAACACGGAGAGGCAGATCGATCTGATCCGGGACATGGGCGTGACTGCCATCGCCGCCACCCCCTCCTACCTCTTGCACTTGGGCGAGGTGGCGGAGAAGATGGGCATCGACATCCAGAGGGACACAAAACTTCGGATGGGGATACTGGGGGCCGAGCCGTGGTCACAGCGCATGCGCGATCGCATCCAGGATCGGTTGGGCATCAAGGCCATCGACATCTACGGTGCCAGCGAGCTCTCCGGCCCACTATGGTGCGAGTGCAGCGAACAGCAGGGCATTCACGTATGGAGCGATCTGGCACTGGTGGAGATCATCGACTCGGCCACCGGGGAGCATGTCGCCCCGGGGGAGAAGGGGGAGCTGGTCATAACCATGCTGCAGAAGGAGGCCTTGCCCATCATCCGCTACCGGTTGGGGGACGTCACGACCTTGGACGAGGAGGTCTGTCCCTGCGGGCGGGCGCATCCTCGAATCGGCCGCATTCAGGGACGGGTGGACGATATGATCATCATTCGGGGCATCAACGTGTTCCCATCCCAGGTGGAGCATAGCTTAATGACCAATCCGGAGGTTGGCAACGAGTTCCAGATCGTGATAGACAGGAAGGGGGCCTTGGACACGATGATGGTGCGCGCCGAACTTCGTCCGGAGGCCTTTGGGGACAGGGTCTTCGAGCTGGACGCCATCAAGGACCGGATAACGCACAAGCTGCGCAGTACGCTGAACGTGGGCGTGACCGTGGAGCTGGTGGAACCAGGTTCGTTGCCGCGCTTCGAGGGCAAGGCAAAAAGGGTGGTGGACAAGCGGGTTCTCTGATGTGATGACATGGGGCATGTCAGTGTGTCCCATATTAACATGTCAGTGTGTCCCATATTAACATGTCAGTGTGTCCCATATTAACATGTGACATTTTAAATAGAATCTGATGGATTCCCCTAAACCGCCTTCACCGGCGGTCAAATGCGGCGCTGGGCGCCGGTGGAGGAGCGATCGTACATGTTCGGTATAGATGACCCTTGGGTTTTTTCGGGCTATGTGCTGTCCATTGCATGCACCGTCATCGCGGTGATCTACGGATGGTGGAAATGGAACGAGGAGGTGGACTGAGTTGGTCGACCCTTTGCTGTTCTGGTTGGCGACTTTGGTATATGGGGTGGTCCTCGTATACCTGGCCTACCTGGGCTATAAGAAGACCAAGTCCTGTTCCGACTATCTTTTAGCGGGTAGGAACATTCACCCGCTTATATTGGGGTTCTCGTATGGGGCCACATTCATCAGCACCTCGGCCATCGTGGGCTTCGGCGGAGTGGCCGCACGTCTTGGGATGGGCATCATCTGGCTGACCATGCTGAACATATCGGTGGGGGTACTGGTGGCCTTCATCGTCTATGGGAAACCGACCAGACGCATCGGCCAGAGGTTGGGCGCGCTCACCTTCCCCGACCTGTTGGGGAAGGTGTACAAGTCCAACTTCATGCAGTACGGCACTGGCCTGATGATATTGGTCGGCATGCCCCTGTATTCCTCGGCCGTCCTCATCGGAGGCTCCCGATTCCTAGAGACCACCCTCAGCGTTCCATACGCTTGGGCGGCCATAGGCCTTACCCTGGTCACCGCCGCCTATGTGGTGACTGGGGGGCTGAGGGCCGTCATGTACACCGATGCACTGCAGGGCGCGATCATGATCTTCGGCATGAGCCTCATCATGATACTCACCTTCGTGGCGCTGGGAGGGGTCACCTCCTCCTTCGAGGCCCTGACCGATATGTCCTCGCTGGTGCCCGAGGGGCTGGCCTCGGCCGGGATGACCGGCTGGACCTCCTTCCCTGAGCTGGGGTCGAACATCTGGTATGTCATGGTCACTACAATAATCATGGGGGTGGGCATAGGGGTGCTGGCTCAACCGCAGCTGGCCGTTCGTTTTATGACCGTCAAGGACGGGCGGGCGCTCAACCGGGCCGTGCCCCTCGGTGCGCTGTTCATACTTATCACCACCGGAGTGACCTACACCATGGGCCCTCTGACCAACCTGTACTTCTACCGGGAGATCGGGGAGATATCCATCAACCATCCCGATGTGGCGGGCAACGTGGACAAGATCGTTCCCCTGTTCATCAACACGGTCATGCCGGAATGGCTGGTGGTCATATTCGCCCTGGTGCTGCTAGCCGCGGCCATGTCCACCATGAGCTCCCTCTTCCACGTCATGGGCTCTGCTGCCGGTCATGACCTCTGGGTCCACATGCGCCGTTCCAAGATATGGCCTGAAGGATTGCGCGGTTCCGACGAGGACGCCTCCAAGCTCAGGGTGAACAAGATAGGCACAGGGGTCATGATCCTCATCAGCCTGGGGCTGGCCTTCATCATGCCCGGAAGCATCATTGCCCGGGCCACGGCCATGTTCATGGGTCTGTGCGCGGCGGCCTTCCTTCCGGCCTATACCATGGCCGTGTTCTCCAAGAGGCCGTCCCTGATAGGAGCCAAGGCCAGCCTGGTGGTCGGAACGGTCAGCTGGGGCCTGTGGACGCTGTTCGTGCATGTGGCGGAATCGGAACCGCTAGGGCTGGCAAAGCTGCTCACCGGAGAGACCGCGGTGCTCGGCTTCCCTTATACGGTCATCGACTCGCTGTTCATCGCCCTGCCCCTTTCGGTGGCCGCTCTGCTCATCGGTACCTGGATCGAGCGGAGACGGGAGCCGGTGCCTGCCGAGGCATAAACCCCTTTTTTCCTTTTTTATCATACGCCATCGTGAGCCATATCCATATATTCCATCGAATGACCTGGTGCCCATCGTCATCGACCCGTTCTGCCATCGATTGATGTTCGAACAGCAAGGGAAGAGTTGGAAAGTAGCGATCGATGTGTCTAGCATCGAGGACCATTGTATCGCCAAGGTATTTGTATCGATATCGGGGGCGGGTCCTGTAACACTTGGTCTATGGTCACCGTAGATGGAACCTACGTGCTGGAAAAAAGCAGTCATCGTGGTTCGTATAATGTGGGTATGACCATGGTGTTGGGGATGGGGCTCATTACTGCGCTTAGAGAGTGAGGATGGATCGGTGGGTATGTGCATCATGTGATGTGTTAGTATGTGGCATGTTAACATGAGGCAGATTAACATATTACATTTAAATACAATCCGGCGAATTCCCTTAGGTCGATTTCAGGGAGGATCGAGATCGACCGATGCTTTGGTAGGCATTGCAGAGGGGGAGGATTCGGTATATGTTAGGTATAGATGATCCGTGGGTATGGTCAGGTTACCTGATAGCAATCGGGTGCACGGTCCTGGCCGTGATATATGGATGGTGGAAGTGGAACGAGGAGGTGGACTGAGATGGTGGATCCGGTCATACTGTGGACCTTCACGATAATCTACGTGATCGTGGTGCTCTTTCTGGCCTATAAAGGCTATCAGAGAACGAAAACGAACGTCGATTATCTGATCGCCGGTAGGTCCGTTCATCCGGCCATCGTTGGGCTGTCCTACGGTGCCACCTTCATCAGCACATCGGCCATCATAGGTTTCGGAGGCGTGGCCGCCCAGTTGGGAATGGGCATCATCTGGTTGACGGTCCTGAACATCAGTGTGGGAATTCTGTTGGCCTTCATACTGTTCGGCAAGCCCACTCGGAGGATAGGTAAAAAACTAGGGGCACTGACCTTCCCTGATCTGTTGGGTAAGGCCTACAGATCAAATTTTATGCAATATTCCACCGCACTGATCATTCTAGTGGGAATGCCATTGTACTCCTCGGCGGTGCTCATAGGCGGCTCCCGTTATATCGAGAGCGTCTTGGATATATCCTACGAATGGGCTGTGCTCGGTCTGACGGGCATTACAGCCGTCTATGTTGTCTTTGGTGGTCTTAGGGGGGTCATGTACACCGATGCTCTGCAGGGATCCATCATGCTCATCGGCATGACTGCCATGCTGATACTCACCTTCGTCGCCCTGGGAGGGGTCACCTCCTCCTTCGAGGCCCTGACCGACATGTCCTCGCTGGTGCCCTCGGGGCTGGCCTCGGCCGGGATGACCGGCTGGACCTCCTTCCCTGAGCTGGGATCGAACATATGGTATACCATGGTCACTACCATAATCATGGGGGTGGGCATAGGGGTGTTGGCGCAACCGCAGCTTGCCGTTCGTTTTATGACCGCCAAGGACGGCCGCTCCCTGAACCGGGCCATACCCATTGGGGGCGTGTTCATCATAATGACCACTGGGGTGGCCTTCACCGTGGGTGCCTTGACCAACCTGTATTTCTACCGCGAGATAGGGCAGATATCCCTCAACCATCCCGATGTGGCGGGCAATATCGACCTGATCATGCCTGAGTTCATCAATGCGGCCATGCCGGAATGGCTGGTGGTGATCTTCATGCTCACCCTGCTGGCCGCGGCCATGTCCACCATGAGCTCTCTCTTCCACGTCATGGGATCGGCAGCGGGACATGACATCTGGGTACACGTAAGGAAGGCCAAGTTCTGGCCTGAATCTGTGCGAGGCACGGATGAGGATGCCTCGAAGCTGCGCGTGAACAAGATCGGTACAGGGGTCATGATCCTCATCAGCCTGGGGCTGGCCTTCATAATGCCTGGTAGCATTATCGCTAGGGCTACGGCCATGTTCATGGGTCTGTGTGCGGCGGCCTTCCTTCCGGCCTACACCTTGGCCTTATTCTCAAAGAGGCCGTCCCTTCTGGCAGCGAAGGCCAGCCTGGTGGTTGGTGCGCTAAGCTGGTTCATATGGACCGCCTTCGTGCATATCAAGGAATCGAGCGTGCTTGGCCTGGCCAATGTGCTGACCGGGCAGGACGCCGTACTGGGATTCCCCTGGACCGTGCTGGACCCATTGATTGTGTCCCTGCCCGCATCCGTGATCGCCCTGGTGGTAGGGGTGTATTGGGACCGGAGTAGATCGGGCGGAAGAGAGGCGGTCGAGGAGGGCGAGGAGCTTCCGCAACAAACGACCGAAGCTGATTAAAAAGCTTATAGGCTGGCCGCCAAACCATTTCTTTTTTCCTTTTTTTATATCTAAAGGATTTCATAGCCTTTGCACCTGTCAAATGTCACTTCATATCCCGGATCCTTGTCAGTAGTTCGGGTGAGCGCGTATCCTATCTCTCTTGCGAGGCCTGTTCAGAGGGATCGCGACGTCCTCTTTTTCACATGGATATGTACGATGGTCGCGCTCATCGAGAGGATGGTATGGGCTTTGGAGAATGAACGATATGGTCCATTTCCATTTATCCCTGACCTAGAGGCAATGGTCTGGGGCGTATGGCCGCCCTCTGTTCGCTCTCGTTCCTACGACCTTTCCTCGCGCATTCGCCCGCCCCGGGACATCTGGTCTCTTTGATGATGCCCCCGATGGTATGGGAAGCTGGTTCCCCACGGGCTCAGTCCACTAAGGTCAACCAGTGCTGGTAACGGGGGTCGTTGCCCCGGGCGGCCTCGAAGAAGGTCTCCTGGATATCCTTGGTGATAGGACCTCGCTTGCCCTCTCCGATGGTCCTCTGGTCCAGGGAGCGGATGGGGGTGACCTCCGCGGCGGTCCCGGTCATGAAGAACTCATCCGACATGTAGACCTCGGACCTTGTCAGCTCCTTCTCGATGACCTCGTATCCCTTGTCCCTGGCGATGATTGTCACCGAATCCTTGGTGATGCCTTCCAGAACACCCGCAGACAGGGGAGGGGTGAATATTCTCCCGTCCTTGACCATGAAGATGTTCTCCCCCGGCCCCTCGGCCACCGTGCCGTTGGTGTTGAGCATGAGGCACTCGTCGGCACCCAGTTGGTTGGACTCTATCTTGGCCAGTATGGAGTTCACATAGTTACCGCACAACTTGGCCTGCAGGGACGTGGAGGTGTTGGCGGGTTTCGTCCAGGAGGAGGTGATCAACCTGGCGCCCTTCTCCAGATTCTCCTTTCCCAGGTAGGTGCCCATGTGCGCGCAGGCGATGGCCACGTTGACCTTGAACTTGAAAGGGTTGAGCACGATGCGGTTCTCCTCGTTCTCCCCGTACCAGGCCAGCGGGCGGATGTAATCGGCGTTGGGTATGGTGTTGCGCACTGTGAGCTTAGTGGCCTCGATGAGGTCGTCCACGGTGTAGGGGAAGGACATGCACAGGACCTTGGCGGAGTTGAGGAACCGTACCATGTGCTCATGGAGGCGGAAGACCGCCTTGCCCTGAGGGGTGTCGTATATACGAATGCCCTCGAACACCGCGCTGCCGTAGTGCAGGGCGTGGGTCATGAATGGCAGCAGCGCTTTCTCCTGTTCGATCAACCGACCGTTCATCCACATCATTGGCTTCTTGTCCGACATGTGAGTCCCCCTGCGATCTGGAGACCGCGGCCGACGCTGGTGCGATCGGCGTGCGCTTGCCCGGATAAGACAGGAGCGGCATAAAACCTTTGTGAGAAGCGTTGACCGACGTCAGGCCTGCCCATCGCATCTCCGTGCGGCCATCTCCCTCGCCCCTTCCCTTTCCAGGATGACGTCCATCTCCTCACCGCAGGCCTTTTTCAGATCCACGCTCATGGCCATCATGCGTCTTGCCGTGAGCTCGAATCCCTTTTGGCGCATGCGCTCCGCGGCCTGGGCGGTGGTCCTGATGGAACGGTCGCTGACCAGGTTGTCGGCGAAGTTCACGATCTTGTCCTCCAGTGAGGAGGGCATGTAGTCGCCGTTCGGAAGGCCGAGCTGCCGGGCCTCCTCGGCCGTGAAGCCGGAGGCGACGTGCCGGCCTATGCACAGCACCAGCGGTTCCGGCAGCCCCCGCTCCCGGGCGATGCGCACGCTCTCCCATACATGCTGCACACCGTGGGTGCGCGAGCGCCCGATATCGTGCAGCAACGAGGCGGCGTTGACCAGTTCCTGGTCTGCCCCGCAGTGCCTGGCTATGATCATGGCCACCACGTTGACCACGCAGGAATGGTATATGACCACCGGGGACAGCCCCTCCTCTCGCATGATGCGGTAGCAATCCTCACTGCTCGGATAGCTCGACGACATTCTTACCTCTCTCGCAGGGCAGCACCCTCATGCGCCCCCCTGGGAACTCCTTGTACAGAGCACGGCCCTGGAAGATGCGGTCCAGAAGTATTGCCAGCGCGGCCACCTCGGAGTGGGGCTGATTGCCGACGGCCACGTTGAGGTCCGCCCGCTGGTACACCTCCGGGGGCACTTTCTCAGCTCCCACCACCACCAGCACCTCCCCGTCCCGGACCTGGGGGGCGACCTCGTCCACCGGCAGACCGTACATGGTCAGGTGCACCACCATGCCCGGGTACTCCTGCAGGTAACGTCTCCAGTTGATGCCTGTGGAGATGGTGAAGTCCCCTCCGAAGCGCTTCACCACATCGCGCACGCTCTCCTCCAGGCCAGGGTCCTTGGTGGAGACCACGACCCTATTGGCACCGAAGGCGCGCGCGGTCAGAGCGACGTGCGTGGTGATGCGCTTGTCCCTTTCCGGACGGTGGCCGAGGCGGAGAACGGTGATGTCGGGCACCTTACTCCTTCACCCGTTCCAGTCGGTGGCCGCGGTAGTCCATCTTGATCGAGCGCTTGACAAGGCTCTTGAGCATGGTGGCGGTCAGCCCCAGGTTCTCGGCCACGTCCCCTGCGAACCTACCGTCCTTGCCCACCTGCTCAAGTATCTTCTGCTCCATCTCCTCGAACTCGTCGTCGGGCATCATGGCCGCATACAGGACGTCAGAGATCTCGTAGACCGGCCAAGAAGCGTTGATGTGAAAGGAGTTGTAATAGGTGTGATAGGCCTTCTCAGGGCGGTCGCCCCCAGAAGGCTGCCATCTGGTCTCCACCAGCTTCATCTTCTCGAAGAACTTCAAGGCCTCCTTCCCCTCCGGTCCATACTGCTTCTCGATGTCCTTGGTGGTGCGCCACTCCAAAGTGACGTCCTTCAGGACATCCCTCTTGACCGGGGTATCAACCGCCCTCAACATGGAGACCAACTCGGAGGGTTCGTTGATGACCTTGATTTTATTCATGCCTCTACTAATTGCATTGAGAAAATAAAAACTCTGCGGATAGCTCTTATACTCATCTTTCGGTGTTGAAGGCCTTCATGATCACTGTCCAGATAGCTTGGGCAAGGGTCGATGCGGGTCATCATCCCTTTTTAGAACAAAGCGTTGGATGAAAACGGCGGGAATAATATTATATCCATCCTGGGGATTCCTTTTCCCCATGTCCAAGTTGGTTTACCAATGTCTGGTCTGCAACAAGGTCCATAGCACCCTGGAGGCGGCCGAGAACTGTCACAAGGGGCCCACCCAGACCATAGAGAAGGGCATCACCACCTTCAGCAAGCGCAAGGGCATACTGGGCAATTGAACGGCCCTTCCCATTTCTTCTCACCAGGGGACCTGTCCGAAAGCCACGCCCAGCAATAGGATCGGGACCACTATCAGCACGATGTCGTCGTCCAAATAGCGGAACCTTCGCGATTCCAGGAACACGGCGATGGGCGTCACCAGGGCAGCGGAGACGATCACCTGGAAGGTGAGACCGAAGAAGCACCATAGGCCGAGCAGCATGATCAGGAAGTAGGTCATGAGGGGCAATGTGACGTTCATTTCGCTGTTCCTGCGTCTGAGCTCCCCCGCCAGGGGGTCCACCCAGCCCATGCCCATCAGCACGGGCAGGGTGAGCTCCAGGGGAAAGAGTAGAAGGGCGAAGGCCATTCCCACCGCCGTGTAGGCCGCCGCCGAGGGGCGGTCGAACTCATAGGACCTCATGCCGGGGACGTCGATCATGAAGATGAGGCGAAGGGCCTCGAACCCTAGAACGAAGAGCATGACCAGCAGTAACCCTTCCTCCCTTTCCAGCCCGGGCGGTATCCGTTCCGGCAGGAGGTAGTAGACGCAAAAGAGGGGGGCGGAGAGATGTACCAGCCTCCGCACGAGTTGCCAGTCCATGTTCTGGTCATCGTGCCTGGAAAATAAATGTGTTCCTCAGGTGAAGGCCCGCCCTGCCCATTTCCTCTCGATGCCCCGGTAGAAGTACAGGCTCAGGGCCAACAGGATACCGCACACCGCCAGTATACCGGCCACCGCCCACCAGGCCCCGCCGCCCAGGCTGAAGGAGAGTATGGTCAACAATAGGTCGGGCAGGAGGGAGATGACCGTGAACTTGGTCAGGATGGTGGGGTTGAAGAAGAAGGAGTTGGTGTTCAACCCTGTGAGATAGGCGGTGGCCAGTATCATGTAAATGGAGGTGCAGTAGAGCACTATCAAGGCCAGCCAGAGCAGCTGCCATTCTTCGTTGAGCAGGGATATGAGGACCACGAAGAGGGTGGAGACCCCGGTGGTGAGCAGGAAGAAGGCGGAGAGCTTCGCGCGTATCACCTGCGGCACGCGCACCGGAAGCGTCTCGTAATAGTCGTTGAGGTCCGTGTTGGCCAACCATGAGTATAGTAGGACGCCGAAGAAGCCCACCATGGCACCATAGAACACTGCGTTGAAGCCCACCGGGATGTTGAGCCCGTGATTGACGTACCAGGTGGTGAAGCTGAGGAAGACGAGGGGCACGATGTAGGCGAACACCATCTTGGTCACCAGTCCCGAGCGCCGGATGTCCACGAGCTCCTTGGCCAGCAACGGAGGGGACCCCAGGGGTTCCAGGCGGGCCAGGTGCTGCTGGTACATCTCGCGATGCCGGCTGCTGTAGGATGCCCGCAGGTCGGGACGGACCAGCTGGACGGCCAGGACCAGGAAGGCCAGGGCCAGCAGGGCGGTGGTCGTCAGGTAGCCAAGGGCCTCGTTCCATGCCACGGGGAAGGGTGGAACGCTCAGCTGATAGCCCAGACCGGGCACGATGAGCTCCAGACCATAGCTCTGCGTGATCCCGTAACCGGCCATGAGCACCATGAGCGCCGCTGTGGCTAGCACGAAGAGCCGGCGGTCGATGACGTAGAGCACGGAGATGAGGAAGCTCAGGGACATGGCGTGCAGGAAGGTCAGCAGAAGACCGACGAAGATGAGCAGCACGGAGAGGAGGGAGAACGAGGCCAGGACAGCGCCGAGGGCCATGCCTCCCATGGCGGGTAGGAGCATCAGCGCGGTGTAGAAGATGGCGTCCCTCGCGTACATGCCCAGGAACACCTTGCGGAAGGTGAGGGGGAGCAGAAGGGGCATGCTGACCAGGAAGTTGTCCTTTCCGTATCGCCGTTCCAGATACGTCCTCCCCAGGAAGCCGAAGGCCCCCACGCTCAGACCGTATATGAACACTCCCCCATAGGCCAGGACCATGAGGTCCACCAGCCGCATGTCCCCCATCAGGGTGTCCAG
>JAFGPG010000040.1 GCA_016926075.1 Methanomassiliicoccales archaeon
AGTTCCAGCTGACCGGGCTCACGGCGGTCAAGGGCAAGAGGACCAAGGCCCCCCGCATCGCCGAGTGCCTGGTGAACATCGAGCTGAGGAGGACCCAGTCCTTCGAGGTGGGGGACCACACCTGGTACCTCGGTGAGATCAAGCACACGGACATCGTGCAGGACTACGACCGCAGCAAGGCCCTCCTGCACTGGGACAATGAGTACTGGACCGCCTGTGACAAACCAATGAGGTGATGATCGGACTAGACCGGGGAAGCGCGAATATATGACCCGAACACCTTCAGGCAGGAGGTGCTCTTCCGCAGCTGCTCCAGGGCCAGGGTCACCTTGCGGTCCCTCACGTCCCCGTCCAGGTCCAGGTAGAAGACGTATTCCCAAGCCCGACCCCTCCACGGCCTGGACTCCAGCTTGGTGATGTTGACGTCGTTGTCCGCGAACGCCCGTAGGCAATCGAACAGGGCACCCGGCTCATTGGAGGTGGTGAAGGCCAGCGCCGTCTTGTTCCCCCATTCCGTCGAGGGCTGACGGGAGATCACGAAGAAGCGGGTGATGTTGTCCTGAATGCTCTGCACGTCCTCCAATAGCACCTTCATGCCGTAGGTGTCCGCTGCCCGCCGGCTGGCGATGGCCGCCTCCTCCCTCATCCCCCTCTCCTTGACCATGCTCACCGACCCGGCGGTGTCGAAGGCGGGCACCTTCTGCCACTCCGGATGCGAAGACAGCAGGTCACGGCACTGGGCCAGGGCCTGGGGGTGGCTGTACACCCGTCGCACGTCCCCCAGTTCGGCGTCCGGATGCCCGATGAGGCAGTGCCGGATGCGCACCATGACCTCCCCCACCACCCTCAGTTCGCTCTGGAACAGCAGGTCGTTGGCGTAGGTCACACTGCCCTCGATGGTGTTCTCCACCGGGAGCATGCCCAGGTCGGCCCTCCCGCTGCCGACCGCCTCGAAGAGGTCCTTGAAGTCCGAGCACTCCAAGGTGCTGGCCTCGCTATCGAAGGAGTAGACCGCGTCCTCGCTGTACGCTCCTTTCACCCCCTGGAAGGCCACGATCATGTCAGCACCCGAACAGCTCCTCGTGCACGGCGCGGGTGGCCTTCTCCAGGTCGGCCTCGTCCACCGTGAAGTGGTAGGCCACCAGCGAGGCGCCCGCGGAGATGAGCCCCACGTTCACCCCCTCCTTGGCCACTGCCTTGAAGACCCGGGAGGCCAGTCCCTTGTGCGAGCCTAGCCCCTCCCCCACGATGCACATGAGGGCGAAATGGGCGTGGGTCTCCATCCTGGTCACCCCGCCCTCGGTCAGCACCTTCTGGGCCTTGGCCACGTCGCTCTTGTCCACCAGCAGCGCGATGCAGGTGAGGGAGGTCACCACGCTGTAGATGTTGATCTCCGCCTCCCTCAACAGCGAGGCGATGTCCGCTAATACCCCGAGCTTGTACCCCGTCCCCTCCCCGAACACCTTGACCAGGGAGAGGTTCTTCATGCAGGAGATGGACTTGATGCCAATGTCCCCGTTCTTCCCCGCCCCACGGATGATCGTGCCGGGCGCCTCGGGCCGGAAGACGTTCCTCACCCGTATCTCGATGTTGCCGGAGCGCGCCGGCTCCATGGTCATGGGGTGCACCACCTTGGCCCCGAAGTAGGCCAGTTCCGCGGCCTCATCATAGGTTAGCTGGGGTATGGGCTTGGCAGAGGGCACGATCTTGGGGTCCACGCTCATGAACCCGTCCACGTCCTTCCATATCTCCAGGGAGGAGGCCCCCATGGCATTGGCCACCGCCGAGGCGCTGTAGTCGCTCCCGTTGCGCCCGAAGACGGTCACGCTGCCCTCCGGGGCCCGCCCGAAGAAGCCGGTGATGACCGGGGTCTCCCCCTCCTGCAGCACCTTCAGCAGCTTGGGGCGTATAATGGAGCGGGTGGCCTCCATGTTCACCATGGCCGTGCCGTACTCCCCGTCGGTGATGATGCCCAGCTCGTCGGCGTCCACCGCCCTGGCCGGGGTGCCCATCTCGTTGAGCAGGGCGGCCAGGATGATGACCGAGAGACGCTCCCCGAAGCATTGGACGTAATCCCGTATGCGAGGGTTGACCTCCTCGATGTAGGAGGAGCCGTAGAGCATGCGCTCCAGCTTCACCAGCTTGGCCACCAGCTCCTCCTTGGCCTGGGTACTGTACCTAACGCTGGAGAGGGCCTCGTCCACCAGGTCGGTGTGCACCTTGGTGATCCGCTTCATGAAGGCGTCCACGTCCCCCTCGGAGCGGGTGAGGGAGATGAACTGCACGAGCATCTCGGTGACCCCGGACACCGCACTGAGCACCACCGCCTTCTTCTCCTTCTCCGCGCAGATGATCCCGGCCACCTGGCGCATGGAATCCCCGGTCTTCAGGGAGGAGCCCCCGAACTTCAGGACCTTCAGCGACGGCACCTCCTCCTGACCATGTCCTGGGGGACATCGTTCAACGCCCTCCCCGCCTCCTCCCGGCTGAGGCCGGCCCCCAGGGCCACCTGCAGGGCCGTGGCCTGGTCGATGAGGTCCCCGGGGGAGTGGGCGTCCGTGTTGACCACCAGGTGCGCCCCGGACTGCTGGGCCATGCGCGCCACGTGCCCGTTGGTCTGGCAGTGGGAGCCACGGGAGGTGAGCTCCAGGGCCACCCCGTTGTCCCGGGCCAGCTGCGCCTCCTCCAGGGTGATGAACCCCGGATGGGCCAGTATGTCCACCTCCGGGTTCATGACCGCCGCCAGGTTGGTGCCCTTCTCCACCGGCTCGCTGATGGTCTCCCCGTGCACCACGACGATCTCCGCCCCCAGCCGGCGGGCCTGGCAGACGACATCGTCGATGCGCCTTGCGGGAACGTGAGTGATCTCCACGCCGCACAGCACCTTCATGCCCCATTGCCCGGCCAGCTCCGCGTCACGCCGCCCCTCCACGATGACCCTCTCCAGGTTGCTCAGGGAGACGTGGTCGGTGAAGGCCAGGGTATCTATGCCTTTGACCACGGCCCGGCGGGCCATCTCGATGGGCAGCAGCTCTCCGTCGCTGAGCAGGGTATGGGTGTGCAGGTCGAACCTCATCTCCTCCTCTCCGACAGCTTGCGGTAGACGTCCTCCCAGTGGACCTCCATGCCCTCCACCGCCACCAGCAGGTGATAGAGCAGGTCGGCCACCTCCCAGGCCTGCTCCTCCCCCTTTCGGTTCTTGGCCGCCAGCAGCACCTCGGCCGCCTCCTCCACCAACTTCTTCAGGCGCTTGTCCTCGTCCGCGAAGAGCTTGCAGGTGTAGCTATCCGTCTCCGGATGGACCTTGCGGTCCCGTATGACCCGCAGCAGCTCCGGCATCACGGCCATGGTGCCCTCCAGGTCCCCGTAGACCACCTCCTCGAAGCAGGACATGCGTCCCAGGTGGCAGGCCACCCCTGTCTGCTTGACCCGTACCAGCAGGGTGTCGTTGTCGCAGTCCAGCTGCATGGAGACGATGTCCTGCACGTGGCCGGAGGTCTCCCCCTTCATCCACTGGGACTGCCGGGAGCGGGAGTAGAAGTGGGTGCGCCCGGTGCTCAGCATGCGGCGGTAGGCCTCCTCGTTGGCGTAGGCCATCATGAGCACCTCGTTGGTCTCGTGGTCCTGTACGATGACCGGCAATAGTCCGTTGTCATCGAACTTGGGCTCGCTCATCTGACATCCACCCCGTTCTCCCTGAGGAAGTCCTTGACATCGCGCACCGTGCACTGCCCATAATGGAATATGGAGGCGGCCAGGGCCGCCTCGGCCTTGGTGGACCTCAGCACGTCCAGGATGTGCTGGGCCGAGCCGCAGCCCCCCGAGGCGATGACCGGGATGTTGACCGCCTCGGCCACCGCCCTGGTCATGGGGATGTCGTACCCGTCCTGCGTCCCGTCGGCGTCCATGCTGGTCAGCAGTATCTCCCCCGCTCCCAGCTCCTCGACCTGGCGGGCCCAGCGCACCACGTCCTTC
>JAFGPG010000005.1 GCA_016926075.1 Methanomassiliicoccales archaeon
GAAGACCTCCCCTTGCCGGGGAACAGTCCAGGCAGGAGCTGCTCGGGAGACACCTGTTCAACGGCGTGTACGGCCTAGGGGGCGAGGTACCATGAGGCGGGCCCTGGTGATCGGTCTGGGAGCCGCCGGACTTATGGCCGGCTATATGCTGGCCCGTAGGGGATGGAAGGTGACCGCGCTGGGCCGGGGCACCCCGGCCAGCGCCATGTCCACCGGCTGCCTGAGGTCCCTTCCACCGGAGCGGGGGTGGCTGGAGGAACTGAAGGCCCTCTTTCTCTCTGCCGGTCTTCCCATGAGCGAGGGACCCAGGACGGGGGTGACCAACCTGGGGACCCGTTTCGACTGCCGTCTCTCCCCATCCATCTCCACCTGGGAGGAGGGGAGCGGACCGCGGAGCATCGCGGTGCTCGGGGTGAGAGGGCATCCCTCGCTGCGTCCAGCCCTGGCCGCATCCATGATCTCCTCCTGGGGACCGCGGGCACGAACCGTCCCCTTGGACCTCGAGGTCCCGGCCGAGGCCTCCCTGTGCCCCCTTTTCCGGGACGATGCGCATCTCGACCTGCTGGTGGAAGGCATCCAGGCCACCTCCGAGGACGCCGTGCTTCTCCCCGCCCTTTTCTCCCTGCCCGGGATAGGGCGCTGGAAGGAGCTGGAGCGCAGGAGCGGGAGGCGCCTGCTGGAGGCCGTGACCCCCCTGGGGGTGCCAGGCCAACGCTTCGTGGAGGTCCTGGAGCAGGGGGCCAAGAGGACAGGGGTCGAGATGTGGCCGGGGCGCAGGGCCGTATCCCTGGAACTGGACGGGGCGAAGGTCACCGCAGCGGAGGTCCAGGGCGGAACGGAACGGCGCACAATGGAGGTGGACACCTTACTGCTGGCCACCGGCGGGGCGCTGGTGGACGGCGTCCTGTGGAAGGGGCAGCATCTGGAGGATCCCCTGTCCACCTTCGTCATGGTCCAGGACGGAGCGGAGGGGGGCGGGTACGACCATGTGGACGAGCGTCTCCTGATAGAGGGGGAGCGGATCATCAACGCCTTCGGGGCCGGCGACTGCCTGGCGTACTCCCAGGGAAGGTACGGGGACGGGCTGGCCCACGCGATAGCCAGCGCCTGGCGGGCGGTCCGGGCCATGGAGGGGCTATGAACGAGAACAGGTGCATCAAGTGCGGCAGCTGCCTGCGGGCCTGCCCCGTGCTGAACGATCCTACCGGGCGGACCTTCCCCGGTCCCCGCACCACGGGAGTGGACGCCCCCCGCTTCCCCGAACGGCTCAGCATGGGGACCGCGGCCCTCATGTGCACCATGTGCCATGCCTGCGAATGGGCATGCCCCTCCTCCCTCCCCCTGACCCGTTCCATGCTGCTCACCAGGGAGGAGATGTCCAAGGCGGTACCCCCTCTGGAGGGGCATCAGCGCATGAGGGAGAGCGTACGGCACACGGGACGCACGGTGGACACGGACTTCCGGGAATGGAGGGAGGAAGGGGCCAAGGTGCTGTACTTCCCGGGATGTATCGGGCTGGGACGCCTGCCGGACATGGTACGGGACACCTCCCGCCTCCTGGACGAACTGGGCATCGAGCACGACATCTCCAGCAAGGCGCTGTGCTGCGGGTCCCCCCTGCTCAAGGTGGGGGCCCTGGAGGAGGCGGAAATGCTCCACCGGCACAATGCGGAGGTCCTTTCCTCCTATGAAACGATCATCACCTCATGCCCCGGCTGCACATACCATCTGAGGGAGGTGTACGGGGTGCGGGTCAGCCATGTGGTGGAGCTTCTGGAGGGGAAGGAGCTGCGCAGCGAAGCGGAGGGCGTATGGGCCCTGCAGGTCCCCTGCCACCTGAAGAGAGGGGTCGGTCCCTGGGCCGCGGAGGGGATGGTCAACGCCTTGGAGGGGGCGGGCACGCGACTGTCCCGCATCCCCGATGAGGACTCCTGCTGCGGCGGAGGGGGCGGCATGCTCTCCGGCTTCCCGGGCATCGCGTCCTCCATCGCCCGTTCGAAGGCCACATCGTACCGTAGGGCGGCGGTGAGCGGGGTGATCACCGCCTGCCCCTTCTGCGCCCTGAGCCTGAGGAGGCAGGGCCTGACGGTACTGGACATATCACAGGCCATCAGGCCCAGGCGATAGGGAATCATCATATACACCATGCACAATAGGACCGCCCGGATGAAAAGACCTCTATGTTTCTCCTGCCTACATCGTGAGAACCGACCCGAACTTGGGGTCAGCGATCAGCTCGTGTACTGCCGTCGGAAGGAGATGGTGGTGAGGCCCAAGTCGGAATGCCCCATCTACTCCAAGGCCACCTCCCGGGCGGTGCAGGAGCTTAACAAGGCGCTGTACGGAATGATAGAAGAGGTCGAGTAGCGCTCATTTCCACTGCAGAACGTGTGAGGGCATATCCTCCTCCGCCGGGACGATCTCGAACGGTATCCAGCGGGCAGGTGCGGACATCCCACGCATGTGCCTCACCCGCAGCATGCGGTTGAGCTCAGTATCGAATCGAAGCTCCACCGTACCGTCGGCCAAGGCCATAAGATGGTTCACCGACCTATCGTCGTGCACATCGTCGTACACCGAGATGAACACCGTCCCGTACTCGCTCCTGATGCGGGAGGTGCTGATCTGGAAGAACTTGAGCACCACGTTGGACTGGTTGTACAGGAACAGGGTGGACAGGGTGTGCACGAATATGCGCAGCGGCCTGGCCACCTCCTCATGTATGGTCGCCACGTTGAACATGATGCCCTCCAGGTCATGTATGCGGCGCACCTTGCCCTTTTCGAAGGTCCCCCGCTCGTCGGAGCTCCCAAGCAGACTGGAATGGTAGTCGATGATGTACAGCCCGTCACCCAGGCGGTCCAGGGGGACGCCGAAGCGCTCCATGAGCGAAAGCAGGTCCTTGGGCAGAAGGTCCATGGTCACGAAGACGACCGGCTCCCCGGCCTCCAGGTATTCCTTGACCATGCCCATCTGGAACTCCAGCAGTCCGACCCCCGGACTACCAAGTATGAGCACCGAGCACATGGTAGGGAAGTTGGTCTTGAACATGATATCGCCTCATAGCAGGGGTGTCAGGGAGACACATCCTCCTCGCTGTCGTTCCTCCACGGTCAGGGCATGGCACTCAGTGAAGGGCTTGTTGCCATAGACGATCACCGCGCCCCCGACCCTCTCCACCCTCAGATGCACCGTTGCCAGGTCCGCCAGGCGGGCCGTGGAGCGGGTGGTGGGGGAGGTGAACCCTACGAAGGCCCCCCCGTTCCTCCTCACCTCCGCCAGGTGTTCGACCAGGCCCTCCATGACCTCCCCGCCGTAGATGGACTCCAAGGAATCGAGCCCCATGAGGGAGAGAAAGGGCGGGGAGGCGCTGTCCAGGCTGTAGGCCACGTTCTTCCACCTGAGGTCCTGGGCCACTTGGCCGCCCTCCACCGGTAGCATGAACGGACCGCTGTCCAGGTCCATCCGGGAGGCCGGCTCGACCATCCTCACCACCCGCCCCAAGGTCTCCAAGGGCACCATCTTTTCAAGCTCGCCGCGGACGTCGGGGCCGGCGGATTCCCGCAGAGGGACCCAAAGCACCCCACGACCGGCGGCGGCGAAGTTGGCCACCAGTGAGCGTTCGATAAGGTCGCCGAGCACCGGGGGGACCCCCGGTCCCATCTCAATGAGGGCCACGCCTCCCGGGGAAAGCCCCCCGGTCATACCGTCCAGGTCCTCTATGCCGTAGGACAGGCGACCCTCGGGGTCGTTCACCCTCGCCCACGCCCTCACCGCACCGCGACCGCGGTCCCAATTGGCCCCAAAGCATCGGAAGCGCCCGCCCTTCAGGCTGAACAGGTACAGGGGCTGCTGCACCTCGCAGCCCCGCAGCTTGATCAGGTCCATCTCCCGCAGGAGACGGCGGTCGCGGTCCGAGCGGGTCAGTTGCACCACGCCATCGCCCAGATAGTCCAGCATGAGGTCGTTGCTCTCCAGGACGAAGACGAGGTTGGCCCCCCGCCCCTCCACCAGGTCCCGCTGCAGGGCGATCATCAGCTCCCGGCAGCCCAGGTCGTAACGGTCGGCCAGGGCGTCGATGCTGTCCACCACGATCAGTTGACGCTCCTGTCCCTTCTCCACCAGCTCGTACAGCCTTTCCAGGAGGGCCATGCTCCTACCGATGGAGATGCCCATCTCCTTGTGCGGGACCAGCGCCTCCCAGGAACCCACGCCCTTCAGCCGTCCCAGGCCGGAGCGATGGTTCCCCGGCCCTTCCTTCTGCCCTGACAGCAATCGGTCCCCCAACCAGGGGAACTGCTGCAACAGGGCCTTCTCCGAGACCCTTGTGGAGAGGTAATGGGCCCCTTGGCGGTCCTTGAATGTCTCGGCCAATTCCAGAACGAAGGTGGTCTTTCCGGTCCCGGCGTTGCCTCTGACGATGAGGGAGTGCCCTCCCTGGCTCTCCAGGAAGCGTACGATCTCCTGCGGGAGGGATGGGGAATCGATATCGGTCATGGGCTGGCTCCGTTAGCGCAAAATTGACAAGCTCTCCTTAACAAGTTACTGCCCTGTTATCAAAATCAGTAAGAAGGCCCGGGACCAGCTAAAAAGATTAATTAATGGCCACAGGGATGGCTACACCCTGAGGAATGCTCATGAAAGCTGTCATACTGGCCGCCGGAGAGGGTACCAGGCTCCGTCCGTTCACCGTCTCCCGTCCCAAGGTCATGATACCCATAGCCAACCGGCCCATACTGGAATACGTGGTCCGGGCCCTGGCGGCCAACGGCATCACCGACATCGTCCTGGTGGTCGGATACATGAAGGAAAGGATCATGTCCTTCTTCGGCAACGGCTCCCGGTTCGGGGTACGGATATCCTATGCCATACAGGAGAAGCAGCTGGGCACGGCGCACGGCGCCCTGGTGGTACGGGACCAGATCAAGGAGGAGTTCATCATGGTGGCCGGGGACAACATCATCGATGCCCAGGCCATCGCCGACCTGCTCCGCCAGCGGGAGGGCGTCTCCATGCTTGTCACCGATTCCGAGATGCCTTCCAAGTACGGGGTGGTGCAGATCGAGGGCGGCCGGGTGAAGGACATCATCGAGAAGCCGGACAAGGGGATGGGGAACATCATCAACACAGGCATATACCGTTTCCCGCCGGAGATGTTCGAACTTCTGGAGAAGGGAGTGATGGCGGGCAAGGCCGGCATCACCCACGTGCTTCACAGCTGCATCTCCCAAGTGGACATCGAGGCGGTGCGCTCCACCGGTCGTTGGATGGATGCCGTGTACCCCTGGGACCTCGTCCGCCTCAACGAATACGCCTTCAACCTCAGCGGGCAGGAGACCTCCGGGACCATCGAGGCGGGGGTCACCCTGCGCGGCCCGGTCAGCGTGGGCGCCGGCACCAGGATCAGGGCGGGCTCCTACATCGAGGGGCCAGTGGTCATAGGGGAGGGCTGTGAGATAGGCCCATACACCGTCATCTTCCCCACCACCAGCATAGGGAACGGGGTGCAGGTGGCCCCCTACACCGTCATCTACAACTCCATGCTCATGAACAACGTCTCCATCGGTTCCCACTCACATATCTCCCAGGCGGTCATCGATGACGGGTGCCGCATCGGCACCGGTCTCTCCGCCTCCTCCGGGACGGCGCAGGTGAGGGTGGAGGACGAGTTCTTCAAGGTGGAGAAGGCCGGCTGCATGGTGGGGGAGTTCACACAGATAGGGCCCAGGGCGGTGCTCTCCGCCGGTACGATCGTGGGCGCCAATTCCAGAGTGGGCGACGGGGCCAGGGTCTGCGGCACACTGGAGGATAGGAGCATAGTGGTCTGATGTGCGGTATCATAGGTTACTCCGGTCACCGCCCCGCCGTGGAGGTTCTGATGGACGGCCTCAAGCGCCTGGAGTACCGCGGGTACGACTCCGCGGGGGTGGCCATGGTGGAGAACGGTCATCTGGAGATGGTCAAGCGGCAGGGGGAGCTGGAGGTGCTGCGGAGGGCGCTTCCCAGGTTCGAGGGGCGCACCGGGGTGGGCCACACCCGCTGGGCCACCTGCGGTCGTCCCTCCGACCGCAACGCCCACCCCTTCATCTCCTGCGATGGGAAGCTGGCCGTAGTGCACAACGGCATCATAGAGAACTACGCCACCCTGCGCGGGGAGCTGGAGTCCCGCGGGCACCGGTTCACCTCCGACACCGACACCGAGGTGTTGGTGCACCTGTTGGAGGAGCACTATCGAGGGGACCTGCGTCAGGCCCTGGCCGACACGGTGCGAGGGATCGAGGGGACCTACGCCATAGCGGCCATCCACGAGAAGGGGGAGGAGATCGCCGCCGCGCGCAAGGAGAATCCCCTGGTGATAGGGCTGGGGGTCAAAGAGAACTTCCTGGCCTCGGACGTGACCGCCCTGCTCAGCTATACCAACAAGGTGCTGTACGTCATGGACGGGGAGACGGTATCCCTGACCCCCGACAAGGTGAGCCTTTTCAACGCGGAGGGCACGATGGTGGGACGCGAACCGTCCCTGGTCACCTGGTCCGCGGAGGACGCCCAGAAGGGCGGGTTCGAGCACTTCATGCTCAAGGAGATCTTCGAGGGACCGAACGCCATCCACAACACCCTGCTGGGCTCCCTGGACATGATCGAGAACGGGGAGGTGCTCCCCCGCACGGACTTCCAGGCCGTCAAACTGGTGGCCTGCGGCTCCTCCTTCCATGCGGCCATGGTCGGCAAGTACGCCATGGAGGACATCGCCAGGGTGCCTACCACCCTGGAGCTGGCCTCCGAGTACCGCTATTCACTGGGGGCCAGGGAGGCCCCTCTGGTCATACTCATCACCCAGAGCGGGGAGACCGCGGACACCCTGGCCGCGGCCAGGGAGGCCCGCCGCCGGGGGTGCCGCACATTGGCCGTGACCAACGTGGTGGGCTCCACCATCACCCGTGAGGTGGACGAGGTGCTATACACCAAGGCCGGACCGGAGATAGGGGTGGCGGCCACCAAGACATTCCTCTCCCAGCTGCTGGCCATGTATCTTTTGGCCATACGCATCGGGTATGCCAAGGGAACGCTCTCCCACGATTCCATGCGCGGAGCACTCTACTCGCTGCGACAGTCGTCCAACATGGTGCAGTCGGTGCTCAATCATATCCACGACATCGAGGAGGCCAGCCACATGATAGACCGGGCCGAGCACTGTTTCTTCATCGGCCGGAACATCAACTACCCGACCATGCTGGAGGCGGCCCTCAAGTTGAAGGAGGTCTCCTACATCCACGCCGAGGGGTTCGCTGCGGGGGAGCTCAAGCACGGTCCCCTGGCATTGTTGGACGACAGCACCCCGGTCATCGCCGTGGCCATCAAGGGTGACCACACCTACGAGAAGATGCTGGCCAACATTTCCGAGGTGGCCGCACGGGACAGCCCGGTGCTGGGGGTGGGCTGCGAGGGGGACACCGAACTGACCAGGCTGTGCGAGCAGGTGATCTACATACCCAAGGTGAGGCCGTTGCTCTCCCCCATCCCGGTGACGGTGGCCCTGCAGGCCCTGGCCTACTTCGTGGCCAAGAGGCGGAACTGCTCCATCGACAAGCCCAAGAACCTGGCCAAGAGCGTCACCGTGGAATGAGGGGGTCCAGCCGCTCCGGGCAGTCCTCCCGGCGGGAGCAGGAGGCGCACTTCCCCGGCCGGTTGTGATTGCGGTGGGCCTCTCCGCTACGCAGTATCTCCCGCATCTCCTCCAGCTTGCTGAGCAAAAGCCTCTCCAGTTCGGGGGTGAACTCGATCTCGTGCTCCACGTCCCCGTACCTCAGAAGGCCGTAGGGTGGACGCTGGCCGGATTCCTCGGCGATGAGCAGGCAATAGGCGGCCACCTGCAGAATGTGGGAGAAGAGGGGCCCCCGGGGGGTGCGCCCGGTCTTCAGGTCCCCCGGTATGAGCACCCCATTGATACGAAGCACGAAGTCGGGCCGCCCGCTCAGCCCGTACCTCTCGGAGAGGTAGAGCGGCGAGGACTCGGTGCCCACGTAATGCACGTTCCCTTCCAGCCCCTGCTCCCCCTTCCATTCCTTGGCCCGCTGGGCCGCGGAAAGGGAGAGGTAGAGGGCGAAGGAGGCACCGATGAGCCACAGAAGGGCCAGTGCCTCCATGATCATGGGGACCATGGGGTCGGTACGGACCAGGCTGCCCAGGTTCATGGCCACGGCCATGAGCACCAGCCCGATAATGGCCACGATCTGCGACCTGCGCACCCGGATGATGGCATGTCCCTTCTGCGCGGAGAGGTATAACATGATGATGACCGCAAAGAACCAGATGATGCTGAGCAGGGAGAGCAACCATCCTCCATATCCCCCTCCCACCGCCACCAACAGGGATATGCCGGTGATGGCCAGGACGGTGGCGACCAGGGAGAAGAGGAAGACCATGCGCTCCCATTCCCAGGCCGCGTTCTCCATGCTCAGGATGCGCCGGTACTCCTCGGCCTTGCTGCGATGGACCCGTTCCCCCTCCTCCAGCTCCGGGTTGCTGACCTGGGCCTGGCGTCCGAGCCACCAGCTGAGCGGGCAATATCCATAGCGCTCCAGGTCGCTGGCGGAGATGACCTCGGCCCGATCCATGTCCCAAAATATGGATAGGGGATAATAACAGCTTGGGAGATGGACCAGCTCAGACCATCGGCCTGCAGCTCAGTCCGCTGAGGGAGGAGTCGGTGATGAATATGCCGTCCCCCGTGGTGATCTCGTCCACGAAACCGAACCAATACACCACCAGTCCCTGGCCGAAGAGCTCGACGTAGGGGGCTAGCTGCTTCCTTGTGTTCTTGTTGACCTCGATACGGTCCCCGAAGGTGGCCTTGGACTCGATCCAGCTGACCTTCCAACCGTTGACCACGATGGGGCGGTCCAACAGCGTGTCGGGGGTCTTGGGGTATTCGCCCCGCAGGTCCTTCTCGGTACGGTACCCGATGCCCTGCGAGTCCAGCCAATCCTGCAGGTTCTTCTCCCCCCAGGCCCCCCTCTGGTACTGTTTCTCGGTGCCCTCCGGGGAATAGATGATGTCGGCCTCGGCGATCTCCTCGAACTGGCGTCTGAGCTCGGGATCGTCTATGGTCTCCGGGTTGCGCACCATGGACCAGAACTGCTTCCTGGACCTTCCCGCCTCCTGGAACACCATCAGCCCGGTGAGTATGGGCGGGAACTCGTAGCGACGGGAGAGGTCCAGAATGGTCTCGCCCCTTTGCCATGACCGTACCATGCGCTGGCTGTTGCGCTGCACCTTGTAGAACTTCTTGGTGGTCTCCCGCACCGTCCTCTGTGTGTAGATGACGGTGAGAAGTTCCGGGTCCAGAGACAGTTCCTTGGACAGCACGTCGATGTCAGAGGGTTCCTTCAATCGTTCGTACAGGTATCTGAAATCCTCGTTCTTCATCAATTTCACTCTTGACGTCCTTCCTACACGGAGAATTGTATATAAGCGTTGTGCGCGGCACTCCCCGGACGTTAACTGGAAGGGACCGTTCCAACACGTTCGATAGATTCATAATCAAGCAATCCATGTACCTTTCATTAATATATCAAGGGAGGAAAAAAATGGACCTCAACGATTTCTTGGCATCGGAGAACGGTCCCTCATGGCTGCCGGCCAGCGTGACCGAGGCCCGTAAGCTGGTATACATCGGACACCTGCTGGCCCTGGTCTTCACCCTCATCGCCCTTCTGGTGGGGGTCATCAGGTTGCTGACCGGTAACCTGGCCGATGGGATCGGATCGCTGGTCCTGGCCGGCCTGGGGCTGGTATTGGTGTTCATGCTCAAGGACCAGGTCTTCGCCCATCTGGACCAGGGCCGGTTCAAGCAGGCCAGCGACTCCCTGCTCATCTGGGCCATCGTGGGCCTCTTCGTCTATATCATCCCCGGCCTGGTCATGCTCATAGGGTACATCAAGCTGCAGGAGATATTCCAGCCCCAGTACCAAGAGTATCAGTACCAGCAGGGCCAGGGCGTCCCGCCGGGGCAGGTCGCGCCGGCACCGGACAGGCCCGCCGCCCAGCCCCAGCCGGTCGAGCAGCCCGCCGCCCCTACCGCAGAGCAGAAGGGGAAGAAGGTGGAGATGACCAAGTGCCGCAAGTGCGGGGTCAACTACCCCTCCTTCATGCAGAGCTGCCCCAACTGCAACGAGCCCCGCCACTGATCTAGGCGCGGTATACCACTTCCCCTCCCCTCTCTATCCTCGAGATACGATGATAGGGGATGCATGACCTCCCCGTCCGGAAGAAGGAACGCCCTAGTTCCGTGATGTCCTCCCCGCGTATCGTGAGACGGTCCCCCGGGGCCCCGCGATGGACATAGGTCACCAGCACCCCCTCCAACCCCTCTCCGCTCCACCGGAGACCGTTGAGCACCTCCCTCGGGTAAGGCATGAGGGAACATCGGGGGCTCCAGGCAAAAGTATTTTGATGGGGGAACACAGAATGACCTCCATGGGCCGCATTGAAGTGACAGGGCAACTGGTGGATGTCATCGAGGGCAAGGTGTACCCGGCCAGGGTGGTCATGGAGGAAGGGAAGTTCGCGGAGGTGACCAAGGTGTCCGAGGCGCCGGCGCGCTTCCTTCTCCCCGGCCTCATCGACGCCCACGTACACATCGAATCTTCCCAGCTCTGCCCCTCACGCTTCGCGGAGGCGGTGGTGCCCCACGGCACCACGGTGGTGGTGTCCGATCCGCACGAGATAGCCAACGTGCAGGGCATGAAAGGCATCGAGTACATGCTTGATGACTCCTCGGACATCCCTCTGGAGGTCTTCCTCACCGCCCCCTCGTGCGTGCCGGCCACCAACTTCGAGCGCTCCGGGGCGGTCATCGGTCCCCAGGACATCGACGGAATGCTGCAGGACCGGCGATTCGTGGCCCTGGGCGAGGTCATGGACTTCCCGGCGGTCCTGCGGGACGATCCGGTGATCATGGAGAAGCTGCGCATCGCCAAGCGCTATTGGAAACCAATAGACGGTCATTGCCCGGGTCTTGTCGGCCCGGACCTGGTCAAGTACATCAACGCGGGGATCAGGACGGACCACGAGTGCCTCACCTCCGACGAGGCGGAGGAGAAGTACTTCATGGGGATGTGGATCCAGGTGCGAGAGGGGAGCGCCTCCAAGGGCCTGAAGGCCCTGATGCCCTTCGCCAAGGGCAACGAGTGCATGCTGGTCTCCGACGACCTGGGGGCCGTCGACCTGATGAACGGCCACCTGGACGTGCTGCTGCGCAAGGCGGTGGCCGAGGGCATGTCCCCCATGCACGCCATCCGGGCGACGACCGCCTGGCCCGCTTGGCATTACGGTCTGCCAGGGGGCAGTTTATCCGAGGGGCGCACGGCCAACCTGGTGGTGGTGGAGGACCTCCAGGACTTCCGGGTCCAGGAGGTCTACGTAAAGGGGGAGCTGGTGGCCAAGGACGGGAAGGCCCTGTTCCAGGTGCGACCGAGGTCCGCGGAGCTGAGCATCATGGAGCGCGACCTTAAGGGGGACGACCTTCTCTTGCCCGCGGAAGGCGAGAAGGCCTCGGTGAGGGTCATCCAGATCTATCCCAGCCGCATCGACAACTGTTCCATCATCACGGACCTGCCGGTGCTCCAGGGCAAGGTGCGCCCCGACCCCCGGCAGGAGGTGCTGCTGCTGGCCCTGGCCAACCGTTACGTGGACGAACCACCGGTGCTAGGCTTCATCAAGGGCTTCGGTCTCCAGCGGGGGGCGTTGGCCAGCTCCGTGGCCCACGACTCGCATCACCTGCTGGCCGTGGGCGCGGACCCCGAGGACATGGCCAAGGCGCTGAACGCCGTATCGCGCCGCGGCGGGTTCGCCGTCTCGGACGGGGAGAGGCTGGAGCAGCTGGAGCTGAACGTGGCCGGGCTCATGAGCACCTCCCCCGTGGAGGAGGTGGCGGCCAAGGAGATCTCCATGCAGGAGATGCTGAAGGAGATGGGCTGCACCCTGCCCTCGCCCTTCATGACCCTCTCCTTCCAGTCCCTCCTGGTCATCCCGGAGCTGAAGATCGGGGACCGGGGGCTCTTCGACACCCAGCGCATGGAGTTCGTATCCCCCCTGCTGTGACCCAGGACCTGTACGACATCGGACCGATGGGTGATGAGTTGTTCTCGTGGGCGGAGCAACGGTGGCGATCTCAGGTCCTATGGAAGATCCTGGGCGGGCGACCAGCATCGCCGGTCCAAAAGGATGTGACCGGGGAGAGCCGATCGCCTGTACACCCCCACACGTTTTAAAAGCGATCAGGGGGATACTCCCGGGAACATCATGCTGGAGAGATTGAAGGAGAGCCTGGCGAGCAGCCCTGTGGTGAACTTCGGGAAGTACCATTACTTCGTCAACCCCATCACCGACGGCATACCGTACATGGACCCCCAGTTGCTGGACGAGGTCCTGGACCGCATATACGAGGTGGGCGATTTCAACTGCGACTATCTGTTGGGGGCGGAGGCCATGGCCATACCGCTAGTGGTCCCCCTCTCCCTCATGACCGGCATACCCTACAACATCGTGCGCAAGAGGAGGTACGACCTGCCCGGCGAGGTCAGCGTGCACCAGACCACCGGATACTCGGACAAGGAGCTCTACATCAACGGGCTTCGCAAGGGGGACCGGGTGACCATAGTGGACGACGTGCTCAGCACCGGGGGCACGCTGAAGGCCATCGTCAAGGCCCTGCAGACCATGGGAGTGGAGATCGTGGACACCATCGTCGTCGTGCAGAAGACCGACCAACTGGCACGGATGGAAGGGGAGATGGGCGTGCGCATCAAGACCTTGGTGCAAGTGGAGGTCAAGGACGGCAGGGTCCAGGTCCTCACTTGACCAGGCGTTTCTTCATCAGGTACACCGAGCCCAGGAAGGTGATGGCGGTGAAGAGCGCGATGTAGGCGGTGCCGATGATCATGTCCGCGTCCCATATGTTGTAGGACAGGTCCCTGGCCATATTGGAGATGTGCGTCAGCGGGAGGGCCATGGCCAGCTGCTGCCCCCACCCCGGCAGCACGCTCAGGGGGAAGAAGGTCCCGCTGAAAAGGAACATGGGGGTGATGAAGAGGAAGAAGGGATAGTTGAAGGAGTCCAGGTTGGGGACCAGGGAGGTGAAGAGCATGGCCAGGGAGGCGAACATGAGCCCCCCGGCGAATGCCACAACGGGTATGAGCAGCAGTCCCGGCATCTCCGAAAAGCCCACCACGGCCACCACCGCCAGCACGATGGTGGCGTTGATGAAGCTCTTGGTGGCCCCCCACAATATCTCCCCGGCGATGATGTCCTCCAGGGACAGGGGCGTGGCCAGGACGGCGTCGAAGGTCTTCTGGTAGTACATGCGCACGAAGGAGCCGTAGGAGCATTCGAAGAACGCCCCGTACATGATGCTGATGGCCACCAGCCCCGGCGCCAGGAACTTGATGTACTCCAGGCTGCGCCCCCCGTACTCGATGTCCGCCTGGATGAGGGCGCCGAAGCCCAGGCCCATGGCCACCAGGTAAAGTATGGGCTCCAGGAAGGGGGGCAGGAAGTTGGTCTTCCAGGTGAACAGGAAGACGTCCCGGTTGCGCTTCCAGAGGGCTATGGAGCGCCAGGAGATGTTGGAAAGCAGCGTCATTCCACCAGTGCCCTCCCGGTGGAACGGAGGAAGACGTCCTCCAGCGTGGCGTTCCTGATCAGGTAGTAGCTCATGGAGAAGCGCTCCTTGAGCTCCGCGACCACCCTCTGCCCCTGGTCGGTGTACACCAGCAGGCGGTCGATGGTCCTCTCGTACTGCCAGCCCCTCTCTTTGACGTAGGCCTCCATCTCATCGCCGGGGACGTCGATCTCCAGGACGTCCGCGCCGATGACCCGGTCTATGAGCTCGCGCGGCCTTCCCTCGAGTATGATCTTCCCGTGGTCCATGATCACCAGGCGGTCGCACAGCCGCTCCGCCTCGTCCATGTAATGGGTGGTCAGGAGGACCGTCACCTTCTGCCGCTTGAGCTCCCGCACCTTCTCCCAGATGAGATGGCGGGCCTGGGGGTCCAGACCGGTGGTCGGCTCGTCCAGGATGAGCATCCGGGGCTCGTTCATCATGGCGCGGGCGATGATCAACCGGCGCTTCATCCCCCCGGAGATCTCCGGTATCATCTCGTCCCGTTTCTCGCTCAGCTGCATGAACTCCAGCAGCCGGTCCGCCCTCCGCCCGCACTCCCCGTTGGGTATGTCGAAGTAACGGCCGTACACCGTGAGGTTGCGGCGCACGGTGAAATCGGGGTCCAGATTGTTCTCCTGCGGCGCCACGCCGATGACCTGCTTGATCTGGCGGGGGCTGTCGTTCACGTCCATGCCCAGCACCTCCAGCTTCCCGGAGGTCACCGGGCTACCGCAGTGTATCATGCGCATGGTGGTGCTCTTGCCTGCGCCGTTCGGACCTAGGAAGCCGAAGCACTCCCCCTCCTCGATCTGGAAGTCTATGGCGTCCACGGCCTTGAAGCCGTCGAACATCTTGGTCAGCCCCTCCGCCCTCACCGCTGGCATAAGCGTCCTGTAATGGCGTTCGGGATATTAGGGTTAAGGGTCGTGTTAGACTGACTGCATGGGGACCTCTCTATCTCCCTTCGGAGGATGAAGGAGCGTGCTCGGCGCGGACCTCCTGCTCTTACTGTACTTCACCCTGTTCGGCATGGGGCTGGGGACGCTTTCCGGTCTCGCACCTGGCATACATGTCAACACCCTGGCCCTGCTGTTGATGGTAGGCTCCCCCGCACTGATGCCCCCCCTGGAGCAGCTGTGCCTGTGCACCGACTGCCCCCTGCCACCGGCACTGCTGTTGGCCTGCACCATACTCTCCGCGGCCGTCTGCCACTCCTTCCTGGACTTCATACCCTCGTTGATCATGGGCGTGCCGGACGAGACGGAATGCCTGTCCGTGTTGCCCTCGCACCGGCTCCTGCTGGAGGGGCGGGGGCTTTGTGCCCTGCAGGCGGCGGCCCAGGGCAGTCTGGTAGGGGCCATGGCCGGGACCATCGCCCTGCTGCCCCTCCCCCTGCTGCACGTCCAGCTCACGGGCGCCATGCTCTCCTTGGCGCCCTTCGTACCCTACCTCCTGCTCGGCATCCCCCCTCTGCTGATATGGGCGGAGGGGGGCAAGGCAGATCCCGTGGCGGGGCTGGACATGCGCTCGGGCACCGCCTCCTTCACGGACATGGTCTCCCTGAGGAGGCACGTGCCGGTCCACGGCGACTCCGCCCGGGTGGCCGGGACCGTATATCGCCACTGGGGGCGATGGAGGGTGCGCACCCCGCTTCAGACCTTCCCGGTACGAGGCCAAGGGCTCCGCCCAGGGCACCAGCTCCTTCTGGGCCACTGGACCGTACGCCGGGACCGCATCCCCATCACCGTCCGTTGCCTCCTTCTCTTCCTCTCCTCCGGCGCGCTGGGGGTGATGGCCATGGACGGCCTGGTGCCCGGCGAGGACATATGGAGGGGGATGGAGGGCAACATGCTCATGCCCCTCTTCACCGGGCTCTTCGGGCTGCCGCTGCTTATCGGCTCCTCCCGCGGTCGCATGCCCGAGCAGAGCAGGGAGGCCGGAGGACCACCGTCCATTGCCGGGGCGCTGAAGGGCTCGCTCATGGGCGGGCTGGTGGGTTGGCTGCCCGGGGTCACCGCCACCGCCGGGGCGGTGCTCTCCACCCTCCTCCCCCGCTCC
>JAFGPG010000041.1 GCA_016926075.1 Methanomassiliicoccales archaeon
ACCCCGCGAGCGATCATGATCTTCGGCATCTTATATCCTTTCGCGTAGTTGATGGTGATATCGGAGTATCCGGCCTCTTTGAACATGTTCCGTATCTCCCCTTCAGTGTACATCTTCAACCCATGCTTCTTAACAACTTTCGCATGGTCCAATCCATCCTCGGCGTTCCATTCCAACGAGATGACCGCCCTTCCTCTGGGACGAAGCACTCGATGCATCTCCTTCAACGACTCCAAAGGTTCAGGGAATCCTAGGAAACTGCCCATAGACGTAACGGCACTGAAATGACCATCATTCCAAGGTAGCTTTGACGCCTCACCCTGAAAGAACTCCGCAGTTCTCCCATCGACGCGCTCTTTGTTCTTCTTGATCGCAAGTTCGACCGAAAGCTCTGACAGATCGATCCCGGCAATGCTATGAGCTTGACAAGCGAAATTCTTCAGAAAATATCCGTTTCCGCAACCGACGTCCAGAATATCATCTTCCGGCTGAGGCTTTAGGATTTTTACAACATTTTCGTATATGGCTCTGTGCATCCTGTTCATTATCACGAACGCTATCCTTCCAGACGATCCTCTTGGCAATGCGAGCTGAGATACCTTTTTCTCCTTGGCGTTCATCCAATCATCTTCTTGATCATAGCTAAAATTTCCCTGTTATTATGACTTGCTGGGCTGTTCTATGGGTCCTTGCTACGGCAGATCGGGGTGGTTTGTAGATCGAAGTTCGGGTACGAGCCAATATCTTATAACATGAATATAATTAGGGCTCGTTCCCATCACGACAATAAATAATTAGTCTGGTCCCTGTATCTTCGGTGAGGACCATGACGAGCAGACGCGAGGAGTTGGCCACCAACTACTTCAACTGCAGCGAGAGGGAGAGGGCGGTCTTCGAGGCGGGGATCAAGCTCGGTACCATCTACCACCAGTTCGTAGGGACCCCCGTGGCCGCGGCCAACGTGGAGATATTGGAAAGGGCCATTGAGGACGGGGTGCGGGTGCAGCCCTTCGTGAAGGACGCCAAGGTCCGCATCTCCCGGGAGGCCCTGCGGAGGAAGAAGGACGAGTTCGACTATCAGACGCTCACTGGAAACATGCTCATCGTGGAGCTCACCGTAGCCGTTGGCGGCACCACGGTGGTGGCGGGCATGGACTTCAAGGATGACCTGCACTACCCCCTGATGTACGTGAAGGAAATAATCCCCTGAACGGTCCGAAACGGTCATCATCTTTCATGGCCCAGTATGCCCTCGGCCGGGAAAGGGTATTAAGTCTGATTGCCCATATAGGGTCTCTATCGCATCGAGCGAGAACGATGCATGGTCCTCGGGGAATTGGATGAACAATATCAAGATCGGTATCACCGGGCTTCCGAGCGCAGGCAAGACCAACACCCTCATTCAGGTCATCAAGATGCTGGAGGAGGAGGGCAAGAAGGTCGGAGGCATGATCACCGAGCCGATCCTGGACGATAAGAAGAGGACCGGACTGTACGTCATCGACTGGATGACCAAGGAGAAGGGTGTCCTGGCGGCCACCGACATCCAGAGCAAGTTCATGGTGGGCAAGTTCGGCATCGACCTGGAGGTGCTGCAGAAGGTGGGCGTGCAGGCCTTGCTGAACGCCTGCGAGCAGGCGGACATCATCGTCATCGACGAGGTGGGGAAGATCGAGGTGGAGAGCGAGCAGTTCCGCAACGCGGTCAAGGAAGCTCTCAAAACAGACAAGCCCATGCTGCTCACCCTGCACAAGAAGTCCCGCAACCCCCTGCTGCAGGACATCCGGCGGCGGGACGACGTCCGCATACTGGAGGTCACCCCCATCAACAGAAACCTTTTGCCTTACAAGATCATGAAGCTCATGAAGGGCGAGCTGTTGTGAGTCTGGAAGGGAGCATAATAAGGGAGGGGAGCACGGAGATACTCGTTCCCCCGTCCATCTCGGAGAGGGGACCGGGGAAGAGGCAAGGAAGGGTGTTCTTCAACCGGCAGATGGCCTTCAACAGGGATGTTTCGGTGGCCCTATTCCAATCCGTGCTCCGCCCGCGCCGATGCCTGGACGCCATGGCCGCCACCGGTGCCCGGGGGATACGCATATGTCACGAGGCGCCAGGGCAATTTCACTTCATCATCAACGACAAGGACCCTTTGGCCTCCCGGTACATCGAGGAGAACGTCCGCCGCAACTCACTGGAGAACGCGGAGTCAAGGAACGAGGACCTGCGCTGCCTGTTGGCGCATGAAATCTTCGATCTCATCGACCTGGATCCGTTCGGCACCCCCATACCTTTCATCCCCGCCGCCCTGCAGGGCATGTCCCGCAAGGGAGTTCTCGCGGTCACAGCGACCGACACCGCCTCCCTTTCCGGCACCCACCCCGGGAAGTGCCGGCGGAGGTACATGGCCAACAGCCAGAGGAACCCCTTCATGCACGAGAGCGGGCTGCGCATCATGATGGGCACCATCGTCCGCATGGCCGCCCAGGAGGATAAGGGTGTCACGCCGCTGCTCTGCTACTACTCCGACCATTACTTCCGCCTGTTCCTGAGGGTGAGGGAGGGCGCGGGTGTGGCGGACGCCTCCCTGGCCCAGTTGGGCATGATGTCCTACGATCCCTCCACCGGTCGAAGGGCGGTGGGGGAGGGGAGGATGGGGCCGATGTGGTTGGGGCCGCTCATGGGCCGCGGGGCGATGGCCGAGGCGCGGGTCCCGGAGGGGCTGGAGTGCCAGGAGCGGACCAGGCAGCATTTCGAGATATGGAAGGAGGAGCTGGACGTGCCTTTCTACTACGAGACCAACGAGATCGCGGCCATGCTCAAGCTGTCCCCTCCGAACCGCGAGGAGCTGCTGGGAGCTTTGGGGAGCAGGGGGCACGTCTCCCGCACCAACTTCTCTCCCACGGGCTTCCGCACCGACCTTCCGTTGGAGGAGGTGCTGGAGACCTTCAGGTCCGTTTGTTGACGACCCGTCACATGTCCCACCTGCGGTTGGAGACCACCAGCATGAGGTAGGTGAAGAGCCAGCCCAGGACGATGACAAGGATCATGGAGGGGTTCTCCTCGAAGAAGTCCCAGACCAGCAGCACCACCGTCCAGGCCACGTAGGAGGTTAGGGAGATGACCGTGTTGGCCTTGTTGCTCAGGGAGCCCGAGGCCATCTTGTAGTTGAAGCGCACGAGATGCCGTCCTAAGAAGATGAAGATGACCAAAGGGCCGTAGACCAGCCATTGCAGTAGGGAGGATAAGAGCTCGCTGGAGGCCTCATCGACTATGGCCACAGGACCGATGATGGTCATGTCGAGGATGATAGCGACAACGATCCAGATGATCCACAGCAGTACACCGACGATCGAACCGAGGCGCTCGTGCCTGGTGGTCTTGCCCCTCTTGGAAGCCAATCGA
>JAFGPG010000042.1 GCA_016926075.1 Methanomassiliicoccales archaeon
ACCAACAGCCCCAGCTGCATGAGCATGCCGTAGATGTTACGGCCGAACTCGTCGCATTTCTCGATGTCGAGCGGCTTGCACTCCTGGGCCTTAGGATGGTATCCCATGGGGTCCACCGGCACAACGATCGGCTTGCCCAGGAAATCCTCCAGGCGCAGTGCGGCGTCGATCATGGCCCCCATCCCCGTCTCGTACATCTGAATGGTGCGGCGGGAGACCCCCGCCACCTCGGCCAGGGTTCCCAGGGAGACCCCCCGTTCCTCGCGCAGGCGGTGCAGAAGGGAGCTGTCCAGACGGACGTAGAGGCCGCCAGGGGCGGCGAAGATGAAGGGCGGCTCGTCCTCCATGAGGAGGTCCTTCAGGGTGGAATAGGAGACGATGGGGATGTCGAAGCGGGAGTACACGATTCCCTGCTCCAGCTCTCCCGAGCCGGAGCGCTCCCCGATCAGCATGACCGAGCCTTCCAACGCCTCGGCCAGAACCTTGAGCTCTTCAGCGTTCTCCTTGGAGAAGGCGTCGATGTTGGTGAGCACCTTCACCAGCAGCAGGCTCTGGTCCCTGCGGGCCACGATATCGAAGGCTATGCTCCTCAGCCTCAGGGGCAAGGAGGCCTTGAACCCCGAACGGAGCAGCAGCTCCCGCACTGACCTGATGAGCTCATCGCGCTGCACGGGTGTTATTCGCTATAACTTCTATATAGCATTTGTTAAGAGGGAAGAAGAGGGCCAGGCCTCTTCAGCCTATGTCGATCCGCCGTCCCTTCGGGGTCTCCGGGGCCCGGTCCATGACCACGGTCAGCACCCCGTTCCGGTACTCCGCGGAGGCGCTCTCGGAGAGCACGTCGCAAGGCAGGTCCAGACGCTTGCAGAACTTCTTACGCTCGGTGTCCACCGATATGTTCAGATACCGATCCTCCGCCCTCAGGTCGATGTCCTCCTTCTCCACGCCCGGCAGCTCCACGGTCACCCGCACCTTGTCCCCCTCCTCCACCACGTCCGTCAGAGGTTCGCGGCAGCTCAGGTCGGTCGGTGCCTGGCCCAGGCGGGGCACGTTCCCGAACTCCTGTACCACCGGTCGACCATCGGCCCCGGTGCGCATGGAGAACCCGTACACCAACGGGTCGGCGCTGGTGCCGCTAAGGGCCATCTCCATCAGGCGGTCCATGCGCTCCCGCATGGCCTCGAACTCATCATCGAAGGAATGGAACATCTCGTCCCAGTCATCGTCGCGCTTCTTTCTCCTCATCTCCTCACCTCACATACTCGAAATCCTTGGCTATCTTCTGGAATTTGCTCAGCTCCTGAAGGGAGATAGGGCGGTGCTTCTCCACCGCGTCCATCACATGCTTCATGCGCACCTGTGTTCCCTTCATCCCTTCGACGTCCTCACCCTTGCCGGAGGCCACCGCCTCCCTTATGGCGCTCATCACAGCCTCGTTGGCGATGGCCGCCAGGTCGGCCCCGGTATAGCCGTCCGTCTTGTGCGCCACCTCACCCAGGTCCACGTCCTCGGCCAGGGGCTTGCGCTGGAAATGGACCCGTAGAATGGCCTTCCTGGTCTCCAGGTCGGGTGCGCTCACCTGTATCAGGCGGTCGAAACGACCGGGGCGCAGCAGCGCCGGATCGATGATGTCCGGGCGGTTGGTGGCGGCGATGACCACCACGTTGTGCAGCGACTCCAGACCGTCCAGCTCCGTCAGCAGCTGGGAGATGACCCGCTCGGTCACATGCGAGTCCGAGTCCCCTCCGCGCACGGGGGCGATGGAATCGATCTCGTCCATGAATATTATGCAGGGGGAGGCCTGGCGGGCCTTGCGGAACGTCTCGCGCACCGCCTTCTCGCTCTCACCCACCCACTTGCTGAGGAACTCCGGCCCCTTGATGCTGATGAAGTTGCTCTCCGATTCCGTCGCCACCGCCTTGGCCAGCATGGTCTTGCCCGTGCCCGGCGGTCCGTACAGCAACACGCCCTTGGGCGGCTCCGCGTTCATGTGCTCGAACAGGTCAGCGTACTTCAGGGGCCATTCCACCGATTCCTTGAGCTCGGACTTGACCTCTTCCAGTCCACCGATGTCATCCCAGTGCAAATTCGGCGACTCGATGAGCACCTCGCGCATGCTGGAGGGGGACATCTCCCGCAGGGCGGCGAAGAAATCGTCCTTCTGCACGTTGATACGGTTGAGCACCTCGGCCGGGATACTGTCCGCCTCCAGGTCCAGGTCCGGCAATATGCGGCGCAGGGAGTGCATGGCCGCCTCCTTGCACAGCGCGGCCAGGTCCGCCCCGGCATAACCGTGGGTGAGCTCTGCCAGCCTTTCCAGGTCTACGTCCTCGTCCAATGGCATTCCCCGCGTATGGATCTGCAGGATGTCCAGGCGCCCCTCTCGATTCGGTATGTTGATCTCTATCTCCCGGTCGAAGCGCCCCGGGCGCCTCAGGGCAGGGTCCAGGGCGTTGGGACGGTTGGTGGCACCAATGACCACCACCTTCCCTCTGGCCTCCAGCCCGTCCATGAGCGCCAGGAGCTGCGCTACGATCCTCCTTTCCATCTCCCCGCTGACCTCGTCGCGCTTGGGGGCGATGGAGTCGATCTCATCGATGAAGATGATGGATGGAGCGTTCTCCTCGGCCTGTTTGAAGATCTCCCTCAACCGCTCCTCGCTCTCGCCGTAGAACTTGCTCATGATCTCCGGTCCGCCGATGGATACGAAGTTGGCGCTGGTCTCCCCGGCCACCGCCTTCGCCAGCAGGGTCTTTCCGGTCCCCGGGGGGCCGTGCAGCAGCACGCCCTTAGGAGCCTCCACGCCCAAGCGCTCGAAGAGCTCCGGGTGACGGAGCGGGAGCTCGATCATCTCCCGCACCTTCTTCACTTCGTCGCCCAGCCCGCCTATGTCCTCGTAGGTGACCTTGGGTATACCGGTGGCCGCCTCCTTGGTGGGCTTGTCGCTGATCTTGATCTCCGTACCGCTGGTCAGCAGCACGGCCTCCGTACCGGGCTGGTGGGACATGACCACTAGGTCGATGCGGCGGCCCATGACGTTCAGCTCCACCACGTCCCCGCGCGAGAAGACCCGGCCTTCCATCATCTGGCCCAGGTACTCCTCCCCGCCCATGATGCGTAGCTCCTCCGTGGGGGCGAAGGCGATCTTCTGGGCCGGCTTCACGGTCACCTTCCTTATGGCCACCTTCTCGTCGATGCTGGTCTGGGCGTTGCGGCGTATGGTGCCGTCTATGCGTATAACACCGCGATTGGCATCCTCGTTATAGCCAGGCCACACCAACGCCACGGTCCTCTTCTTTCCCTCGATCTGCACCACATCGCCGGCGGTGAGCCCCAGGACCTCCATGACCGCGGGGTCCACCCTGGCGATGCCCCGTCCCGCATCCTTGGACTTGGCCTCGGCGACCTTCAATACCTTGTCTGACGAATTCATCTCTTCCACTCTATTGTTATTGAGGAGCGCTCTTCACTCCACATCGATACGGCTCTTCTTCTCCTCGCTCACCTGGATCTTGGGCAAGGCGATCTCCAGGACGCCGTTCTCCATCTTGGCCTTGACCTTCTCACGGTCAACGTTCTCCGGTAGGCGCACCTGCCGGAAGAAGCGCATGCTGCCCCTCTCCCTTCTCAGATAGCCCTCGTCCTTCTCCTCGACCTCGTGCTCCTTGCGCGCGGTGATCTGCAGCACGTCCCCTTCCATCTCGATGGAGACGTCCTCCTTGCCCATGCCTGGCATCTCGGCCTGCACCACGTAGCGATCGTCCTCCTCCCTCAGGTCCAACATGGGCATCCTGGTGCCCTCCTTGGGGACCATGGTCCGCCCGGGGAACATGAACCCGGAACGAAGGTCACCGAACAGGCGCTCCATGTCCTCGAACATCGAGACCGGACTCCAGGTCCAGTAATGGGGCACTAGCTCTACGTTCTCCTTCTTCTTCTCCTTCATCTCCTGTACCTCCTGACATATCAACCAAGAGTTGTAAACTCTTAGTAATACACTATAGTGTTTGTTCTTCTATATAAATCTTACCTTAATCTCCTTTCTATCTCCCGCTCCACCTTGGACGCCGTCTCGTTCAATCGACGGCCTAGGTCCTCCATCTCCCTGCGGATGTTGGGACCGCCCTGCCTCAGCTCGTTCTCCAGACGCAGCAGGGCCTGCTCGGCCTCCTTCGCCCCCTTCCTGGCGTTCTCCGTGGCATTCCGCAGGGCCTCCCTTCCCAGCCGGTCCATGTCCGAGGCCGCCGAGCGCATGGCCTGGTCCAGATCGGCGCCGATCCTCTTGATCTCCCGCAGATATCTCTCCAGCTCACTGCCCTCCGATGTCGTCATCTCCCACCTCCAACGTTCCCAGTATTCCCTCCACCAGGTCATCGCGTAACCCCAACGCCTCGGCCAGCTCCTTCTTGTCCATCTCCGGGTGCAGAACGTACTCGTACACGATCTTGCGGCTGCGGTAATCCGGATAGGTGACCTCTACCACCTGCCCCGCCTCCTCCAGCAGGGCCTCCTTCTGGGCGATAAGCTGCGCCCGACGCCCCTTGAGGCCGTCCAGCTCACGATCGATGGCCTCTACTTCCTGGCGCAGGTCAAGCAGGCGACGCCCGCCTTCCCCGACAGGCCTCTCCAGGAGACGCTCCTCTATAGGCCGGGTGACGATGTCGGTGTTGAACAGCCCAGGACCGATGTCCACAACGATGGTGAAGCCGGTGGTCGGGAAGTACCTGCGGCGGGAAGGACCTCGCTCGCTCTCCTCGGAGAAGGACCCTACCAGGTCCAGTTCCTCAAGCATGCGCAGGTGCTTCATGATGCCCTGCTGGCTGAGCCCCAGCTCCCGGGCCAGCTGCAGGGGGTAGTGCGGCTCACGCACCAGCGCCTCCAGTATGCGGCGGCGGGTGGGGTTCTCGATGACCGATAGCATTCTGTCAAGCTCGTCCATGTTCCACCAACTATGTAACTCAACGTATACATATTAACATTGTCAACATCTAGTATATATATTTAGCCGCGCAAGGAAGCTTTAACTGCGAAACGTCGTTCCATGGGCATGGCCGGCGAGCTGGTGGGCGATAGCGTCATCATCACGGACATGGCCGAGGGCAGCCAGGTCTACAACAAGGGCCATTATGGCTATCCCCTTCCGGGAGGGGGAGTGGAGCTCGACCTGCTGGAGGCGCTGTACCTTTTGGAGTGCGGCAAACTGAGGGTGCAGGTCACCGGGAAGGACATGGACCACGCCTCTCTGTTCCGCCGGGCCGCCCGCTCCGTGGAGCGCCTGCCGGCCCTCTACCTCGTCTATAGGGACCTGCGTCACCGGGGGTACATCGTCAAGATGGACCAGGGCGATTTCGACCTCCGGGTCTATCCGCGCGGTGCCAACCCGCACAGCTCCCCGGCCAAGAACTGGGTGCTGGCCATATCCGAGCGGGACGCCTTCAACATCGCCGCACTGCTGGAGAAGAGTGAGACCTCCCTGCGCACGCGCAAGGACCTCCTGCTGGGCGTGGTGGACGAGGAGGGGGACATCACCTACTACACGGTGGAGGCCGTGGAGCCAAGAGGAATGACCGAGGAATCGGCCACCAATGCCGAGGGGGCGCTCATAGGCGACACGGTCATCGTGCTAGGGGAGGGGGCGGACCTCCTCTACGGCAACGGCTATTACGGAAAGAGGATCGGGCCGATGCTGCAGCTGTCCCTGCTGGAGACCGCCCACCTGATGGAGAAGGGCCGTCTGGAGGTGCGCTCCGTCCGCTCCGGACAGAGGCTGGGCAGGAAAGGGTTCCTATGCAAGGCACGGCGCTCACAGCCCGATTTCACGTTGCGCATGAGGGCCTACCAGGACCTGCGATCCCGGGGCATGGTGGTGAAGACCGGGTTCAAGTATGGCACGCACTTCCGGGTCTATGAGGGGGACCCATCCAAACATCACTCCCGTTACCTGGTGCATGTGGTGCCCGACGACTACTCCACGGTGTGGGCGGAGATCTCGCGGGCCGTGCGCCTGGCCCATGGGGTGAAGAAGGAGATACTCTTTGCCAGCTCGGGGGAAAGACTGCGCTACGTGAAGCTGACCAGGGTGCGCCCCTAGGCCGGGGACGCGCTGTTCTGGTAAAGCCCCTCTCGCACCTTGCGGGCCCCAGCCACATCCTCCGGGTCCATCTGCTGGGCGGCGTCCAGCAGCTTCTCCGCCTCATCTACGAGACCCTTGTTGGCCATGACCACGGCCATCTTGACCATGAAGTTGGTGCGCTTACGGTCGAACTGGGTGTAATGGATGGCGGTCCGGAAGGCCTCGATGGCCTCCTCCAACCGGCCTATCTTTAGCAGACCCTCGCCCAATCGGGCGTAGCGCGCGGAGCGGGTCTCCGGAGCGGCATCGCCCATCTCCGCGGTCTTGCGTAAGGTGTCAACCATGTCGATGAGGGAGGTGGGCACTTCCAGTCTCATGCCGCAATTGCTGCACACCTGCTCATCCTCCTTGATCTCCGTGCCGCACTCGGCGCAGAAACGGGGGAGCCGGGTCCCGCAGTCCGGGCACAGTATCCAGCCCGCCTCCACCTCTGCTGAGCACTTGGGGCACTTGGCCACGGTCTTCACCGAGGCCTGGGAGAAGCGCCTGGTGGTGGCCTGTATCTCCTCCTCCGTGGGCATGAAGGCCTGACGGTTGATGTAGATGATGAGCAGCGTGCCTCCCTCTATTCCCAGGGCGACCAGGTTGAGGACGAGCATCACGTCCCTCATCGATAACAGAATGACCAGACGCAGCAGCATGGCCACCGCCAGGGTCTTCACGATGCCCGGCCATTCCCCCACCTGCGCCCCGCCGATGGCCCGGAACAGGGAGACCTCCCATATACCGACCATGGTGAACAATAACAGGAAGATGATGCCCGTGATGGTCCCCAGAGATCGGTAGGCGAAGATGCCCATGAAAGGGGAGATGCACAGCATGATACCGGCGAAGATCACGCCTATCGATGGCAACATCAGGATCGGCTTATTTACCTTCAAACAGCACACCTCTATGGGTTCCCAGCGCTATCCTTTACATGGTTCGGGGGATAAGAGGTTTGCGGGTCAGAGCTGGATCTCGATGCCCAGCTTGTCCGTCAGCTCCTTATAGCGGTTGCGTATGGTGACCTCGGTCACCCCGGCGATGTCCGCCACCTCCCGCTGGGTGCGTCGCTCGTTGCACAATATGCTGGCGATATAGATGGCCGCCGCGGCGACCCCCGTCGGGCCGCGCCCCGAGGTCAGCTCCTTCTTGTTGGCGTCCTTCAGGATGTCCGCGGCCTTGGCCTGCACCTCCCCGCTGAGCTTCAGCTCGGAGCAGAACCTCTGAACGTAGTCCTGAGGCTTGGTGGGCATGAGCTTCAGGGAGAGCTCGCGGGTCATGAAGCGGTAGGTGCGCCCGATCTCCTTGCGCCCCACGCGACTGGAGGAGGCCACCTCGTCCAGCGTCCTTGGTACGTTGCACTGTCGGCAGGCGGCGTAGAGCGATGCGGCCACCACCCCCTCGATGCTCCTGCCCCTTATGAGGTTCTTGTTGACCGCCTTGCGGTAGACCATGGCCGCCGTCTCCCGCACGTTGCGAGGAAGCCCCATGGCCGAGGCCATGCGGTCCAGTTCGCTCAACGCAAAGGCCAGGTTCCTCTCGGTGGCATTGGAGACCCGAATGCGCCGCTGCCATTTGCGCAATCGGTAGAGCTGGGCACGGTTACGGGTAGGAATGCTCTTCCCGTAAGAGTCCTTGTTCTTCCAGGAGATCTCGGTGGACAGTCCCTTGTCGTGGATGGTATAGGTCATGGGCGCTCCGGTCCTGGCCCTCTTCTCGCCCTGCTCCACGTCGAAGGCCCTCCACTCAGGGCCCAGGTCTATGAACTGGTCGTCGATCACCAATCCGCACTCTTCGCAGATCAGCTCGCCCCGTTCATAGTCCCTTACCAGATGCGCGCTATTGCACTCCGGGCACCTGGTTATCTCCTCTGCCCCTTCCTTTTGTTTTGCCATGGTCATCGACCCCATCAATATACACCTGCCTCCCAGCGGCGGAGAGCATGCTGGTGTCCCCGGTAGGTTCAACGGTCACATAAGGTGAACTCACTGGTCCGAAAACCCGGACGATACGTCCCACGGTCCTCTTGCGGTTGTCCCAGACCTTGGCGCGAAGCTTGGGGGTAAGCACGGCGCGGACCACCAGTTTGCCGTCCACGGTCACTTCCTGCACGTTCCCCAGAAATCGCATGGTTCACCATGTTCACCGTTCGTTAACCGGTGTTGAGATAGAGGATTATGAATCTAGTATAAGAACATTACGCAAATGTATATTTAATTTGAGCCTCCGGACATTTAACCTTTGCTGATTGCGCTCTCCATTGGACATATTTAACATTATCATGCGCCCGGCCATCTACCGTACCTATCTCGGCGCACACTTTTATGTCAGAGCACGCTTTGTACCGGACGTGCACATCCCCGAGAGCCACCCGAGGCATCGTTCGCTGGTCACCAGGGAACGCATGGCCCAACTGACCGAGGAGGGCCTGGTCTCCGTCACCGGCCTCATCGCCCATGGCCGAGGGGAGGCCTTCGATTACCTCCTGGGGGAGAGGACCGTTCCGGAAGCGGAGACCGCGGAGAGGGCCGCCGCAGCCCTCCTTTCCCTGGCCCGCAGGCCGGTCATCACCGTCAATGGCAACGCCGCCGCCCTGGCCGCCCGAGAGCTGGGGGAGCTGTCCCGGGCTTGCGGAGCGACCCTGGAGGTGAACCTCTTCCATCGCGAAGACCGACGAATGGAGAAGGTCTGCGACTTCCTGGAAAGGGAGACCGGGGAGAAGGTCCTGGGCCGTCGACAGGACGGGTTGCTAGAGGGCATCTCTTCCGATCGGGCCAGATGCACCAAGGAAGGACTGTTGGCCGCGGACGTGGTGCTCATACCCCTGGAGGACGGGGACCGGGCGGAGGCCATGGTGAAGGCCGGGAAGGACGTCATATCCATCGACCTCAACCCCCTCTCCCGCACCAGTCGGGCGGCCACCGTGGCTGTGGTGGACGAGCTGACCAGGGCGGTTCCCAACATGACCGCCCAGGCCCGAGGGCTCGTACAGAGGCCGGAGGAGGCCAGGGACATCCTGGACCGCTTCGACAACCGTCGGAACCTGGAGGCGATCCTGGAACGCATATGCAAGGGGCTGACCGGCCAGGCTTCGACCGACACGAGATGATCATATGGACCAAGAGCTGCTGTTGAAAGGCTCCCGCCGGCTGGAATGGGCGGAGGCGCACATGTCGGTGCTCAGGGAGATCGGGGAGAGGATGAGGCGGGACGGCTCACTCGAGGGGACCAAGGTGGGCATGGCCCTGCACGTGGAGGCCAAGACCGGCATGCTGGCGGTGACCTTGGCCCGGGCGGGGGCCAAGGTCCGCCTGGCCAGCTGCAACCCGCTATCCACGGACGACTCCGTGGCCCTGGCGCTCAGGGAACGAATGGGGCTCGAGGTGTTCGCCCGCAAAGGGGAGAGCCATGAGGAGTACTACGAGAACCTCAACGCGGTGCTGGACATGCGCCCCGACTTCGTCGTCGATGACGGGGCGGACCTCATCACCATGCTGCACACCTCGCGCCGCGATCAGCTGGAGGAGGTCAAGGGGGGCAACGAGGAGACCACCACCGGGGTCATACGACTGAAGGCCCTGGCCGCTCAGGGCCAGCTCAGGTTCCCGGTCATGGCCGTGAACGACGCTCGCATGAAGTACCTCTTCGACAACCGCTACGGCACCGGACAGAGCACTTTCGACGGCTTCATGAACGCCACCAACCTGCTGGTGGCCGGCAAGACCCTGGTGGTGGCCGGCTATGGCTGGTGCGGGAGGGGGGTGGCCATGAGGGCCAAGGGCCTCGGGGCAAGCGTCATCGTCACCGAGGTGGACCCCGTGCGGGCCATCGAGGCCCGCCTGGACGGCTTCCAGGTCATGCCCATGATACGCGCGGCACCCCAGGCGGACATCGTCATCTCGGCCACCGGATGCAAGGACGTCATACGCGCCGAGCACCTGGCGGTCATCAAGGACGGTTGCGTTCTGGGCAACTCCGGCCATTTCGACAACGAGATCTCGAAGAGAGAGCTGGAGGGCATGTCCGGCCCCCCGGTCCGGGTCCGGGAGCTGGTGGACCGCTACACCCTTGAGAACGGACGCAGCGTCTACCTGATCGCCGAGGGGAGGCTCATGAACCTGGCCGCCGGCCAGGGGCATCCCGTGGAGATCATGGACATGAGCTTCTCCATCCAAGCCCTGAGCCTGGAGCATCTCGTGCGGAACCACGCCTCCCTGGAGCCCAAGGTGCACGGCGTCCCCCCGGAGATGGACGAGATGGTGGCGCGCATCAAGCTCCATAGCATGGGCCTGGACATCGACCGATTGACCGAGGGGCAGAGGAAATACCTGCAGGATTGGCAAGAGGGGACGTGATGAGGCCCTTCCTTTGCGTGTACGGCCATGTCAACCTGGACCACATACTCAGGGTGGCCCAGCTGCCAGAGAGGAACACCTCGGTGAACGTTCTGGGCAGGAAGAGCTTCTTCGGTGGGACCGGAGCGAACCTGGCCACCATGGCCTCCGCCCTGGAGGTGCCCACCGCCCTGGTCTCCTACGTGGGTCGCGACCTCCCCCCGGCCTTCCGGGAGCTCATGTCCAGCCATGGGGTCATCCTCGACGAGCTGGTGGAAGTGGAGGGGCAGGAGACCCCCGTGGTGTGGATCGTCACTGATGAGAGGGAGGACCAGGTGGCCTATGTGTTCCAGGGGGCCATGGCCGATATGGCCTCCTACCCGTTGAGGGTCCAGGGGGCCAAGGAGGCCCTGGCGATACATCTCATGACCGGCTCCCCGGACTACTATCTGAGGCTGCTCACCCTTCCCCAGATGCTGCGGAAGAGGAGGTCCCTGGACCCCGCGCAGGAGATACACCACGTCTGGGACGCGGAACGGTTCAACAAGGCCCTGGAGTACACGGACATGTTCTTCTGCAACCGGAACGAACTGGCCACGGCCCTCAGATACACGGGCAAGGAGGGCCCCGAGGAGCTTCTGGGAAGCTTCCGGGAGATGCAGGTCATCATCAATACGCTGGGGGCAAAGGGCGCCCGCATCTACACTAAGAACGAGATACTGGATGTCCCCGCAGCGAAGGTGCAGGCGATCGACCCTACCGGGGCGGGGGACGCCTTCCGGGCCGGCTTCTACGCCGGGCTCTACCGGGGGATGGGCTGGCTGGACTGCGGACTTCTGGGCTGCTCGGCGGCCTCCTTCGCCGTGTCCTCCCCCGGGTCGCTGACCAACGTGCCCGGATGGGAGCAGGTGCTGGAAAGGGTGGAGTCGTTAAAATGAGCTCCCGCGACCAGGCTGGACACGTTGCCGGAGGATGAGGATTGAAGCAAAATTATAATAAGTGAAAAACCGTAGAGGGCGCCCAAGGTGAACGTATGGCATGGAGGCGCCTCCTGCTCTCCGGACCCGAACGGGGCGCGTGGAAGGGGAGGGCCCGACCGCTGCCCATCGACACCGCTATCCTCGTATGAGTATCAACTAAAGGTGATCAAGAATGGAACTGATGGATTTCCTGACCGTGCTCCTGCTGACCTTCAGCCTCATCATGCTGCTGGCTGGCGTCTTCACAGCCTACTTCGGAAGCGGCAAGAGCAGGATGATCGGTGTCGTCTTGTTGGTGGTGGGTCTGATCGTTGGCCTTGTTTGGGTCTACCTAGGCTATGTCGACGAGGTGATCGAAGTGGACCTGTCCCAGGTCATATGGGACGCCTTCGTCAACATACTGGCCGCCCTGATCGGGGCCCTTGTGGCCGTGGGAGTGTTCCTGCTGGCCATCATGAAGAGCTGAGGTCCCTTCCCCCTTCCGCCCCTGTCTCCCTAGGAGGCAAATCCTTTTTTATTTGAACTCTGTCAGTGGCCATGATGCCTGCGGTTCTCATCGTCCTAGGGAGCAAGAGCGACGTGGAGGTGGGCCGTAAGGCCCTGGAGGTTCTGAGGGGCTTCGACGTGGAGGCCAAGATGGTGGTGGCCTCCGCCCATCGCACCCCGGAACGGGTACGGGGGCTCGTGAAGAGCAGCGGGGCCCAGGTGTTCATCGCCGTGGCCGGTCTGGCCGCCGCTCTCCCCGGGATGGTGGCCGCCCTCACCCCCCGACCGGTCATCGGGGTCCCGGTCTCCGGAAAACTGGGGCTGGACGCCATCCTGTCCATGGTCCAGATGCCCCCCGGGGTCCCGGTGGCCTGCGTGGGACTGGACAGGGGGGACAATGCTGCGCTGCTGGCGGTCTCCATCCTATCCTTGACGGATGAGGGCCTGGCCCGGAAGCTGGATTCCTACCGTCATGAGATGGTGGAGAAGGTGGAGCGCGATTCCCAGGAGGTGGAGGGCTGATGTTCGATTCCCAGGTCTTCGTGGAGGAGAAGGTCGCCGAGATGAGGGAGAGGATTCCCGGCAAGGCGGTCATCGCCTGCTCCGGCGGGGTGGACAGCACGGTGGCCGCTGTGCTCGTGGACCGGGCGATCGGCGAGCGCCTGCTGACCGTCTACGTGGACACCGGTCTCATGCGCCAGGGGGAGACGGAGCACGTGAGGGGCACCTTCGACAAGTTAGGCCTTCACTACAAGATGGTGGAGGCTGGCCAGGAGTTCTTCGCCGCGCTCAAGGGGCACACCGACCCGGAGAGGAAGAGGAAGGCCATCGGCGAGCGCTTCATCCGGGTCTTCGAAAGGGAGGCCAAGGCCTTCGGGGCCGAGTTCCTGGTGCAGGGCACCATCGCCCCGGACTGGATAGAGAGCGGGGACGGGGTGCGGGACACCATCAAAAGCCATCACAACGTCGGGGGACTGCCCAAGGACATGTCCCTCAAGCTGGTGGAGCCCCTTTGGGACCTGTACAAGGACGAGGTGCGTCAGGTGGCCCGTCACCTGAGGGTGGAGGTCTCCGAACGCCAGCCCTTCCCGGGGCCGGCGCTGGCCATCCGGGTCATAGGGGAGGCCGATGAGGAATCGGTGAGGGTGGTGCGGGAGGCATGCGCCATCGTGGAACAGGAGCTGGAGGCGGCCTCCGAGAAGGGGGCCATGGTCCGCCCCTGGCAGTACTTCGCGGTCCTGCTCCCGGTGCAATCGGTGGGAGTGCAGGGCGACAGGCGGGCCTACGGCCGGACGGTGGCCATCCGTTCCGTGGAGTCCGTGGACGGCATGACCGCGGCCTTCTCCCGCATCCCGTACGACGTGCTGGAGCGCATCTCCCTGCGCATCACCAACGAGATGAAGGCCAACGTTAACCGGGTGGTCTACGACATCACCCACAAGCCCCCGGCCACCATCGAGTGGGAGTGAGCCTCACAATAGGGTGTCCAGGTCCTCCCAGTCATCCACGATGTGGTCCGGCACGATACCATCGTCCGGCTGGAAATAGGCGCTCTTCTTGAGCACCGCCCTCATGCCCACGCCCTTGGCCCCCCTGATGTCCGCCTGCAGGGAGTTCCCCACGAACATGGAATCCCCGCTCCCCGCCCCCAGGTTGAAGAGGGCCATCTTGAACATGCGGGGGTGCGGCTTGCGCAGCCCCACATCGGTGGAGAAGATCATGTCATCGAAGAAGCGCTCCAGACCGTAATGCCTAATGTCCCGCAACGGGTACTCCGATGGCAATCCCCAGGCAACGTCGGAGACGAGGCCCACCGCGCACCCCCGGTCCCTCACCCTCTCCAGCATCTCCACCGTGCCCGGTATGAGCCGGCGGTCCTCCTGCAGGGCGGAGTAGAAGATCTCCAGGGCGTCCTGTATGAGCCCCTCGTCCACCAGGCAGCCGGCGTTGCCCAGGATGTTCCCCAGTACCCGCTCCAAGGGCACCTCCAGCATGTCCCGCGACTTGCGCTCGCGGTCTCGCTGCAGGGTGGCCATCACAGAACCGCGGAACTCCGCCTCCTGCATGTGGCTTCCCGCCTCCCGCGCCAGGCGATAGAGCCGGCTCACCGTGCGCCCCTCCGGCGCGGACCAGTCATGGTAGTAGTCGATGAGGGTGTGACCCAGGTCGAATATCACGGCCTTCATGATGATATCCCATTAACGCTCCTCAACATAATCGTTTCCCGAACAGTTACGACCGGACCGACCAATCCCTTTATACGGGCCATCGATGATTCGGTCCCCATGCGGGTCCTGGTGGTGGACAACGGAGGGCAATGGACGCACCGGGAATGGAGGGTGCTCAGGTACCTCAAGGTGGATACCAGGATCGTGCCCAACACCACGCCCTTCGAGGAGCTGGGAGAGGTGGACGCCCTGGTGCTCTCCGGCGGCGCGCCGAACGTGGGCTCCGAGACGGCCCGCATGGGCAACAACGGTCAATACCTGGACCGGGCGGACTTCCCCATACTGGGCATATGTGCGGGCATGCACTTCATGGCCATTCACCTGGGCGGCTCCACCGGCCCGGCGGTACGGGCAGAGTTCGGACGCACGCGGCTCTTCGTGGACCAGGCCGACGAGCTCTTCTCCGGCCTCCCCGGGCAGTTCGATGTCTGGGAATCTCACAATGACGAGGTGAAAACGATACCGGAAGGGTTCGAGGTCCTGGCCCATTCCGACACCTGCCCGGTGGAGGCCATGCGCTCCCTGCGAAGGCCGTTGTACGCGGTACAGTTCCACCCGGAGGTGGAGAACACCGAGTTCGGCGAGGACATCTTCCGCAACTTCCTGAAGGTGGTGGAGGAATGGCACAGATGAGCCCGGAACAGCTCAGCGTTCTGGGGGCCGCACTGGAGAAGCGGCGCAGGGACGACAGTGTGGAGAAGGCGGTGGGCCGGGAGGTGCGCAGGGCCGGCCTGCTCTACCAGGACTATCTGGACATCATGCAGGGGCTGCGCGATCTCTCTCGGAGACGCAAGCTGGAACCTTGGGACGCCATCAAGCAGCTGTTACAGGAGAAGGAAGAGCAGTGATGCCAGAACGGTCACCGCCACCGCCAGCGCTATTATGGTGGCCCGACGGTCGGTGCCCAGGATGATGGGGAAGGGCCCTATGAGCACCACGCCGCCCGCCGAACGGTCCAGGGGACCGTTCACCGCCAGCCCCCGGGGCAACAGGCTGAACACCAGAAGGATGAAGGCGCCCAGGGCCAGCAGCAGGGAGGCCGCCCCCCAGACCCCCTCCACCTTGATGACCGGGAAGATCAGGAAGAGGTAGAGCTCCAGCTCGCCCCTGGCCGCCGCCACCCAGGCCAGGACCACCGAGCCGAGCGCCATCAGTGCGAAGGCCAACCTGGCGCGCCCCCAGTCCATGGACCATCATCCCCCCATACGCTTTTTTACTTAACCCTCCCTAGGACGTGCCGTGCCTCATCCCCGTCCCCGCGTGGTCATCAGCCGCTGCATCGAGTTCGATCATTGCCGCTACGACGGGGCGATGATCCCCAGTGAGCTGGTGCTGAGGCTCATGCCCTACGTGGAGTTCCTACCGGTGTGCATGGAGGCGGACATGGGGCTAGGAGTGCCCCGCGACCCGGTACGCATTGTGCGCCTGGAGGGGCGGGACCACCTGGTGCAACCGGCCAGCGGCAGGGACGTCACCGAGCTGGCCCTGGGGTTCGCCCACGAGCATCTGTCCCGACTACAGGACGTGGACGGTTTCCTGCTCAAGAGCAGGTCGCCGTCCTGCGGCATCAAGGATGTCCGGATCTATCCATCCGAAGGAGCCAAGGCCGCCATCACCAGCAGGGCCAGCGGCATGTTCGCCCGGGAGGTGCTCAGGGGCTTCCCCCATCTACCGGTGGAGGACGAGGCCCGCCTTCTCGACCCCAGCCTGGCGGACCACTTCCTGATCCGCATCTTCACCGGGGCACGTTTCCGCCAGGCCCGGGAAGGGGGAGGCGCCCGGGACCTCATGGACTTCCACACCGCGCACAAGCTGCTGCTCATGGGCTACGCTCAGGAGGGCATGCGCCGCCTGGGCCGGATAGCGGCCTCCTCCGACCCGGTGAAAGAGCGCTTTCGCAGCTATGAGGAGGGGTTGCACGCCGCGCTGCTCCGACCTCCTCGCCGCCGTTCCTGGAACAACGTCCTCATGCACGCCATGGGCTATTTCTCCGAGCGACTGCAGGCCTCGGAGAAGGAGCATTTCCTGCAGAGCCTGCAGTGGTTCGCGAAGGGCAAGGTGCCGCTCACCGCCCCCCTGCTCCTGCTGAGGTCCTGGTCCCTGCGTTATGGGGAGGGGTACCTGGAAGGGCAGGTCCTCTTCGAGCCCTATCCAGTGGAGTTCATGGGATACCTGGGGCAGGAATCCCTCAGTGGACGGGACCTGTGGAAGGGGTCCCGATAACCTATTTATCCCCAGCCACGTTTCTCCCTCCTAGGCGTCAATGACCACCCTCGTCGCTGTGCTGAAGGAGATACTGGAGTCCAGGGGGTTCCTCGTGGAGATGATGGGCAGCTTCGTCCAGGGGCGCCGGGAAGGCCTGGAACTGAGCTTCTTCCCCTATCCCCGCCATTCCCCGGCGGCCTTGGAGGAGTTCCAGAAGGCCCTCCCCAAGCTCAAGGGAAAGGTGGTGCTGGCGGCATTGGTGCCCCTGGCCGAGAACGTTCAGAAGGGGCTCCCTTCACATGTGGTGGTGTGGGACCGGGAGGCCGTTGAGCACGAGATCGGGCGCACCAGGATCGAGAGGCTGGTGGGCGAGGAGGACCACGGGCTCATCGACGAACTGTACGCGGACGACTTTCCAGCGTCCATGCGGGAAGGGTTGCAGGAACTGATGGAGGACGAGCGCATCGCACCCCTGGCCCTGGGCCTGAACGAGGTGGTGGAGATCACCGCCTGGACCGTGGGCGGTTTCAACCACCGCCTGGAACTGGTTCCCTATTACATATTCAGCTACGAGGCCCCTCTCTTCGTGGGAGAGGGCAGGATCGGCAGCAAGGAGGGCCTGCTAGCGGTCAACGCCATGACCAGAGCGGTGGAGCCCTGGAAGAAGGTCCCCAGTACCGTTCCCCGCCTGGAGATGGGGCACAAGCGCCTGGAGCCGCAGCTGGAGGAGGAGGAGGCCGCCTCCCTGGTGCGGGCGGCGGTGGAGAAGGAGCACACCTACGAGCGGGACATGGTGCGGGAGATGGGGCAGGCCACCATGACCGAGAGGGTGATGGTGCATCCCCGCCTGGACGAGCGCTCAGTGAGATCGCTGGGCATCATCTACGTCCCCATATGGTGCGTGGAGGGCACCAAAGGGGTAATGGTCATCAACGCCAGCAACGGTAAGGTGCTCAGCGAGGAGTACTTCCGGGACCTCTGCTGAGCCTTTCCATCCTCTTACGTATGTTCTTCCAGTGCGCCCCCTGCCAGTAGACCTTGCCGCAATCCTCGCACCGCCAGAAGTCACAGTGACCATCATAGGTGCCCTCGTTGACCTCCTGCCTGACCGAGTCCCTGTCCACGGGGCGCAGCCTTCCGTTGCAGGCGGTGCAGCGGGAGGGACCGCGGTCCAGTTCCAGCTGGAAACGGGTGACCACGAAGGCCAGCTGGGCGTCGAGGTCCGTCCCCCCCAGGTACTCCCCGCGCTCCCCGGCACGGGCGGCCAGCTGGCGATCGCGGGTCAGGAGCACCCGATCGCCCTCGGAGAGCAGGGAGAGCAGCTCCCCGTCCGGCAGGTCGCGGGCGTATCGGGCATCGTATCCCAGGATCCTCAGCCATCGGGCCAGGGAGCCCAGCATGCCGTCCAGGAGGAAGCGGGGCTCAGGCATCCCGGCGTACCTCGTAGGTCAGATGAACCCCCCCGCCCAGCCTTTCCACCGAGACCAGGCGGAGGTCGATATGCTCCCCTTGATGAAGACCGTCGCCGTCCACAGGGGTGGGCGCCTCGCGGCCCCCGACGATGAAATCGCCCACGTAGACCGAATAGACATCCACCAGTCCCGCCTGGAAGAAGGAGAAGATGGTCTCCCCTCCCCCTTCCACCAACAGAGTGCCCACTCCCCTCTCGCCCAGCTCCTCCAGCAGGCGCGGCAGGTCGATCCTTCCCCTGCCCAGTCGCAGGGTCTCCGCCCCCGGATAGCGGCGCGCGCAGTCCTCCAGGGTCACCATCAGCGTTCGCGAGCGGGGGTCGAGGACCAGGGAGGACTCCGGCACCTTGCCCCTGGGGTCCAGCACCACCCGCAACGGCTGCCGCTCCGGGGGCATCCCCTTGACCGTCAGATGAGGGTCGTCGGCCAGGACGGTGCCCGCCCCCACCAATATTGCCTGGCATTCCATGCGCAAACGCCTCACCCTTTCCAGGTCCTCCGGGGAGGAGATGCGCAGCTGCCTCCTCTCCGTCCCGGCGATCTTACCGTCAGGGGACATGGCACAGTTGACTATCACCCGGGGCCTCATGTTAACGGATATCCACGGTATCCGGCATAAGGGTGATGGGGGCTTTAATAGCAAAAAACCGATATCCGCGATGATGAACGATTTCGACATCATCGAGCTGAAGAGGGCCAATCTCAAGGGGGCTACGGTCATCGAGGGCTTCTCCAGCATAGGGCTGGTCGGCTCCATCACCGCCAACTACCTGGTCAACCTGCTGGACCTGGACCTGGTGGCCGTGTTGGACTCCCCCTACCTGCCCTCGGTATCCATCGTGCGCGACGGCGTGCCCTACTCACCGGTCCGGGTCTATTCCGGCAATATAGGGAAGAAGGGGAACGACAAGATCGTGGTCATAGTCTCCGAGTTCGAGCCCCCTCAGGAGATACTGAAGCCCTTGGCCTGGGCCATCATGGATTGGTTGGAATACAAGGGCTGTCGCATGGTCATCTCCCCCGAAGGCCTGGCCAATAAGGCCGGAGAGGAGGTGGAGGAGCAAAGCAGTAACGAAGATGAGTGCAAGGTCTACGCGGTGGCCTCCACGCCGCGCGCCCGGGAGGTTCTGATCAAGAACGACATCCCCGTGTTCGAGAACGGGGTGGTGGTCGGACTCGCCGGTGTCCTGTTGAACGAGGGCGTCAACCGCAACTTCGACGTGGTCTCCATTCTCTCGGAGGCGCATTCCGATTACCCGGACGCCCGGGCAGCCGCCGCGGCCACAGAGGCCATCGACAGGTTGCTGCTGCATACCCAGCTGGACACCCAGCCCCTGCTGGAGGAGGCGGCGCTCATCGAGGAGGCGCTCATGGAGATCAAGAAGAAGACCGGGGAGAGCGAGGAGCTGGCCAAGAAGCGCTCCATCATGTACGGCTGACCCGCACCGCCCGGGGTGGCCCATCGTCCACCGTGCAACGCACCGAAAGGAACTGGGGCAACAGCCACAGCTGTGTCCCAAGATGCCCGCTGATCTCGCGGACGCTGAAACCGCACTCTTCCCCGGAGAGCGCCATGAAGGGCAACAGCTGGTCGGCGGTGCGCAGGTCCAGGGTCCCTCCTCCCTCCATCTCCTCCTTCAGGCCCAGCGCGGCCTCCCGGCCCACCCTTTCCGCGGGGACCCCCCGTGCGCCGAGGGCGTTCCAGCCCAGCACGGTGTTCCGGTACTCCGCGGCCAGCACCACCCCCGCCCCGGCCGAGGGCCCCTGCAGCACCTGCCGCTCGAGGTCGGCACCCCCCGGCAGCTCCTCGCCGGCGGCCCGCGCCATACGCTCCGCCACATGGGAGGGCAGGTTCTGGACGAAGGATATGCCGCCGACGCGGAGCAGCTCCCCCCGCTCCTCAAGGAGCAGTCCCCGCAAGGTCCCCCCACCCACCCGCAGTACCGCCCTGCCCCCGCCCCGAGGGTAGAAGCCCCGCACAGGCACGGCCATGTCCACCGACAGTCCCATGCGCCTCAGCATGGGGAAGAGGACCAGCCGATAGTGGTCCACGGGCGGGGACCATCTCACGTCCGTCCCCCCCACCAGTTCCAGCTCGGACCGTCCCGGGGAGAGGGCAAGGGCCGGCAGGACGGTCTGCATCAACAGGGTGAGGCTGCCGGCGGTGCCCACGTCGAAGCGGTGACGGCCGGCGCGCAGGGAACCGGGGACGAACTCCAGCCTCCGGGAGCCCACCTGATCACCCTGCACCTGGGCGGAGCACAGTTCCTTGATAAGGCGGACCCCGGCCAGGTGCTGAGGTCTCAGCCCCGGGTCCGGCCGGCCGGCCCGGATGTCGTTAATGACCACCCCCCTACCGCTCAACGCGGACAGGGAGAGGGCGGTGCGCAGGAGCTGCCCCCCACCCTCCCCGTGCGCCCCGTCCAGTTCGATCATCGCCCGCCCCGCGCACGGCGCCGGTAGACCTTCATACCCTCGTTGAAGGCCATGGAGGTGACGGCCATGGGAACGATGATCAACCACTCCTCCCAGCCCAGGGGGACCGAGCGGAAGGCGTCGCTCAGACCGGGCACGTATATGATGGACAGGCTCATGAAGAGGGAGATGATCAGGGCCAGCAGCATCTTCTTGTTGGAGAGCAGCCCCAGCTCCCAAAGGGTATGGCTGGAGGAACGGCAGGAGAGGGCCAGGAAGAGCTGGGACAGCACCATGGTGCAGAAGGCCACGGTCCTGGCACGGGCCACGGCGTCCTCGGCGGAAAGCCCCATGGCCAATGCCTGGGAGTGTTCCAGGGTGTAGGCGACCAGGCCGGCGATGGTGAACACCGTGCCCACCATGAGGATGCGGTAGGCGGTGCGACGGTCGATGGGCGCCTTGCCCGGGGGCGTGGGCGGACGCTCCATGATGTCCTTGGCTATGGGCTCCACGCCCAGGGCCAACGCCGGCAGGCCGTCCGTGACCAGGTTCATCCAAAGTATCTGTATCGGCAACAGCAGCGGGAGCATGAGCGGGTCCGCGAAGACCAGGCTGCCCACGAACATCACACCCACCTCCCCGGAGTTGGTGGTGAGCATGTAGGTGACGAACTTGCGGATGTTGTCGTACACCCCCCGCCCCTCCTCCACCGCGTTGACGATGCTGGCGAAGTTGTCGTCCACCAGTATCATCTGGGAGGCCTCCTTGGACACGTCCGTGCCGGTGATGCCCATGGCCACCCCCACATCGGCCTTCTTGAGGGCCGGGGCGTCGTTGACCCCGTCCCCGGTCATGGCCACCACGTCCCCGTCGCGCTGCAGGGCGTCCACTATGCGCACCTTGTGCTCGGAGGCCACCCGGGCGAAGACGTTCACCTCCTTCAGCAGAAGGGTCAGCTCCTCATCGCTCGCCGTCTCCAAGGTCCTGCCGTTGACCACCCTGTCCTTGCCCGGCTCCACGATGCCCATCTCCATGGCGATGGCCCGGGCGGTCAGCTCGTGGTCCCCCGTGATCATGATCACCCGTATGCCGGCCGTGTGGCACTTCTTGATGGCCGCCACGGCCTCCTTGCGTGGCGAGTCGATCATGCCCACCAGTCCCAGCAAGGTGAGGTCCCGCTCGATGTCGTCCTCCCGCAGCTCCACGTCAGTGACGTCCCGCTCGGCGATGGCCAGTACGCGCAGGGCCCGGCTGGCCATCTCGTTGTTCTTGCCCAGGATGTAGTCCCTCATCTCGGGGGTCAGCTCCACCTCCTTGTCCATGACCCGTCGCTTGGTGCACAGGGGGAGCACCCGCTCCGCCGCCCCCTTCATGAAGGCCATCCTCCTGTCCTCCACCTGGTGGACGGTGGTCATGCGCTTCTTGGCCGAGTCGAAGGACAGCTCGAAGATGCGAGGACAGTTCTTGCCCAGCTCCTCGACGTCGATGCCCGCCTTGCGGGCGGTGACCACCAGGGTGCCCTCCGTGGGGTCCCCCCTCACCTTCCATTTCCCGCTCTCCTGATAGAGGGAGGAGTCGTTGCACAGGGCGCCGGCCACCAGGAGCAGGTTGAGGTCCTCCCGCTCCTCGATGTTCATCAGCTCCCCCTGCTTGGTGAACCTGCCCCGGGGCTCGAAGCCCTCGCCGCTGACGTTGATCGCGCTGTCCAGATAGATCTCCCGGATGTTCATCTCGCCCTTGGTGAGGGTCCCGGTTTTGTCCGTGCAGATGACCGTGGCCCCGCCCAAGGACTCCACCGCCGGCAGCCGACGCATGATGGCCTTGCGTTTGGCCATGCGCTGGAGCCCCAACGCCAGGGAGATGGTCACAATGGCCGGCAGCCCCTCTGGGATGGCCGCCACCGCCAGGCTGACCGCGGTCAGGAACATCTCCTGGGCCGCCACCCCTCGGAGGACGCCCACGGCGAAGATGAAGACGCACACCCCCAGTATGGCCACCCCCAGCTGCTTCCCCAGGGTCGCCAGCTTCCTCTGGAGGGGGGTGGACTCCTCCTCGGTCTGCACCATCTCGGCGATCCTGCCCAGCTGGGTGCTCATGCCGGTGGAGGTGACCACCGCCCGCCCCCTGCCGTGGTCCACGCTGCACCCGGAGAAGACCATGTTCACCCGGTCGGCCAGGAAGGCCTCCTCGTCCAGGACGTCCGCGTGACGCTTGTTCACCGGGAGGGACTCGCCGGTCAGCGAGGCCTCGTTGGTCTTGAGATTGGCCGCCTCCAGCAGCCTGGCGTCGGCGGAGATCCTGTCCCCGGCACTGAGGATGATGATGTCCCCGGGCACCAGCTCCCTGGAGGGGACGGAGGTCTCCCTTCCCCCACGCACCACCGTGGTCTGGGGGGCGGCCATCTCCTTGAGGGCCTGCATGGTCCTCTCCGCCCTGTAGGTCTGCACGAAGCCCAGCACGGCGTTGATGACGACGATGACCATGATCACGATGGCGTCCAACCATTCCTCATGCGAGTCCTGGATGGTGGCCATGGCCGCGGAGATGATGGCGGCCAGGATGAGGATGATGACCATGAGGTCCTTGAACTGCTCCAGGAATATCCTCAGCGGGGAGATCCGCCGTCCCTCGGTCAGCTCGTTGGGGCCATAGCGGGTCAGTCGCTCCCGGACCTCTTCGGCGGACAGTCCTTGAGGGTTGCTGCCCAAGGCCTTCAGTGCGTCGTCTCCGCTCATGGCATGGAACTCTTCGCTCATGGTCGACCGGGCCAATATTTTCTTTTTGATAGTTAAAGGACATCCCCGGCCCCCGGAAGGATTTCAATTCAAATCGGACAATTATTAATATCACCAAATCCCATGGAGGTCTGGGATGCACTAGGCCTACCGCTCTACGGAAACGGAGGACCTCACTGGGCTGCATTTATCTGGTCCCTGAGAGGCCGGATAGAGCGACCAGCTGTCTGGCATCAGGACGATACACCAGGTGTTAGGGATGATAGATGTAGGCGACCTAATGTTCGAGTTCGGGATCATCATGCTGATCTCCTTCATCGGGGCAGCCCTGGCATCCAAGGCGAGACAGAGCGTCATTCTGGGCTATATCCTGGCAGGCATCCTCATCGGCCCCCACATGAGCCTGACCATAGGCGGCATCGACTACAACGGGCTCATACAGGACACCAGCTTCGTACAGTCCCTCTCGTATCTGGGCCTGACGCTTCTCATGTTCTTCGTGGGGCTCAGTTTCTCGGTGAACAAATTAAAGAAGACCAAGGCCCCCGCCATCCTTCTGGCCCTGATCAACGTGGGGGTGAACATGTTCGCCGGCATCCTCCTGGGGTTCGCCCTGGGCTGGCCGGTGGTGGACACGGTGTTCCTGGCCGGGGTCTTCGCCATGAGCTCGGCGGCCATCACCGGCAAGTCGCTTATGGAACAGAACAGGATGGGGGCCCCAGAAACGGAGTTCCTCCTGGGGATGGTCATCGTGGAGAACTTCCTCTCCATGATCCTACTGACCATAGTCGGCGGTCTCATGTTCAAGTCGGGGATAGGAGGCTCCCTAACGCTCACCACGATGGTGTTCGGCATCCTGATATTCTACGGTTTCTTCATTTTCCTGGCCATCCTGGTCGTCCCCCGAGTGGTCACCTACTTCCAGAGGATCAAGAGCGATGAGCTGTTCGTGCTCTTCTCTCTCGGGCTCGTCTTCCTGGCCGCGGCCATGGCCGAGTTGTCGGGCGTCCCGGCCATCATCGGGGCCTTCTTCATGGGGATGGTCTTCTCGGAGACCAAGCTGGCAAAACGGTTCGACGATCGGCTCTCCCCCTTCAAGGACGCCTTGGTGGCGGTCTTCTTCGTCTCCTTCGGGATGCTCATCGACCCGGCAATGATCCCCCAGATCATCTGGATCGTGTTGATAGCCGCACCCCTGGTGATCGTCAACGACCTTCTGTTCACAGGGGCCTTGGCCTATCTGCTCGGCTTCAGTGCCAAAGGCTCCATCTTCATGGGGGCGTCCATCTGTGGGAGGGGGGCAGAGTCCGTCATGTTCGCCAGCGTAGGCAGCAATTCCCCGGCCGTGACCAAAGGGGCCGAGCTCAATCCCTTCGCCGGGGCGTTCTGCTTCGTGATGAGCGTGATAACCCCCGCCATGATGAAGGCCAGCACAGGCATCGCCGGGGTGCTCGGCCGGCACATCCCCCATTTCATGCGATATGGCGGAGCGATCACCAGCCGGACGCTGGGAAAGGTCATTCTCCCATCGAGCCTGAAGCTCTTCCAGAGGACCAGGCGCCTAGAGGCGCTGCTAGTGCTCTATTTCGTGATGCTAGTGGCCGTTATGATCACCAATGGCGCCTTACAGTTACTGTTGTTCGGGTCGACCATCGGCCTGACCATCTTCATGTATTTCGTGCTGGAGGCGGAGATGTACCTTGTGGTCCGCATGTCCAACTACGACAACCTCGGCATGGTCTCCAGGGACCCCAGCCATATATCCAGGTACATCGCGTCCTTCGTATTCTCCAGCCTCATGGCCATTTTACTGGTGGCCTTCTTCTTCGGCATGCTCTGGCAGGCCTCCCCACTCATCCTCGTGGGATATTTCCTGGTCATCCTATCCCTCACCCATAGGTTATACGTCACCACCAGGAGTCCCGCGATCAACCTGAAGGTAAAAGGCCCGAGCAGACGATTCAAACCCTCCCCGGGGCGGGGTTTCGCCCGACGTTCATCGGAGCCATGCTCCATCGCTCACGAGGAGGACCCCGCATGGGTAACAAGACCCTCCCGGACCATGACACATGAACCATCGTCCCCTCCCCCCAGGGAACTCCAAGAAGACGAGAAATGGAGAAGGCTGTGATCTCTGAGAACGATGATGCGGACACCGGGATTCGAACCCGGGTTCGAAGCTTGGGAAGCTTCAGTCCTGACCGCTAGACTATGTCCGCCTCGAGGCTACTACAACGCCAGGCGATTTTTAAAGGTTTTTACCCACAGGCTCACTTGTTGACGGCCTTCAGCAGGTTCTCCAGCTCGGAGATGATGCGGTAGATGACCGTGCGCCCGTGCATGGGTATGTTGGGGTCGTTCGCCAGATCGTCCAGCTTGCCGATGGCCCCGGCCACCCGTACGTCCATGGCCTCTCCGTCCTGGTTCAGCCGCCCCTTCGCCTCGGTAGCCCCCCGACGTATGTTGCGGGGCACGGAGGTATCCTCCGAAAGCTGGTCCAAGACATCGATAATCTGATTGAGCTTCGTTTTAATGTCGTATTCCATACCATCACCATCCTCTCATAGTCCTTGAAGAGTCAACCGCCTCATTCGGGCACGAACCTCAGCTCCCCCCTCTCCTTGAAGGAGGCCACCACCATGAGGGTCTTGGTGTCCTTGACCCCCGGGATCTGCGACAGCTCGTCCACCAGGAACCTCTTCAACTGGTTATAGTTCATGAACTTGGCCTTGACCACGATGTCCGTGTCACCGGTCACCAGGAAAACGTCGATGGCCGGCTTGAGCATGGACACGCCCTCGCAGACCTCGTCGGCGTCCTTGGCCTCCACCCTCAGGGTTATGATGGCCGTGACCTCCTCATCACCGTAGTAAGAGGTCAGTATGGAGTCGTTCTCGTTCTCTTGCATGCGCGGTCCCTCCTATGTCGCTCTCAATAACCGCCTTAGCGGTCGTGCTGGCTTATGGCCCAGGGAAAAACGTAAGGAATCACATCGCGTTCTCGAATTCCTCTTGCAGGTCGATGATGACCTGCTCCAGAACCTCCTCCAGGTTATTGCTCTGGTACTCCCGGAGGCCCCCGAGTTCGCTCTGCACCCTTGCTACGTAATTGTTGTTATCTTTGAGGAACTCAACATTGCAAAGAGACTCTTCCATAGTCATTCACCCCAGTCCAACATCTCATGAGCGTTGGTCTGTTTGGGCGAATGCGCGGTTCCATATATAATAGTTGTCTTGAACTCTGCCTGAGGCCAGCCAGGTGTCCGCACCCGATTATTTTATATTATAATTATATAATATATTAATGTTCATAAAGGCCTTTCCATGAACCACGCCGGACGCCCCCGGCCGAAGTGGTTGGCCGACTCCCCCCTACGAACATAGCCCCCGGCCTGAAGATATGCAACGGCGGCGCTCCGCGGGTCCACCTCCACGGCGATCCCGGTCGCACCGACACTTCGAGAACATGATTCCGCCGCCTCCAGCAGGTCCGGAAGCAGGGGGCCGGTCAGCAGCAGTATATGGCTCGTGCCCCCTCTCCCCTCGTGATGGAGCACCATCACCGAACCCCCGGCCACCTGGACCGAGAAGTCCGGGGCTTTCATCAACACCTCCAGGGCGGAGAGGGAGAACGTAGGCCCCCCTAACCGGTTCTCTTTATTCTCCAGCCCCCGCAGGTCACCGGTCCGCGCCTCCCTCACCTTGATCATTCCCCTCCCCCCAATTGCTTGACCATGATGTCCGCGTCCGAACCGTCCTCGTAGTATCCTTGGCAACGGGCCAGCACCCGGTAGCCACGGGAAAGGTACAGGTTGACGGCATCCTGGTTCTCCGGCCGCACGCAGAGCATGACCGCCCCGGCCCCGCGCTCCGCCACCTCCCTCTCCATAAAACTCACCAGGCATCCTCCGATCCCTTGACGCCGTCGTTGTGGGGACACGGCCAAGGACAGCAGCTCCGCCATCCGGTGGTCCTGGTACATATGCATCATGGCGTAGGCCACGAGGCCACCGTCATCGACCACCATGGTGTGGACCGCACCATCCGCCATCATCTCCCTCATGAAGTCCTCCGTCCACCTCCAAGGGCCGAAGCAGACCCTCTCCAGGTCCATGATGGCCGGGAGGTCCTCGACGCGCGCCCGCCGCATCCGCATGTGCTTGCATGCCCCCTCGCAGTTATATCGATTTTCAGCCCGAAGGACCGAAATCATGGAATACGAAGAAATAGTTCTTCACAGGCCAGGTGCGAACATGACGTCCTTTTCCAGCATCCGCTCGCTGCTATCCGCCCCCTGCCCAGGGGGAGAGGTGGCATTGAGAGGCTGGGTGTACCGCACCAGGAGCAGCGGCAGGATCGTCTTTGCGGTGCTCCGCGACTCCACCGGGATCATTCAGGTCACCATCAAGAAGGGCAATCTGCCCGATGACCAGTTCGAAGCGGCCGCCGCCGCCTCCATCGAATCGTCCGTGGAGGTGATGGGCACCATGCATCAGGACGAGCGCGCCCCGGGGGGCTACGAGGTGCGCGTCTCTTCCCTGAGGGTCATCGGCACCGCCCTGCCCTTCCCCATCACCGAGTACCAGAGCGAGGAGCTCTTGTTGGACAATCGCCACCTGTGGATCAGGTCCCGGGAGCAGACCGCGGTGATGAAGGTCAAGGCCACGCTCCTGGCCGGTGCCAGGGAATGGCTGGAGGAGAACGAATTCGTGGAGGTCACCCCTCCCATCTTCACCCAGAACGCCTGCGAGGGAGGGGTCACCCTCTTCAAGCTGAGATACTTCGACCGGGACGCCTTCCTCAGCCAGAGCGCCCAGATGTACCTGGAGTCCCTCATATTCTCCCTGGAGAGGGTCTATTCCATCACCCCCTCCTTCCGGGCCGAGAAGTCCCGCACCTCCAGACACCTGACCGAGTACTGGCATATGGAGCTGGAGGAGGCCTGGGTGGACAACGAGGGCAACATGCGCATCCAGGAGGAGCTGGTCTCTGCCATGGTGGCCAAGGTCCTGCGGGAGCGCCGGGAGGAGCTCGAGCTTCTCGATCGGGACCCAAGGGCCCTCGAGGCCGTCCGACCGCCCTTCAAGAGGGTGCCATATTCCAAGATCATCGACCTTCTCCGGGAGAAGGGCTTCGACATCGACTTCGGTTCGGACCTGGGAGCGGCGGAGGAGAGAGCCATAACCGAGGACGAGCGGACCCCCGTGTTCGTCACCGACTTCCCCAAGGAATGCAAGGCCTTCTACATGAAGGAGAACGAGGAGGACGCTCGCACCTACAAGTGCGCGGACCTCCTGGCCCCGCACGGTTTCGGAGAGGTCATCGGCGGCAGCGAGAGGGAGACCGACCTAGGGAAGATGCTGCGGAGGATGGAGGAGCTGGGGATCCCCCAGGAACCGTACCGCTGGTACCTGGACCTGCGCCGTTTCGGCTCCGTGCCGCACTCCGGCTTCGGTCTGGGGGTGGAGCGCATCGTGAAATGGGTGTGCGGCCTGGACCACATCCGGGACGCCATCCCCTACCCGCGCACCGTGGCCCGGGTCTATCCCTGAAGGCGCCTGGCCACCTGGCAGTACAACCGATACGCGCTCTCCAATTGTTGCACCTCCACGTACTCGTCCTTGGCGTGCGCCTGATCGGGGCTGCCCGGCCCGCACACGCTCACGCTCGGATTGACCGTGGAGTACACCGCGGCCTCGGTGGCGTAGGGCACCGCGAACAGCTCCCCGGCGCCCGCGGCCAGCAGCTCCCGGATCAACGCGGTGTCCGGGGAGGTCTCGAAGGCCGGCAGCTCGTACTGCATGATCAGGTCGTAGGTCTCCCCCTCCAGGGTGCGCACGATGCGATCGCGCACCTCCCGCGCCGTGAGGGGAAAGGGGAAGCGGGCGTTCAGCTGCGCATCGCAGCGGTCCGGGACGACGTTGTTGCGACTACCTCCCCGGATGGTGGAGACCACCAGGGTCAGCTCCTCCGTGGGCCCCTCGGGCACTTTCAGCAGGGGCGACAGACGGCCCAGCAGTCTCGCCATGCGCATGATGGCGTTGTCCCCGTTCCAGGGCATGCTGGCATGGGCGGCGACCCCCCGCGCGGTGAGCGTCAGCCTGGAGATGCCCTTCTCCTTGCAGGCCACCCCGAGATCTGTCGGTTCGCCTACAAGTATCCCGCTGGCCGACCGCACCTCCGGCCTCAGGGAAAGGAACTCGGCCCCGGTCATCAGCTCCTCCTCGTCGGTGGTGAAGAGCAGGTGGAAGGGCACGCCCTCCTCCTTGAGGGTGCGGGCCGCGGTCAGCATGGCCGCCGCCCCTCCCTTCATGTCCGCTGCCCCCAGCCCGTAGATGCGCCCCGCCCTCACCTCCCCGTCCTCGTGGGACCAGTCCTCGCCGGCGGGAACGGTGTCCAGATGGGCGGAGAAGGCTATCCCGCGCTCACCGTGCGAGGCCATCAGGGCCGGACTGTCCGGGGCTCCCCCGGCCACGATCTCCAGCCCCATCTCCTCCAGCTTGGAACGCACCAGCTGGAAGAGGGCGCGCTTGCCCTCGATGGTGTCGCTGCGGACCTGCAGCATCTCCAAGAGGGTACGCACCAGCTCCTTCGTCAAGCGATCACTTCCGATAGAAGGGCGTTTCCACCACCCGGGCCGGGACGGCCTCCCCGCGTATGGATATGGCCAGCTGTGTGCCGATGGCCGACAGGGGCCGGGGCACGTAGCCCAGGGCGATCCCCCGGCGCAGGCAGGGGGACATGTTCCCGCTGGTGACCTTTCCCACCTTCCTTCCGCGGTACAGGACCTCGTACCCGTGCCGCGGGACGCCCTTCCCCGTCAGCTCCATCCCCACCAGCACGTCATACTTGCGCTCCCCCTGCAGAACGAGCGCCTCCCGTCCCACGAACTGATGGTCCATCTTGACCACCCAGGGAGGACCGGTCTGCAGGGAGGTCTGGCTCCCGTCGAAGTCCGTTCCCGACAGGAGGTACCCCATCTCCAGGCGCAGTGTGTCCCGGGCCCCCAGCCCGACGGGCCTGAGCCGCTGGTCTTTCAGCAGGGCCTTCCACAGCCAAGGGGCGTCTCGGTCCTCCACAAGCACCTCGAAGCCGTCCTCCCCTGTATAACCGGTGCGGGCGATGTAGCAGCCCACCCCCTCCCCCTCCGAGGGCAGCAGGTCCGATAGGAACGGGGAGGGAGGGCCGGAAAGGAAGGTAAAGGATCCCTGGAAGCGCTTCAAGGTGGAGAGGTCCAGGGGGGTAAGGGCCTGAAGCACATCGCGGGCTGCGGGACCCTGCACCGCCAGGCATGCCAAGCGCGTGGAAAGGTCCACCACCTCCAACCCCCCGGTCCTTTCCCTGACCCAATCCCGCACCCGGGACACGTTGGAGGCGTTGGGTACCATGAGGTACTGTCCCTCCGACAGGTGATAGGTGATGACGTCATCGATGATCTGCCCCTCCTCGCTCAACAGGTGACCGTACACCGCCTTGCCCACCTGGGCCTTGGAGATGGGATTGGTGAGCAGACCGTCCAACCGCTCCGCCGCCCCCCTGCCTCGTATGAGCAGGTCCCCCATGTGGGAGACGTCGAACACACCGCCCTGGCGGCGCACCTGGATATGCTCCTCGATGATGCCAGAGTACTGGATGGGCATCTCCCAGCCCACGAACTCCACCATCCTAGCCCCCAGGGCCAGGTGCTCTCGGTACAGAGGTGTCCTCTTCATCTCCATGGCCCTACAATCGCGGTAAGTTATCAAAACCTTTCCGTCAGGACCTGCCCAGGCTCTCCTCCAGGCGGGCCCGGACCACCTTGGCCGGCACGTCGGGCAGAGAGATGTAGGTGGTACGCCCCCCGGTCTCCTCGTTGGCCACCCGTGTTCCGACCAGGCCCTGGTTGGAAAGGTCCTGCAGATAGGACCAGAACATGGTGTGCCCCCGGGGCCTCTCCCCGTGCTCCTCCGCCGCCAGCCGGTAGGCCGCCTCCGCCTCCGGGGTGCGCACGTAGGCCTGGTCCCTTATGCTGCGGGCCACCGCCAGGAGCACCAGCTTGTGCTGCTTGTCCAGGTCCTCGATCTTGGACTCGGTGACCACCGAGTAGGTGAGCGCCTTGGCCCCCCGCACGTGCTCCGGGGCCAGATGCTCGGCGCCCTCCTCCTCGGCCAGCATGCCGGCTCGGTCCAGCAGCTCGATGGCGAAACGGGCGTCCCCGAACTCGGAGGCGATGTCCGCCATGAGGTCCAGGGCATCCTGCCTCACCGCACCGGGGAAGAAGGCCAGCTCCGTCCTGTCCCTCAATATGTCCGCCAGTTCCCGCGCGCCATACCTGTCGAACCTTATGACGTTGGAGCGGCGGAAGGTGGAACGGGAGGCCGGGTCCATGAGGTCCAGTACGTTCTTCTGGGAGACCATGACCACGGACAGGGAGGGCCGGCCGCCCACCACCTCCTCGTCGAAGCGCGTGAGTTGATAGACCAGGTCCCCCGCGCCCTTGGACAGGAGCACGTCGGCCTCGTCCAGCACCACCAACAGATGCATCCTCCTCTTCTCCAGGTGCTTGCGGATGGAGCGAAGCATCTCCTCGGTGGAGAAGCCCCGGTCGGGGAAGTTCTCGTCGAAGTGCATGACGATGCGCCGCAGCACCGCCACCTCCGTGGAGCGCTGGCGGCAGTTGACGATGATGTAGTCCATGGCCCTTCCCCGCTCCTGGGCCGCCCTCATCAGGTCCAGGCAGAAGCGCTTGGAGGTGGCGGTCTTCCCGGTGCCCACGCTGCCAATGAGGAAGGCCGTCTGGGACATACCGCCCTCCAGCACGGGACGGAAGAGCATGTCCAGACTCTCCAACTGCTCCTCGCGATGACAGAGCCTCTCCGGCACGTAGTCGAAAGAGAGCTTGGACTGGTCCTTGAACAGACGTGGGTTGCGCATGGTCTATACCATCCCCCTCCTCCCGGACATGCCACGGTCCTCCTCGACCGTGCGGACCGCGGGTCGGTCATCGTACCCTGACCTCATCGTGACGGAAGAACAGGGACGCATCATAAATTGATTGCTGCGGATCGAGGGACGCGGAGGTCCTTCGGCGGAAAAATGATGAAAAATGTAAAAAATGGTTTAAAGGACCTGAGAAGGCTCGGTAACTGGGAACCGGCCCTTTCTGGCCCCTTCAGCCGAACAGAGCGGAGAGACCGGCGGCGGCCTCTTCCTCGGAAACAGCTTCCTCTTCCTTGGGCTCTTCCTTGGCCGGAGCGGCAGCCGCCGCGGCGGCGGGGGCCGGAGCGGCAGCGGGCGCGGCGGCGACCATCGCCGAGGCGATGGCCTCATCGATGTTGACGCCTTCCAGGGAAGCGGTCAGGGCCTTTATCCTGGCGGCGTCCGGCTCGACACCGGCGCTCTTCAGAATGGCGGCCACCGCGTCCTCGGACACCTGCTTTCCAGCGGCGTGAAGGACCAAAGCGCTGTATACGTATTCCATTTCCTTACCTCCTCAATCGAACAGGGAGCTCAGACCAGCGGCGGCTTCCTCCTCGCTGACCGGCTCCTCCTCATCTTTCTTCGCCTCTTCGGCCTTGGGCTCGCTCACAGGTTCGGCCGCGGGTGCCGCGACCGTCCTGTTCCTTATCCTCTCGTCCTCCAGACCGATGACCGAGGCCAAGGCCATCATGTGCGCGTCCGCCTTTGCCAGAAGGGAACCGACGTTGTCCTTGGTGGGGAACGCGCCGGCCACGCTCAAGGCCAGCGCTTGGCGGTAGGCCTTGGACAGCAAGGGCATGACGGTCTGGGGCGTGACATATGCTATGGACAGGCTCAGCCCCAGGGCGTTCCTGGCGGCCTGACCCATGAGGTTTGTGTAGTGGTCGACCGGCACGTCAAGGACGTCCTTGCCGTAGAGAACGCCGTCCTCGAAGGCGGCGCGCAGGTCCATGCCCACGATCATGGGGAGGATCTCCAATTTGACCAGCACCTTGGCCACCTCATCGGGGACGGGCTCGCCCTGGGGGACGAGAACCTTGTCCTTCTTGATGATGATCTTCCCGGAATCTATGGCCGCGGGGATGCCGGCCTTCTGCAGCTCGCCGATGATGGGGCCAGGCTTGAACGGTGTGTCCCCGGCCTTGACCGCTATGTCCATCGGTGCGATGTCCCCGGCCTTGGCCGGGGCAGGGGTCTTGGTGGACTCCATCTGCCTGAACAGCTTGAACGGGTTTATGTCCGTGGTGACGATCGCGCACTGTCCGTCCACGAGAGGCCTCAACTTCTCCAGCCCCGGCCTCTGCTTGGCCGCCTCCGTGATGGCCAGGTCCATGAGGGTGTTCCTGGTCATGCTGACATTGGCCTTGCCGCGCAGCCCGGCACGCATGGATATCATCTGGGCGGCCGGTATGCCGTGCAGGTCTACGATGCCCACGGCATGGCTGTGGACCATCAGGTCCACCAGCTCCTGCACCTTCTCCATCTTCCATTTCGCTACATGTGCCATGTCCTGAGCCTCCTCACATCACCTTCTCGGAGGGTCCCATGGTGGTCTTCACATAGGCGGAACGGATGTTCATAGTGCCCTTCTCGAGCTTCATCCCCAATCTCTTGACGATCAGCTCGATGTTCTCGGCTATGTCCTCCGGCTTCATGTCCGCGGTCCCGACGGCGGTATGGAAGGTCATCTTGTCCCGGCTCCTGATGGACACCGACTTGCGCAGGTTGTCGATCATGGGCTTGGGGTCCGCTCCCGGGGGGATGGGCTTGGGCATCTTACCGCGGGGGCCGAGCACGATACCCAACCGCTTGCCGATGGTGGGCATCAAAGGGGCCTCCGCGATGAAGTACTCGAACTCGTTGGCCATCTTCTTGGCCTGCTTCTTGTCGTCAGCGATGGTGCTCAGCTCCTCCACGGACACCACCCTGTCGGCGACGTCCTTGGCCTTGAGCAGCATCTCGCCGCTGCAGATGACGCAGACCCTGATGGGCTTACCCCTACCGTGAGGGAGAACGATGTCCTCCTGTATCCTGTTCTTGGGTATGGACAGGTCCACATCCTTCAGGTTGATGGACAGGTCGACCGTCTGCTTAAAATTGCGCTTCGGAGAATGCTCCAAGGCTTTCTTAACGGCCGTGATCGTTGCTTTGTCTGCCAATTCTATCCCTCCTGTAGTTCCAACGAGCCAATGATGGCTCTCCTACAGTTTGGTGAGACCCCCTAATCACCCTACCTCTTATAAAGCTATCGTATGGGCGAAGGGAAGGGAGAGGCCTACTCTGGGAGGGCCCTCAGTCCTTGAGCTGCTCGTCCCAGTTGCCTGCCCTGATCTCCGACTGCATGGCCTTGGCCTCCCGACCTTCCACGGTGATGCCGCAGGAGGAGCAGGTGCCGAGCACCTCCAGTACCCTGGCCTTCAGGTCGGCCCCGGTGAGGGAGTCCTGCTTCATATGGGCCACCTTGATCGCCTGTTCCAAAGTGACGTTGCCGGCCATCCCGGCCTTGGCCGCTCCCACGCCCTTCTCGATCCCCAGCTCCTTGAAGAGCAGGGCGGAGGTGGGGGGAGTGCCGACCTTGATATCGAAGGTCTTGGTCTTCTGGTCGATGATGACCTTGACCGGGACCTTCATGCCCACGAATCCCTTGGTCTTCTCATTGATCGCGCCTACGACCTGAACGACGTTGATGCCCGTCGGGCCCAAAGCGGGTCCCAGCGGCGGGCCGGGGGTGGCCTTGCCACCGTCCACTAGCACTTCGATAGTCTCTGTCATCGTATCATCTCTCCTTCTCGAGGACCCTCACGCTGTCGCCCCGGACGGTGACAGGGATGGGCACGGTGGCCTCGAAGAGCTCTACCGTGATCTCTTCCTTGCTCTCGTCGATCTTCTGCACGCGGGCCTTCTCGCCCTTGAACGGGCCGGCGACCAGTTCCACCACGTCGCCCTCCGAGATGCCCGACACCAGGGGCTTGGGGGTCAGGAAGTGCTCTATCTCCGACAGATTGGTCTCCCCCTCCACCAGTCCTTTGGCCTTGCGCACCCCCCGGCAGGTCTCCCGGACCAGGTCGGTGTTCATGGCCTCCATGAACACGTACCCGTCCAGTTTGCCTGGGGCGAGCAGGGCGAATATGCCCCGGTCCCCCCCGGTCTTGACCTTCCCGGCCACCCCGTCCACGACGGCCCGCTCGTGCCCGATGGAGGTCTTGAGTATGAGTATGGACTGCATGGTGTTGGCGAAGAAGTCCATGCTGCCGCTCTCCTGTCCGTTGGCAAAGACCTGCATCTTGATCCTGACCTCGTCGTCCAGGCGGGCGCCGCGAGGCGCCTCCGCCTCCAGAGTGATCTCCTTGCCACCCGTTCCTTCCATATGGAACTCCACCTCGGGAGGGGTCAGCTTGGCGCTCTCCCAGAGCGTACCGGTCGCATCGACGATGCGCACATCCCACTCCGGAGAGTCCTCGCTGCCGTAGTCGATGGTCAGGACGATCTTGACCTTCATCTTCGCTGCCTGGAGGGGCTTGAGTACCAATTTCCAGACCGCCCAGCTGCCAGCGGTGACCCTCTGGGACTGGTTTTCCCCGGACAGGGCGAGCGGACCGCCGCCCTGTATGGATGTTTCGGATTCTTGAGCGTTCATTTGGAGCCCTCTTAGGTAAACGTTACAGGCCGAGCATCCCGGGAATATACCTTATGGCCAGATAGATGGCGAAGCCCAGACCGCCGATGAGGGTCAGGCCTAGCGCCACGATCATCACCGTCTTGAGGTACTCCTCGTTGGTGGGTTTGCGGGCCATCTTGAGGACTCGGCCATACTTGCCCTTGCCGAACCTCTTGACGCGTTCCTCGATCCCCTTTTGGAGCTCCCAGGATTTTTCGACTATGTCCATTTACACGCACTCTTGGATTACGCCCTAATCCTTCCTTATAAATAATCCTTTCTTTACTTGATGAAGTCCACCGCCATCCCCTTGGGCGTGGAGGACTCCTTCGGACCCAAGATGAACTTGGACTTGACGCCAGTGACCACCACCATGACACGCATCTTGTTCTCCAGGGTGGGGTCGACGGACGCCCCCCAGATGATGCGTGCGTTGGGGTTGACCTTCCCTTGGATCATCTCGGCCACCTTCTCCGCCTCGCTGACGGTCATATCCTCACCGCCGATCACGTTGACCAGCACGCCGTTGGCGCCGCTGATGTCCACGTCGATGAGCGGGGAGTTGATGGCCTCGTCGATGGCCTGCTCCACCTTGTCGTCGTCCTCCCCCTCCCCCATGCCGATCATGGCCACGCCGCCGCCCTTCATGATGGTCTTGAGGTCGTTGAAGTCCAGGTTGACCAGGCCGGGGCGGGTGATGAGCTCGGTGATGCCCTTGATGGCCCGCATGAGCACCTCATCGGCCACCTTGAAGGCAGCGTTGATGGAGTAACGGGGCACCAGGTCCAGAAGCTTGTCATTGGGGATGACGATGACCGTATCGGCCACGGAACGGAGGCGCTCCATGCCCCATTCCGCGTTCTCCGCGCGGATGGACCCCTCGGCCTTGAATGGCGAGGTGACTATGGCGATGGTCAAAGCCCCCATCTCCTTGGACATCTGGGCGATGAAAGGGGCGGCCCCCGTGCCCGTTCCTCCTCCCAGCCCAGCGGTGACGAAGACGATGTCCGCTCCCATGAGGTGCTTTCGCAGGTCCTCCTCCGCCTCGCGAGCGGCCTCCTCCCCCACCTGGGGCAGCGCCCCCGCGCCCAGTCCCCTTGTGCTCCGGCGCCCCAGCAGTATCTTCCGGT
>JAFGPG010000043.1 GCA_016926075.1 Methanomassiliicoccales archaeon
GGTGCCCTCCTCGGTCATCGAGGAGCTCGGTCGCAACATCCCCGGTTTCACGTTGACCAGGAGGGAGGGGCAGCGCAGCGGGGACGGGAACCTGCGCCTTAGGATGCAGGACGGGTTCTCTCCCTGCACCCAGGGCTACAGCATCGAGGGGGCTTTCAGTCGCGACCTGGACCTGGATAGGGTATCCAACGTGCTCAACATGCTGGGCCCGGTGGAACGGGGGATGGACGAGGGGTGGTGCTCGGTGGGCGAGGTGACCCTCTTCCGCGAAGGGGCGCTCATGGCCAAGGGTGCGGACCAGGAAAGGATAGGGAAAGAGGTGGAAAGGGTTCGCCGTGCGGTGGTTAAGGCCGAGGAGTGCGTCGGCTGCGGAGTGTGCATCGCCAGATGCAAAGAGGGTGCACTTGGACTGTCGCAAGGCAGGATACGCGTTGAGGCGAGCCGATGCATCCATTGTGGCGAATGCTTCGAGCCCTGCCCGGCGATCAGCTTCGGCGACGTCGCTTTCGACTTTTGATGACCGCCGGCGACATATGTGGACGGTGGTCTGGTCGATCGACGCGGTCCTCGTTGACCCCCTCCGCATCAGCGAACGAAGTCTATGTCCTCGTCCCGGCCCTGTGGTCTCCGTTGCTGGTACTGGGGCTGCTGCTGGTAGTTCTGCGGGTATCCCTGGCTGCCCTGTTGCATCTCCATAGGGGCGCCACGGCTGCCGATGATGTACTTGGACTTGGCCCCGGTGACGATCAGCAGGACCTTGACCATGCCTTCCAGCTCAGGGTCGATGGAGCATCCCCATATGATGCGTGCGCGGGGGGACACGCTGTTGGTGACCAGCTCGGCCACCCTCTGGGCCTCGCCCACGGTCATGTCCTGACCGCCCACCACTCTGATGAGCGCCCCCTTGGCCTCCTTCAGCTCGATCTCGCCCAGCATGGGGGACGTCAGCGCCTCGTGCACCGCGCTCTTCACCCGGTCGTCCTCGTCGCTGTTACCCTCCCCGATGCCCACGAAGGCCACGCCGCCCTCGTTCATGACGGTCATGATGTCCGCGTAGTCCAGGTTGACCAGGCCGGGCTTGGTGATGATCTCCGTGAGGCCCTTGATGGTCTGCATGAGCACCTCGTCGGCCACCTTGAAGGCGGCGTCCACCGGCAGCTTGGGCACCAGCTCCAGCAGCTTGTCGTTGGGGATGACGATGGTCGTGTCGCAGATGAGCCTCATCTTGTTCAGGCCGTCCAGGGCGTTCTCCATGCGTACCGCGCCCTCCGCCTTGAAGGGCAGGGTGACCACGCCGATGGTCAGGGCCCGCATCTGCTCCTTGGCGATGCGTGCCACGTAGTGCGCGGACCCTGTGCCCGTGCCTCCGCCCATACCGGCGGTGACGAACACGATATTGGAGCCGTTCAGGAAATCCCTGATCTCCCCGTCGTTCTCCCTTGCCGCGGCCTCTCCTATCTCCGGCTTGGCCCCGGCGCCCAGTCCGCGGGTGGCGGTCTTGCCGATGAGGATCTTGCGGGGGGCCTTCACCGTCAGCAGGTGCTTGGCATCGGTGTTGATGGCGCACAGCTGCGCCCCGTTGATGCTGGCCTCCCAGCAGCGGTTGATGGTGTTGCATCCACCGCCACCGCAGCCAATGATCTTGATGCATACGTCCAACTGGGCGGCGATCTTGGCGAGCTCGTCGTCGATATTGGACACTGGTGCTGGCTGTGCAGGGGCCGGCTCCTGCTGGGCCGGTTGCGTTTTACCGTTGGCGTTCTCGTACTTAGTGTTCGCTAAAGCGTTCTTAACCAAAGAACTGGTCATAAGTGCATCCCTCTGGTTAGTATAATGAAAAACGCCAATATAAATTTTACTAAATTTCAGATTCCTGGGTGATGCATGACGGATGTCTGACGTGATCCGTCGTCACAGGGTCACAGCACGGTCGAGGGCCAGGGAACATCCTCGAGGTTGGGGGTCCCCTCCAGTTCCCGGAAATAGGTGACGTACATCTCCTCGGCCACCTTTGGCAGGGCCTCCTTGAGCAGCTTCAGACAGGCCAGTCCTACCGTGTAGATGGTGTACATCAGTGAGGGGTCGTTGGCCTTCAACCTGTCCTGGGCCCGGTCCTGCAGGAAGGGCTGGAACTCGTCCCTTAGGAAGTCGTCGAGCACCTCTATCACCTCCGTTTTGAACCCTGTGAGGGAAAGGGAGGACGACCTCTGCACCAGCTCCTTCAGGCGGCCGAAGGCCCATACGTCCGTGGCGTTCATGTCCTCCAGCCGCACATGGGGCGTCTCCGACAGCTTGTCCTTGACCGTCATCCCCAGGGCTCGGACCTGGTCGATGATATCGACCTCCTTCATACGCTGGTCTATGAGCTGCTTGGTGTAGTCGTACTTCCGCTGCTTGTTGGCCTTCACCGCTGTACGAAGGGACTCCTCGATGCGTCCGCTCATCATTCCCAGCCTGGAGATCTCGGGGGTCACCCGGAGCATCTCGGCCAGGTAGTTCTTCATGGTCTCCACAGAGCGATATCGGTGCTTGACCAGGTCAAGGATGAGAACGATGTCCTCGTAGGCCCTCTCCCTCTCCCCCTCCACCAAAGTGACCTTGGCCAGTTCCATGAGGGTGAGTATGTCGTCGGCATAGATGTCCCGGCCCTTGGCCAGATTGACGAAGAACACCGCCTGTTCGTAGTTGGTGGCGAAGGTCCCGGCCGGTTCCCCCCAGATCTGTACCATGATGTTATGCAGCCCTTTCCGCACCTCCTTCTCGGGATGCGACAGGTTCTCCAGGAGCGCGGCGTGCCCCTCCCGGGAATTGGCTATCTCCTTGAGCAGGCCCTCGATGCTCTCCCTGGCCTTCCCATGCTTGGTGTCGAGATTACGGAGGAGCACCGTCACCATGGCCTCGGGTTCCTCCTTGGCTATGTCCAGGACCCTGCCCTCCATCCTCTTCCTTTCGATGGACAGGGGAGAGGCCAAGGACTCTACGAGAATGGGCTCCACCCTTTCGGCCTCACTGCGGGACTTGGGAGAGAAGGGAAGGATGTTCCTCAAAGAGACCGGTGGCATCGTTCAATTATCAACTTGCTATAATAAATTCTTTTGTTTCCAGATATTATTATCAGTAAAGGTTTTATTTAGCATAGACCTTCTTTCTATGTGAGGGGAGATCGGTGGAGGAGAAGGATTTCGACGGATTGTTGGAAAAGGTCGTCACCATCGAGGGTGTGGTCTCGACATTCATATGTTCCCGTGCCGGGACCTATATCAAGGGCGAGGCCCCTAAGATGGCCGACCGGAGCATGTACTCCGCCATCACCTCCCTGGCCTTCGGGACCGCGGAGCAGGTGGGGCATGAGATGAACGACGACCTGCAGTACGTGTCCCTGAACTTCTCCAAGCGCCGTCTGCTGGTCCTGGGCATCGGCCCCCGCCACCTCATTGGTGTGCTGGCGGACAACAATGTCGATGTCCAAGGGATATTGGAGAAGGTCCGTTCTTGGCTGTGAGTCACATCCTGCGGAACCCTCGACCGAACCACTCGGTTATGCATTTGACGCCGTAACCCATGGTCTCTGCCCTGGACCGATGCCTTCCGCCGGTGCTTCCCTCGCCGGAGAGCACCTCCCGGATCACGTCCTCCACCGAATGGCACTCCCGCGCGCTCTCGAAGTACGCGCTGCCCACCGTCCGCATCTCGTGGGAGTCGCTGCCTGCGGTGAATGGTAGGCCCATCTCCTCGGCCAGTGCGCTGGCCATCTGGTTGTGGCGGCGTGTGGACCGGCCGTTGTGCACCTCGATGGCGTCGAAATGGTGCTCCCTCACCACCTTCTCCCCCAGCCCGGACCACAGGCGGTAGGGATGGGCGGCAACGGCGATGCCCCCTTGGGCCTTGATGAGGTCCACCGTCTCCCCGACCTCCAGCCCCGGGGGGACCTCTTCCTCGACGTTATAGGCCAGTATGTGCCCCTGGGCCGAGGAGACCTCCACCCCCGGGATGAGCATGATCCCCTCCCTTTGCATGGACAGGGCCTGACGGTAGCCCTGCAGGGTGTTGTGGTCCATGATGGCCACGCCCGCCAATCCCTTCCTGACGCAGGCATCCAGCAGTTCCTCCACCCCGTTGTCGGAGTCGCCGGAATGGACGGAGTGTACGTGCAGGTCGAACCTCATCTGACCCTTGCTCCGTTCTCCAGCTCCCCATCCACCCCTATGACGACCTTGCTTTCGGTGAACAACGGCAGCGCCGTATCCGCCCCGTCCTGGGGCAGGAAGAAGGCGGCCTGCCTGCCCTTGGTAAGACCTGCGGTGTCCGCCTGCACCGGACGGCCCAGGTCCGCCTCCCGGTCGTTCAGTACGGTACCGGTCCGCAGCACGAAGGCCTGGAACTCCTGGAAGGTCAGCATCTTGCCTCCATGGTCCAGCCCGCTGGTCACGCGCTCCCCCGGCTCCGCGGGGCCGCAGGGCGTGAGCACCTTCACCTGGTCCCCGGCCTCCGCCGCGAGCACCATGCCCTGCGATACCATCCCTCTCAGCTTGGCCGGTTGCAGGTTGACGATGACCACCACCTTCTTGCCGGTCAGCTGCTCCTTGCTGTAGTAGCCCTTGAGGCCGGCCACCAACTGTATGGGGCTTCCGATGTCCACCTGAAGGACCATCAGCTTGTCGGCGTTGGGATGGTCGGTCACCTCCTTGACGAGGCCTACCCTCAGGTCCAGTGCCTCGAACGCTGAGAAGGGGGATGCCTCGCTGGGCATCTCCACCTTCTTATAGAGGGGCTTGGGCTCTGGCAGAGGCCTTCCCACGCTCAGGTCCTTGGTGGCGTCCTTCCAGGAGCCGTCGCCGATCGAACCGTCGTTGGCCAGGAGACCCCATAGCCTTTGGGTGGAGAAGGGCAGGAAGGGGTAGCCCAGCACCGCCAGGGCCTGCACCACCCTCAGGTTGAGGTTCAGCACGCCCCCGCATCTGTCCCGGTCCGAGCGCAGAAGGCTCCAGGGGGCCACGGAATCGAAGAAGCGGTTGCCGAACTGGGCCAGGTCCATGACCGCCTTGAGCCCCTTCTTGAACTGGCAGGAGGAGAGATAGGTCTCCACCTCCACCAGGGCCTGGGCGATGGCCTGGTCGACCTCCCGGGACTCGTCCTTGAGGCCGTCCGGCAAGGGAGGGACCTTTCCGAAGTTCTTGTGAGTGAAGCTCAGCACGCGGTGGAAGTAGTTGCCCAGCGTGGCCACCAGCTCGTTGTTGACCTTGGTCTCGAAGTCCTCCCAGGAGAAATCGGCGTCCTTCCCCTCGGGCATGTTGGCCGCCAGGTAATAGCGCACCAGGTCGGCCTCGAACAGCCTCAGTATGCTGGGGATGTCGATGCTGGGCCCCTTGCTCTTGGAGAGCTTCTCCCCTTTGAAGGTGAGGAACTCGTTGGCCGGGACGTCGTAGGGAAGGTTGAGGTCCCCGTACCCCATGAGTATGGAAGGCCAGATGATGGTATGGAAGGGTATGTTGTCCTTGCCCAGGAAATAATAGCCCCTGACCTCCGGGTCGGTCCAGAAGGCCTTCCAGGCCTCCGGGTCCCCCGTGCTCTGTGCCCATTCCTTGCTGGCGGAGAGGTAACCGATGACCGCCTCGAACCACACGTAGATGACCTTGCCCTCGGTTCCCGGGAGGGGCACCGGGACCCCCCAGGACATGTCCCTGGTGATGGGTCGGTCCTTGAGCCCCGATTCCAACCAGTTCTTTGTGAAGAGCTGTACGTTGGAGCGCCAGTGCTCGTTCTTTCGGACGTAGGAGAGGAGCGGGGCCTCGAAATCGGTCAGCTTGAAGAAGTAGTGCTGGGTCTCGCGCATCTCCGGTCGGGCATGGCAGGTGATGCACACCGGGTCGGCGATCTCCCCCACCTCGAAGGTCGCCCCGCACTTGTCGCACTGGTCGCTGCGGCTGTTCTCGTTCCCGCATTTGATGCAGCGGCCCTCCACATAACGGTCCGGAAGGAACTTCTTGCATTGGGGGCAATAGTACTGCATTGTCTGCCGTTGCTCCAGATGCCCATTCTCCAACAGGCGCAGGAAGATGTCATGCACCACGCGCACGTGGTTATCGGTGTGGGTCTTGGTGAACAATGAGAACTCTATGCCCATGTCCTCGATGGCCTTCTTGTTGATCTCGTGGTAACGCTCGGCCACCTCCTGGGGGGTGGAACCCTCCTTCTCGGCACGCACGGTGACCGGAGTGCCGTGCTGGTCGGAACCGGAGACCATCAGCACCCGATGGCCGCGAAGGCGGTGGTAACGGGAGAAGATGTCGGGAGGCAGCAGAGAACCGGCCATGTGCCCTAGATGTATGGCGCTGTTGGCGTAGGGCCAGGCCACGCAGATCAAAATCTTGGGTCGCTCCATCGCCCGGGGAATGGTTTTTCGAGATTTAACCTTGCTGTCTTAGGAAAATTGCACAATTACTAATATGCTGAGAGCAAAGTGAGTACGAACATCGTTTCCGACGATGCTCAAGGGTGATCATATGGCTGAAGATCAAGAGATCGAGATCATCACGGTCGAATGCATAAGGACGCCTCCAGAGCAGATCACTCCCGAGAAGGTCCCATCGAAGGTGGAGGAGCGGACCACTGACCCCTCGGTGAAAGAGGTCCTCACGAAGACCATGCTGGAGGGTGTGGACACCGTTTGGGAGCGCTTCGAGAGACAGCAGCCTCAGTGCAAGTTCTGCGACAGCGGTCTGTCCTGTCAACGCTGTGCCATGGGCCCCTGCCGTATCATGGGGGAGGGGAGGAACCAGGGCGTGTGCGGGGCCTCGGCCGATCTGATCGTGTCCCGCAATCTGTTGGACCAGATAGCGACCGGTGCCGCCGCCCACTCCGACCATGGTCGGGAGGTGGTGGAGACCCTGTTAAGCACCGCCAGGGGTGAGGCTCCTAACTATGGTATAGGGGACAAGGACAAGCTGATACTGCTGGCGAAGGAATACGGTGTGGACACCACCGGGACGGTCGAGGAGGTGGCCGAGCGCTTGGCCTTGGCCATGCTGGAGGAGTTCGGTACGATCAAAGGGGAATTGGCCATGGCCAGGCGCCTCCCCGTAGGAACCTATGATCTGCTGGAGGATCTGGGATTGCTTCCCCGTTCCATCGATCGGGAGATAGTGGAATGCATGCACCGTATCCATATGGGGGTGGGGGCGGACTACCGCAACATACTGGCCCAGGGGATACGGGCCTCCCTGGGCGATGGATGGGGTGGATCGATGGTCGGGACGGAGATCTCCGACGTGCTCTTCGGGACCCCGGGCATCAACAAGTCCAAGGTCAACCTGGGAGTACTGAAAGTGGACCATGTGAACATCTCCCTCCACGGTCACAATCCCATCCTTTCCGAGATGGTGGTGAAGGCCGCCGAGCTGCCGGAGATGAAGGAGAGGGCGCGGGCGGTCGGGGCCAAGGGCATCAACCTCGTGGGGCTGTGCTGCACTGGCAATGAACTGCTGATGCGCAAGGGAGTGCCACAGGCCGGAAACCATCTCACCCAGGAGCTGGTCATCACCACCGGTGCACTGGAGGCGATGATCGTGGACTATCAGTGCATCTTCCCCTCGCTACCGAACACCGCCGCCTGCTTCCACACCAAGATCATCACCACCTCCCCCAAGGCCAAGATCCCGGGGGGCCAATACATGGAGGTGACGCCGGAGAACGCCTTCGACCAGTCCAAGCGCATGCTGGAGATGGCCATCGACAACTTCCAGAACAGGTACGAGGGACGGGTGCTCGTTCCCACCAAGCCCATGGAGGCCATGGTCGGTTTCTCGGTGGAGGCGCTGCGTTCCGCCCTCGGCGGGACGCTGAAGCCCTTGCTCGACCTCATATTGGAAGGGAAGGTCCGGGGCTGCGTGGGGATCGTCGGCTGCAACAATCCCAAGATCAAGCACGACTACGGGCATGTGACCTTGGCCAAGGAGATGATCAAGAGGAACATCATCGTGGTGGAGACCGGCTGTGCCGCCATCGCCTGCGCCGAGGCCGGCCTCATGAGGCCCGAGGCCGCCGA
>JAFGPG010000044.1 GCA_016926075.1 Methanomassiliicoccales archaeon
ACATCAAGCTGGACGGTGTGTTCATCGAGCTAGGGGCCAAGGGGGTGGCCGATCTCGCGATGGAAGTGAACATCTTTCCGGACGAGAGCGGTCACATCGCGGTGGACCGTTCATGCGCCACAGAGACCCCGGGGGTCTTCGCCTGCGGGGACGTGACCGGACAGCCCTGGCAGCTGGCCAAGGCTGTGGGTGAGGGATGCGTGGCCGGACTGGCCGCGGCCAGTTACGTGCGGAAGGAGAAGGAGTGAAGAATGAGCATGGTGGAGGAGCTGGTCAGCGGCATTCTTCGCAGCGAGGAGGGTTTCCGGGAGGCCCTCCACAAGATACTGGATGAGGAACTGAAGATGTCCGTGCCCGAGTTCTGCGGGAGGACCGGTCTCTCCCCCAGCACCATCTACAAGATACTGCAGGAGAGGCGCGAGCCCAACCTCCGCACGGTGAGGGCCGTGATCAAGGGGGTGCGCAAGCTGGACACTAACCCCGGCGGGGAGTTCATCGGGGTCATAGCCAGTCGCCCGGTGCTCAACAAGATCGAGGAGCGCATGATGCACGTGGCCGGGCGCAACGTGCTGGTCAAGGAATATCCGGCCTCAACCATGGAGGACGCCATCATCGCCGCGGTCAAGGCGGAGAGGGACGGCGCTTTGGCCTTGGTATGCGCGCCCATCGTGGCCCCCACCGTGGAACAGATCGTGCGGGTTCCTGTCTCGGTGGTGGTGCCCAAGGACAGCATGGTACGGGCCATCGAGCTGGCCGTGTCCAAGGTCCTGTGATCGACCATTATCTTTGCGTACCATCATCCTCTATGCGTACCATCCTCTCCAGTTTCGCCAGTATCTGCTTACGAAGGTTGGCGAACTCCACCGAGGCCCGGTCCCGGGGGCGGGGCCAACGGATCTCATAGATCTCGCTGACCGTGCTGGGCCGAGCGCTCATGATGACAATGCGGTCGGCCAGGAAGCATGCCTCGTCCACGGAATGGGTGACGAATATCACCGTCTTCTTGGTCTCCTGCCAGATGCGTAACAGCTCCTTCTGCATGAGATTGCGCGTCTGGGCGTCCAATGCCCCGAAGGGCTCGTCCATGAGAAGGACCTCCGGTTCGTTGGCCAGGGCCCTGGCGATGCCCACCCGCTGTTTCATCCCGCCAGACAGCTCATAGGGATGGGCGTTCTCGAAGCCGTCCAGGCCCACCAGGTCGATGTACTTCTGTGAGATGCGATGACGCTCCTCCTTGGGCACCCTCTTCAGTTCCATGCCGAACTCCACGTTCTTGCGGACCGTCCTCCAGGGGAATAGAGCGAACTCCTGGAACACCATGCCCCGGTCCGAACCTGATCCGGAAATGGACTTCCCCTCTAGACAGATACTTCCCGCCGTAGGCGTATCCAAGCCAGCAATTATGCGCAGGACCGTGGTCTTGCCGCAGCCGGAGGGACCAAGCAAACAGACGAACTCCCCGCTCTCCACCTCCAGATCGATGTTCTCGATGGCCACCAGCTCTCCCTCGTCCAAAGGAAAGGTCTTCCTCAGCTTCTCCAAGGTCAGTTTCATAGCATCCCCATCCTTTTGGACACCCGGCGTTCGATGTAACCGCTCAGCTCGGTGGTCAACAGTCCCAGTATGGCGATGACGACAAGTCCCGCGTAGACCTGGTCGTAGCGGCCCACCTCGGCCTTGAACACTATGTACTGACCAACACCCCCGCCCGTGGCGGCGATGAACTCGGCGGCCACTATGCACATCCATCCAATGCCTAGACCGATCCTTATCCCCGTCATTATGTAGGGGATGGTGGAAGGTAGTATGACCTTCAGGAAGAGGTGCGATCTCTTGGCCCCGAGAGTCCTGGCCGCGTCGCTGAGTATGGGGTCGATGCTTCTCACCCCGAATATGACATTGGACAGCAAGGGGAAGAACACCCCGATGAACACCAGGACGATGGGGCCCAACAGCACCCCCAGGGCCAGGATCATGATGGGGGCCCAGGCGATGGGCGGTATGGGGCGGAACACCTCGACGACCGGTTTGCTGAAATCATCCGCGTTCTTGGAGAAACCCATGGCCAGTCCTAGGGGCACGGCGGTGGCGAAGGCCAGGGCGAACCCCCACATCACCCGGGTCAAACTGGCCATGATGTTGTCCCACATGTTCCTTCCGGTCAGGGGGTCCCGGATCTGGAAGGTGTCAATGAAGGACCGGAACACGGTCTCAGGATCTGGCAGGTAATCTGTGTCCGCCAGCTCGGAAAGGCCCCACCACGTGATCAGGAACGCGACCAGGGAGATGATTGTTATTACCAGCGTCTTGAACAGTTGCTGCCACTTCTCTTCGTTCCCGAACTTGTTGAAAGGCCATTGACTGAAAATGGAGGCCCTTTCCTTCTTTTTCCCCGATCCTTTCACGTCCATGGTCACACCAATTAAGAGGTTCAAAGAATAAAGATAAAAAATTAAAAAGGTTTGGCCGTATCGACCTTTACTTCGCCTTGACCGTGAACCCGTTGCTGGTGAAGTAGTCCAGGAACATCAGGTGCTGGATCGATGACGGCCCGGGAGTGGCTATGGTCTTCCCGTAGAAGTCCTCCAAGCTCGTGATCTCGGGGTCCACGAATATGGCCGATCCCACGGTGTTGACCTGGCCGACGATCAAGGTGTTGACACCGGCGTTGAGGTGCTTGAGGATGGCCGGCGGGCTACCCAGATACCCTATGTCCACCAGACCGGTGGCGAAGGCGTCCATCTCAGCCCCTCCGTTGGCATAGGGTCCTCCTTCGGAGGTGACGGTGGCCACCCCATAGATCTCGAACAGGCTCTTATTCCCACCCCAGAGCGTGTCATCAGCGGCGATCACCCTGGCGAACTGGTGCAGGTCCCCGACCAGGTATCCTATCCGCACCGGGTCATCCTCGTTCAGTATTTCCTCGCTGGGCTCTATGTCCTCGGCCATTGCCAGGTAGGAGGAGTTCACGTACTGGTCCACGAAGTCCTCCACACTGTCATATCCACGAGTAGCCAAGGTGGCGTTCTCGATAAGATCGAGATCGATGTACTTCTCGGTGATGAGCTCCATCCAATCCTCGAACTCAGAGGTGATCTCGTAGGTCAATATCATATGCTCCAGGGAACTGGCCACCACGCTGGTGTTGCGCTGGGAGAACTCAGCCCCCAGGTCCAGAAGCTTGGTGTAGTTGTCACTGCTGGTGTCCTGTATCGTCTCATATATCCAGTCCGTGGCCACCTGGTGGACCTTCAATACCCTCAGTACGATTTGCTCGTTCTCAGCAAGATAGTCCTGGTCCACGGCCACCACGCAACATGGATGGTCCTCCCAGATATCCTCCGACCACTTGTAGATGGCCGCCGATCCGCTGAGTAGCGCATCGGAGGCGTAGGGCTCCCAAGTGATGGCGCCGTCGATGGTACCCGCCGCCAAGGCCGCCTTCTGGTCAATAGGGGCCACGGCGACCCAGTACACCACCTTCTCATCAGAGTCCCCTTGCATGAAGGTGATGGCAACGATGCCCAACACCACTATCGCCACCACAGCGACCGCGATTATGGCAATCTTCTTGTCCATTTGTAATCCCCTTGCTTGCAACAAAGAATAAATAATATAAATCAGTTTTGTCTAAAGAGGAAAAATCTATCCTATTTGTACAAATTATACAGCATATTATACATTTGTATTAACACCTAATAGACGATTGTTCAGACCATCATCTGGCATACCCAAGATCTTATTGATAATTTGTGGTGAAAACTTAATTAATAATTTATATTCCATCTTTCTTAACGAACCATACGATATTATGTTCGAACTCAACGTCGTGAGCAACACTCCGCTGACCCCCGTGGAGGACCTCAAGGACGCCTCCCTGCAGTTCCTCAAGCAGATCGGCTATATCTCCAAGGGCTACGACCCCAAGACGGACGTGGACAACATACAGGAGAGCATCCCCTACCGGCTGTTCACCGAGTGCCTGTTGGGCAACCTCAACCGGGTGTGGGCGGTGGAGGAGCTCTCCGCTTACCTGGGCACAACCAAGCCCACGGTCTATCGCCACCTCAACAAGCTGAAGGCCATCGACGTCCTGGAGGATGTCTCCATCGAGTTGGGAGGGCAGAGGAAGAAGGGATACCGCATCAGGTACGGGGACCTGGGCAAGGCCTGGAGCTTCACCGAGGCCAACGTGGATCTGGCCATGCAGTCCTACCGCAAGACGGTCGAGCACCTGCAGCATCTGGCCAGGGAGGGGTGATGATGGAGGAGAAGCCACCCACCAAGCTGACCAAGGGCTCGCGCTACCGGCTGGTGCTGGCCCTGGGGGCCGGGAGCACCATGGAAGTGCAAGGGGAGTTCGTCGGCTACCTCCAGTACGGCAGCGACATGGCCCTAATACTGCGCCTGGAGGAAGGAGGGATGAGGGTGGTGCCCTCCCGCTCCGTGCTATACCTGGACATCCTGGACTCCAAGGAGGAGAAGGACGAGAGATCCAAGGAGAACGGGGTCTACTTCGGTTGAACCCTCCCCATATCCCAAGTGAGCACGAATGGAACGCCGCTCGGAATACCATCAGCATCTTCTCCGCCTACTCCTCTCCGGCGAGATCAAGGACAAGGAGCGATTGCAGAGGTGCAAGGTCAAGCTGGCCGGGGAGTACGGTCTGCCAGCTGTCCCCAGGAACTCGGAGACATTGGCCCAGGTGCCCCATGAGGACCTACCCCATGTACGGGAGATCCTGCGCCGCAAACCGGTCCGGACATTGAGCGGGGTGGCGGTACTGGCGGTGATGACCTCCCCCTCCCCCTGCCCCCATGGCCGATGCACCTACTGCCCGGGAGGGGTGGACAACGGCTCCCCACAGTCCTATACCGGCCAGGAGCCCGCCGCTCGGCGCGCGGCCCATAACGAGTTCGACCCTTACCGGCAGGTCCTGTCCCGATTGGAGCAGCTGAGGTCCATCGGGCACGACACGGACAAGGTGGACCTGATAATCATGGGCGGCACCTTCACCTCTCGCCCAGGTGAATATCGAGAGTGGTTCGTCCGCCGCTGCTTCGATGCCTGCAACGGCCAGGACTCCGCCGGACTGGAGGAGGCGCACCTACTCAACGAGGGGGCGGCGCATCGGGTCATCGGTCTCACCGTGGAGACCAGGCCGGACTCCCTGACCCCTGAGATGACCGGGGAGTGCATGAGACTGGGCGCCACACGGGTGGAGATGGGGGTGCAGATATTGGACGATGGCATACTGAGGTCGGTGAACCGTGGCCACGGGGTGGCGGAGGTGGTGCAGGCCACCCAGGTGGCCAAGGACCTCGGGCTCAAGGTCTGCTACCACGTGATGCCCGGTCTGCCGGGATCATCCCCAGAGAAGGACGCGCGCTCCTTCCGGCAGATGTTCGAGGACCCCCGCTTCCGCCCGGACATGATCAAGATCTATCCCACACTGGTGGTGAAAGGGACCAGCCTCTATGAGGACTGGGTCAGAGGGGACTATCGCCCCTACGACACCGAGGAGGCGGTACGGGTCATCGCGGAGATGAAGGCGCTTGTGCCGGAGTGGGTGCGCATACAGAGGATACAGCGGGACATCCCGGTACCGCTCGTCGAGGCCGGGGTGGACAAAGGACACCTGCGCGAGCTGGTGAGGGAGAGGATGAGGGCCAGGGGCGAACGGTGCCGCTGCATACGCTGCCGGGAGGTGGGGCTGCGGGGCAGGGCCGAGTACCATCCTGAGGAGCTCATGGAAAGAAAGGTGGCCTACGAGGCCTCCGGTGGAAGGGAGGAGTTCCTCTCCCTGGTGCTGGAGGACGATTCCCTGGCCGGCTACGCCCGGCTCAGGATGCCTCCTGGGGACGCCGCCCTCGTGCGCGAGCTCAAGGTCTTCGGCCGTCTGGCCCGTTTGGGGGAGGAGGGGGAATGGCAGCACCGGGGCATCGGACGACGGTTGCTGGGGTGGGCCGAGTCACGGGCCTTTGTGGAGGGATACGCGGACCTCAAGGTCACCAGCGGGGTGGGGGCGCGGGGATACTACGCCTCGCTAGGGTACCGCAAGGACCTCCCTTACATGAGCAAGCGCCTAAGGGCGACAAATGATTAATCCTCGGGGGCCGTTATCCCACGGGGATGCATATGGTCTGCACGTTCTGCGGCGCCCCTTCCGACGAGGGGGCCATGGTCTGCTCTGGCTGTTTGAAGAGGTTGCACGGGGTGTTGTACCTCAGGGAGTGGGCGATCGACCCCCGTTCCGACCTGAGGTCGCTGGGCATGCGCAGCGCCTGTCTGCGCGTAGGGCCGAGCTCGCAAGGGGAGGTTCTCCTGGAAAAAGGGACCGACCCCTACCTCCTGTTGCAGAGGACCTTGAAGGCCGAGGACCGTTCTCACCTGCCAACCGTGCTCGACCAATGCCTGGCGGGAACGGGTCTGGACCTGTACGTGATCGGTGACGAGCAGCTGCCCCTGCGGCCCTCCCTCAAGGACCTTTTGACCATGGCCGAGGGGACCGATCAGGAAGGGGAGAGATGGGGGCGGGCGCTAGTGCGCCTGGGGAACCTGACGGCCATCAGCGCCCGGGACATATCCCGCCTCCCCCTCGGGGAGGAGGGCAGAAGGGCGGCCTTCGTGGAGAGAGCCTCCCGCGCCCTGGACCTCTATAGCAGAGCGGCCCGGATACCGGAGCTGGAGCCAATGGCACGTGCCAACCAGGCCATGCTCCGCCACTGGGGCGGCGATGACCAGGGGGCGGTTGAGGAGCTGAGGTCCCTGTCCTCCTCTGACGGTGCCCGCCTGCAGCTGGCCAAGGTCCTGTGGGAGATGGGCAGGCAGGAGGAGGCCGCCGAGGTCGCGGCCCAGTGCGCGGACCCCGAGGGCTCCCTGCTCCGTCTAAGGAGGGGATGCCCGTGATCGACCTGGTCGAGAAGCTCGAACAGAACAAGAGGCAACGTCTGCTGGCCGCCGTTCATGCCCTCAGCCCGGCGGAGTACCGGGACCTCATGGTCTCCTTGGTGGGTGGATTGGGGGTCAGCGTGCAGTCCACCAAGGAGGAGCAGGGATCGCTCATCATTCACGGTCAGGGAGAGGGGAGCTATCTCATACTGGCCTCCAGGAAGGAATATGCCGACCCCGAGCTTATCGTGCGATCCCTGCAGCAGGAGGCCGAGGCCTCTGGCCGGCTCGCGGTGTTCATGACCATGCAGGAGCTGGACACCGGCACGCTCAACTATCTGGAGAAGGAGAAGGTCTCCTACGCGGACCTTGACAAGTTCCTGGCGCTGTTGCAGAGATACGGTCTGGACGAACAGCTCCTGGTCAAGGAGGACCTCAAGGTCCTGGAGGACCGCGGGGAGCCCTGCCTGCCATCGGTGTGCAAGCTGGAGTCCCTGCTGGAGGAGGCCGAGGAGAGGCATGGCAAGGGGGACCTGGCCCGCGCCGTGGAGGTGTTGGAGCGGGCCCTGGAGATCAAGCCCCTCAACGATTCCCTGTGGCTGAAGAAGGCCAGCTATCAGCTGGAGATGGGGAAGGCCGCCGAGGCCCTGAGATCGGCCACCCACGCCGCGGAGCTGCGCCCCGGGGACGCCTCCACCTGGTTCCTCATCGCCCATATACAGAACAGGCTGGGGGACCGCGAAAGGGAGCTGAGCGCCTATGACAATGTGCTGCGCATCAGTCCCGGGCACGGTCCCGCGCTCCTCAACAAGGGGGCCACCCTCTATGACATGGGCAGGATGGAGTGGGCCCTGAAGCTCTTCAACGAGGTGGTGCAACGCTATCCGCAGGAACCCCGGGGATGGAACAACCGGGGGCTGGTGCTGAAGGCCCTGGGCCGTCCGGTGGAGGCCCAGGCCTCCTTTGAGAAGGCCAGCGTACTGGACAGGGACTACGCCGATCCCCTCATCAACATCGCCCGCCTTTGGGAGGAAAGGGGGGACCTGGAGGAGGCGGTCAAGGCCTGGAAGGACGTACTGCGCCTGGTGGACTCCCGGGCGGACATCTGGGCGCGCCTGGGCGGTTGCCTGAGGGAAACGGGTCAGGAGGAGGACGCCCTGACCGCCCTGGACCGGGCCCTGTCCCTCGACCCCTCCATGGAGCCAGTGCGCCAGGAGCGTGACGAACTGGCGAGGAAAATGGGAAAGGTGGAGGCCGGTGCCGCGCCCCGTGAGGGCGCCTCCCCCACCTCGACCGAGGCTCACCTCCCGGCCCTCGTCACGGAGGCGCCCCTGCAGACCACGGAGCCACCCGCTCCGATGGAGGAGGTGAAGGGAACGCCGAAGCCCGTGGAGACACGCCCACCATCCCCTGTGATGGAGGCCTCCCTAGGCAGTGTCGTTCAGCAGGAGGTGGAAGGGGAGATGCCCTCCCCAGTGCCGGTCTCGTCAGGGACGCCCCTCGAGCAAGGGCCGGGCACGACCGCTCCCTTGGCCAGTGAAAGGGAGATATCCCCGTCCGAGGGCAAGGAGGCCGTCCCGACCAAAAGGGTGGAATGGCCCTTCGAGGTCCGTCTGCCACCGATTCCCGAGGAAAGGGAACGGAGGGCCTTCCTGGAGGCCAGCCTGCTGCTGGCCGGAGGGGAGTCGGAGAAAGCGTTGCAGGTGACCGAGCTGGCTCTCAAGGAAGGCATGGACCTCGAGCTGACCAGGCTCAAGGCCAGGGCGCTGCTGGCCTTGGGCAGGGGCCATGAGGCCGCCGAGGCTTTGAAGGAGGCCCTGCGGCACTCCCCGGAGGACGCCCGTACCTCTCTGGACCTGGAGGCGTTGTTCCACCGCTTCGGCGGGGACGGCTCCCGGCTCCTGAAGGGGGCGGAGAGATGTCCGGAGGCCAGGGCCAGGATGGCCCTGGACCTGCTGTGCCGGAACGAGCTCTACGAGCTGGCCAGTATGGACCTCAAGGACGCTCCGCTGCCCGCCAGACATTGCCAGGCCCTGGGCCATATGAGGCAGGGCAGGTACCGGGAGGCCTCCAAGCCTCTCAAGGCCATCATCTCCGAGTTCCCGGCCTTCCCCGAGGCGTTGAACAATCTGGGGGTATGCATGCGCTTCATGGGCGAGTATGACTACGACCAGGCCACGCACATGATGGAACTGGCCCTGGAGGTGGACCCCCGCTACTCCGATGCCCGGAACAACATCGGCTGCACGCTCTTCGCCACCGGTCGCTACGAGGAGGCCATGGAGGCCCTGAAGGCCGCGCTGGCCGAGGACCGGCGGCCGGGATACCTGCTCAACCTGGGCAACGTGCAGATGGCACTGGGGGACGTGGCGGGGGCCAAGGAGAGCCTGACCACCGCCCTGAAGATGGAGGAGAGCGCCGACGCGCTGTACATGCTAGGGGCCATCGCGGAAGGGGAGGGGCAGTACCAATGGGCGCTCAGCCTCTACCAGGACGCCCTCGAGAAGGAACCGGGTTTCCGAGAGGCCCGGACCGGCCGGGACCGCGCCAAGGCCCTGGCCACGAAGTGACGGTGCGACCTCACAGGGCGCCTTATCCGATGGAAAGGGTGGAAAAGGTCAGCGGGAGATGCTCATGACCACCACGTCACGGACGTCCCGCATCTCGCTGAACGGGAGCACCAGGCGACCATGGCTGTCAGTGCGGAACAGCCGGCTGTCTATCTCCTCTGCGGGGACCACCAGAACATGGTTGATCTCACCGGTGACGGTGTCAAGGACGAAGTTGTCTATCATACCCAATATCTGACCGTCGTTGGTCATGACCGTCTTGCCCTTCAGCTCGGTTATGAACTTCCTCATTTGCGCACCCCAAACAGATGGCCCGATTGTCTATCGCATGAGATTGAGCCTATTTATAGATTTATAGGCTGGTAGGCGCGCTCAGAAGACGGCGAAGTAGCGGCAGCGGCAATAGCTGTGCACGGCGTACTTCTCCGTGGTACAGTCCGGACAGGGGATGGGCATGGTGGTCATGGCGTCATCGATGAGGAAGCGCTTGCCGTTCATCTGGCGGCAGTTGGGACAGCAGTCCTCGGCGCACTCCACCTCCACCCGCTCGAAGCCCATCTCCTTGAAGGTCTTGAGGTTCACCCGGGCGATGATCTCCTGGATGGCGTGCATGTCCTCCTGATGGCCGAGCTTGGCCAGCATTTCCACCATCGCCTGGTACATCCTGAGCTTGAGCTCGGTGTCCTCGGTCTTGATGATGTGGTCCCTCATCAGTTCCAAGGCGGCCATCCACTCCGGGACCTCCTTTTCCTGAGCGTGTTCCATCTGCCGGACCTTCATCGCCAGGTCCGTGGGTCCCAGCAGGAACTTGGAGAGCATGTTCAGGCTCTCCTCCCGGAGGTCGAACGGGACGTCCTCCTTGGGGCTTTCCTTCTTAGCGTTCCTGACCGGGTCCTTCTTTCCACCTGCCTTGGGCTTGATAACCTTAACCATGTCCACACCTACCTGAATATGCCCAGGTCGTCCATGCCCGCCCGGGCCTTGTGCAAGCTCTTGCTCATGAGGTCATACTGCTTGGCGGAGTCCTTGTCCACCGAGGGCTTGACCGTCCTGAGGGCCGATTCGAAGTGCCTCATCTCCACCACACCCGCGTCCCGGTCCTGACGAAGTGCGGTCATGGCCGCCTCCCTGCACAGGTTCTCCAGGTCCGCCCCCACGTAGCCATCGGTGCGGGACACCAGCTCCTCGATGTTGACATCCCTGAGGGGCATGTTGCGGGTGTGCACCTGCAGTATCGCCCTGCGCCCCACGGCATCGGGAACGGGCACCAGGATGAGCCGGTCGAAGCGACCGGGGCGCAGCAAAGCCGGATCGATGATGTCCGGGCGGTTGGTGGCGGCGATGACGGTCACCCCCTCCCTGGAGGCCAGCCCGTCCATGGAGGTCAGCAGCTGGTTGACCACGCTCTCCGTGGCCCGGGAACCCTCCCCCAGCCCGCGCCTGGGAGCGATGGAGTCGATCTCGTCCAGGAACACGATGGCCGGGGCCACCTGGCGGGCCTTCTTGAACACGTCGCGCACCGCCCGCTCGCTCTCCCCGTACCACTTGCTCATGATCTCCGGCCCCTTGATGCTGATGAAGTTGGCCCGGGACTCGTTGGCCACGGCCTTGGCCAGCAGGGTCTTGCCGGTCCCCGGGGGGCCGTAGAGCAGCACGCCCTGCGAGGGTCGCACCCCCAGGCGCTTGAACGCATCCGGGTTCTCCAGGGGCATCTCCACCACCTCCTTGAGCTGCCCCTTGATGTCCTCCAGTCCGCCCACGTCCTCCCATCCCACCGCCGGTATCTCCACCAGCACCTCGCGCATGGCCGAGGGCTCGATCTCCCTCAGGGCATTGTCGAAGTCGGCGGCGGTCACCTTCATCTTGGAAAGGACGTCCACCGGGATGGCCCGGTCCAGCTCCAGATTGGGCATGAAGCGGGCCAGGCACTTCATGGCCGCCTCCCGGGCCAAGGCGGCCAGGTCCGCCCCGGCGAAGCCGTGGGTGATATGGGCGTACTGGTCCAGGCTCACGTCCTCCCCCAGAGGCATGCCCCGGGTATGTATCTGCAGTATCTCCTTCCTCCCCAGATAGGTGGGCACACCGACCTCGATCTCACGGTCGAAGCGCCCTGGGCGACGCAGCGCGGGGTCCATGGCCTGCTCCCGGTTGGTGGCCCCGATCACTATGACCTGCCCCCTATCAGACATCCCGTCCATAAGGGTGAGCAGCTGGGCCACCACCCTGCGCTCCACCTCCCCGGTGACGTTCTCCCTCTTGGGGGCGATGGAATCGATCTCGTCGATGAAGATGATGGAGGGGGAGTTCTTGTCCGCCTCCTCGAACTTCTCGCGCAGCTTCTCCTCGCTCTGGCCGTAGTACTTGGACATGATCTCCGGTCCCAGGATGGAGTAGAAGGAGGCGCCGGACTCGTTGGCCACGGCCTTGGCCAGCAGGGTCTTGCCGGTCCCCGGGGGACCGTAGAGCAGCACGCCCTTGGGCGCGTCGATGCCCAGACGGTCGAACAGCTCCGGATGCTTGAGCGGCAGCTCGATCATCTCCCTGATACGCGTTAGAACGTCCTCCAGCCCCCCTATGTCATCGTATGTGACCGAGGGGGTGCAGATGTCCTTGATCTCCGTGGCCTCGGTCCTGACCACCACCTCCGTGTGGTCGGCCACCACCACCACGCCCGCGGGCTGAGTGGAGAAGACTATGAAGGGGGTGATGCTGGCGCTCAGGGCGAAGTTGGGCACTATGAACTCGTCCCCCTTGACCATGGGCCTCCCGGCCAGGCCCTTGCGGAACAGGTCGTCCACCCCCGCCCCGAAGGTGATGCGCTTCCCCACGGGGATCTTGGGCACCAGGACCACCTTGGTCGCCGGCTGGGGATCGGCGCGCGCCACGGTCACCCTCTCCCCTATGGACACCCCCGCATTGGAGCGTATCATGCCATCGATGCGGATGATGTCCTTCCCCTCATCCTCCTGATGGGCGCGGAAGACCTTGGCCGCGGTGAGCTTCTTACCAGTGATCTCGATGGCCTCGCCCACCTCCACACCGAGCTCTTTCCTGGTCTTCATGTCCAAACGGGCCCTTCCCAGCCCCACCTCGGACTGGGACTGGGCCTTCGCCACACGGAGCAGAACGGACTTGGCCATATGTATCGCATCGGAATCAGCTCACTGGATATTAAGTTTGCATCGTGGGAACGAAAGGAATAATAGCGCCGCCTCGCTTCTCGGCTCATGGAGTTCTCCGCCGAATGCGCCCCCTGCCTACTGCGTCGGATATTGTTCCAGACCCGTCTGGTCGATCCAGAGATGGAATCACAGGTCATGTCCTCATGCCTGCGGCTTCTGGCCGAGGATTGGGAGCCGGGCATCAACTCGGCCCGACTGGCCACCAAGGTGCACCGTCTGTCCTACGACCTTCTGGGTGTGAAGGACCCCTACATTGGGCTCAAGGCGGAGGCCAACCGGGTGGCGGCATCCCTCCTGCCCAGGGCACGGAAGATGCTGGAGAGCTCGGAGGACAGGCTGCGCACGGCCTGCCTGGTGGCCATCGCCGGCAACGTAATGGACTTCGGGATACAGGGGATCGAGAGCCCGCAGGAGCTGTGCTCCACCTTCGAATCGCTGGTGGCCCAGGGGGCAGAGCCCGACGACAGCGCGCGGATGAGGGAGCTGCTGGAAGGGTCCAAGGAGGTGTTGTACCTCTTCGACAACTGCGGGGAGATCGTCCTGGACGTGCTCCTGCTCGAGGAGCTGAAGGGCATGGGGCTAAGGGTCACCGGGGTGGTGAAGGGCGAGCCCATCATCACCGACGCCACATGGGAGGACCTCTACATTTCCGGTGCGGACAAGGTGCTGGACAACTGCCTGACCACCGGCGCCTTCGCCATAGGGGTGGATATGGAGGCGGCACCGAAAGGGCTCAGGGCGGCCTTCGACCGGGCCGACCTGGTCCTGGCCAAGGGCATGGCCAACTTCGAGGCCCTGTCCGAGACGGGTCTGCGTCCCATGGTCCACCTGCTGCGCAGCAAGTGCCTTCCGGTCTCCCGTGCCCTGGGGGTCCGGAAGGACCGTAACGTCATCAAGGTCCTGGAATGAGGGTGGTGAGGATGAGGGGAAAGGTGAGACAGGCGGTCATCCTGGCGGGAGGGGAGGGCACCAGGCTACGTCCCTTGACCGATACCCGTCCCAAACCTCTGCTCCCGGTGCTTGGGATGCCCTGCATAGAGTACGTCATCTCCTCGCTGGCCGAGGCGGGGGTGGAGCATATCATACTGGCCTGCGGGTATCGCTCCCAGGACCTCATCCGGATGCTGGGGGACGGGAGGCGACTGGGATTGGAGATGGAGTTCGCCTTCGAGGAGCGACCGATGGGCACGGCGGGGGCGGTCAAGCTCCTACAGGACCGTTTGGAACCCACCTTCGTCGTGGGCAGCGGGGACACCATGACCGACGCGGACCTGGGCGCCCTGATCGATTTCCACTATGAGAGGGGAGCGGAGGCCACCATGGGCCTCACCGAGGTGGGGCGTCCGGAGCAGTTCGGGATCGTGGGGGTGGACGCCGAGGGGCGCATCGAGCGCTTCAAGGAGAAACCGCGGTCCGAGGAGGTCTTCTCCAGGGTGATCAATGCGGGGACCTATGTGCTGAACAGGAACATCATCGACCTGGTGCCCGAGGGGACCAAGTTCGATTTCTCCAAGGACCTCTTCCCGGACCTTCTTCGAAGGGGCAGGGGACTCTACGCCTCGCCACTGCGAGGGTACTGGAAGGACATCGGTCGTCCGGAGGACCTCTACCTGGCCAACATCGAGATGGCCGAGAGGAGAGGAAAGGACACCCCACAGGGACGCGTCGCGGGGACGGCGCCTCCGGGTGTGGAGGTCCAGGGTCCCGCCTTCTTCGGGGAGGGCATCATTGCCGCAGGCTGCAGGGTGGTGCGCAGTGCGGTAGGCTCTCACTGCACCATGGGCCGAGGGGTCACCTTGCAGGACTGCCTCCTCCTGGACGGTGTGAGCATCGGTCAGGGGGCCACGCTGCGCTCCTGCGTGCTGGGCCAGGGGTGCCAGGTGGAGGCGGGCACCGTATTGGCGGAACGCGTTCTGGGCGACGGGACCCAGGTGAGGGCCGACGGCGTCACGGAACCGGTCCGCCCGAGGACCTCCATCTGAGATAATATATTCGAAGGGGATTCCCAGGGCATGAGCGATCCGCCCCGGCACACCCACGTCCTGCTCATAACGGCAGGGATGATCTGGGGGAGCTCCTTCGCGGCAAATAAGCTGGGCGTGGATAGTACCGACCCCTTCCTCTTCATCGCACTGCGCACCGCCTTCTCGGCCCTCTCCGTCATCCCCTTCCTCCTGCTCTATAGGTTCGATTACACGTTGTTCAGGAGCGGGACGGTGTGGGGCATCGCCTCCCTCAACGCCCTGGGGTTGGTGCTGCAGAACGTCGGCCTGGTCCGGACCACGGCCAGCAACACCGTGCTCCTGGTGGACATCAACGTAGTCATCGTGGCCGTGCTGGCCTCGTTCGTGCTCAAGGAAAGGCTCAACCGGCGCATCGTGACCGGGCTGGTGCTAGGCATGGCCGGCGTGCTCCTCATCGCCACTGAGGGGGACATCTCCAACCTGACGGGGGGCACCTTCCTGGGGAACGTGCTGGTATTCATGGCCGGGGTCTCCTGGGCCTTCTACATCGTGTTCACCACCCGGGAGCTGAAGAAGGGCCGTTCCCTGCTCTACCTCACCTGCGCGGTGGTGATGCAGACCTCCCTGCTGGCCATGCCGGTGGGCCTCGTGCTGACATCAGACTTCTCCCTAGGCTCGCCAAGCGTGCTCATGGCCCTATATACCGGGGTGTTCTGCACCACAGTGGCATTCCTCATGTACAACGTTGGCCTGAGGTCCCTGGGCGCTACCACCACATCCATCATACTGATGGTGGAGATAGTCTTCGGGCTGTTGTTCTCCTTCCTCCTGCTCGGCGAGCGTCCGGACGCCATGACCGCTTTGGGCGGGGCGCTCATCCTGTCCGCCATCATGGTCATATCGGTGAAGGGATTGGAAAAGGCCAGACGGAGGCGGAGCCGGTACTAGGAGAAGTCCAGCAGCCTCTTGGCCTCTTCCTCACGGTCCACGGTCAAGGCCACCTCCTCGATGCTGGACTTGGCCCCCAATATGAAAAGGGAATTGATGTTGACCCCTCCCCGGGATAGCTTCTTTGTGAGCTTGGCCAGCTCTCCAGGGCGGTCGGCCATTGAGATCACGATGACGTCATACTCCTCGAACTCCAACCCCGCGTTCCTCAACGCGCTGCGGGCGCTGCTGTCATCGTCGGTGATCATGTGCACCTTCGGTCTGCCTGCGCCCTCGTCCGTGGAAATGCCACGGATGTTCACAGCGTTTCGAGCCAGAGCCTCCGCCACCCTGAAGAGCTCCCCAGGGCGGTCCAGTACGTACACATCGAACTGTTTGTAGGACATCCTTTTTACATTGTGGATGCGGGCAATTAATACTTTGTAGTGAATCTACTGAAGATTAGATTAATAACGGATGGGAATATGTGAAGGCATGGCCACCGGTCCAAGGCCCTATGCGGTCACGGTGAACTGGAACCGGGCGGAGGACACAGTCCAGTGCGTCCGTTCCATCGTCGAAGGGAACCCGGGTGTGGGCGTGGTGGTGGTGGACAACGGCTCCACCGACGGATCGATGAGTGTCCTTCGCCGGTCCTTCCCCGACATCGAACTGATAGAGAACCAGGAGAACCTAGGATACACCAAGGGGGCCAATCAGGGGGTGAGGAGGGCCCTGGAACGGGGCGCCACCCACGTGCTCATGATCAACAACGACGCGGTGGCCGGCACGGGCATGTTGGCCGGATTGATGGAGGCGCTCGAAAGTCACCCCCGGGCGGGGATAGTGGGGCCCAAGATATACTATTCCGGAACGGACGTCATTTGGTTCGACGGAGGCGATTATTACGTTTGGCTGGGGGTATCCACGCACCCCCGCATGGACCGGCACGACGATGGCAGGGACCAGGAAAGGCGTGTGGACTTCATCACCGGGTGCGTCATGTTGGTCAAGGCGGAGGTGTTCGCCAATGTCGGTCTGTTCGACGAGGACTTCATCATGTACATGGAGGACCTGGACCTCTGCCTGCGTGCCCGGGACCAAGGGTACGAGTCCTGGTCGGTACCTAAGGCCACAGCCGAGCATCAGGTGTCACTGTCCACAGGGATCGCAGGGTCCAACCGGATGACGCCCTTCCGCTCCTATTACTATGGGCGGAACATGCTCCTACTGACCTATAAGCGCCGTAAGGGTCTGAGGGCGCTGCCCGGACTCTATGGCCAAACCCTCCTTCTCATCCCCTATTACTTCATGCTGATCACCGTACAGGGCACCAAGGGGGCGTTCCGTCAGTACATGAGGGGCTATCTGCACGCCCTGAGGACAGTGATGCGTGCATGACGAAGGCTTAACGCTACCGTGAGGAGCGATCGAACCTCCGATGCCCCGCCAGAGGTCCTAGCGACGGTCCCCACGGGAGAGGGGTCTTTCGCGCATGGCGTCCGGTCCAACCCCACAAGGGTCAGTTCTCCGGAAGGACGCTGCTAAGGGAGTTCCATAGGTATGCCATGCCGAACCCAAGGAACATAGGCCAGCTGTGCATGGTCAGGGACGTGGATAGGGCCATATAGAAGATGTACAGGCTGATGAGGTACCCGGTGAAGCCAGTGAACACCAGCTTGGCCCCCAGCATGAGGCCGTTCCTCCTCCCCTTGCCCAACAGGTACTTGTTCGTAATGACCAGATAGGCCATGGCCATGACGAAGGCCAAAACTATGGAGGTCACGACATGACCATCGTAGGGCATGTCCAACAGGCCCATGACCCAGAAGGTGAGGACCAAGCCTAGGAAGAGGGCGGAGAGGAACCTCCCTATCACGTTGATGAGAAGGAAGTCGGCGGTCAGGGCGACCCCCCTCCCCAGGGTCCCGCACTGCCTCAGGATGGACAGCACGGTCCTCGACGAAAGCTTGGAACGGCCGCTGCGGCGCGAGCTGAAGGTGTAGCTCACCTCGGCCACCGTGGTCCCTTGGGGAAGGAACTTCAAAAGATCGAAGAGGACCTTGAAACCGGCCCTTTCGAACCGGCAACCGTCCTTGCGTATGACCTCCTGGCACAGGTCCGTACGCCCGCCGAAGAACCCGCTCATGGTATCCTCAGGAGCCGCCCTCCCCTTCGCCCTGAGATAGGTCGAGGCCAGGAAGTGGGCTCCCCAGGAGGCAAGCTTTCGGGGCAACCCTAGATTATCGATGTCATCTCGCACCCCTACCACCAGGTCTGCGCCCTCAAGCAGTTCGGCGTGCATCCTAACCGCGCACTCCGGGGGGTGCTGGAAGTCGGCGTCCATGACCACGAAGAACCTCGTATGGGCACTGGTGATGCCCTCCATGACGCTGGCGGTCAGCCCACGGTCCTGAGGGTCCCGGCGGAGGAGGGTCGTCCGCGGATGCGCGGCCGCGAGGTCCAGGACACTCTCAACCGTGCCATCCGACGAATCGTCGTCGGCCACGATGATAGAAACGCCGGGATAGAGCGAAAGGAGGCTCTCCAACATGGGTTGGATGTTCCCGCCCTCATTGTATGTGGGAAGGATAATCGTCATATCCTCATAGGCATCCACCAGGCATCCCAACCTTTATTGCACAGAAGAATGGCCATATATAAACATTGCCCGGAAGGTCGACCCCACCCTGCCGCACTCTGGACACTTTGCCATTAAATAATCGGACACGCCTCCATTTATCTCGGATGTTGACCATATCCGCCGGGGTATGCGCGTACAACGAGGAAAGGAACATATTGAAATGCCTGCGTTCCCTGTCCTCGCAGTCGCTGCACGATAAGGTGCTCATCGAGGTGCTGGTGATATCCAGCGGCAGCACGGACCGCACCGATGAGCTGGTCCGGTCCTATTCCCGTGAGGTCGATCACAGGGTGCGCCTTGTACGGCAGGAAAGGAGGGAAGGCAAGAATTCCGCGGTGAACGCCTTCGTGGCTAGGGCCCAAGGGTCCGTGCTTTTCCTGGCCAATGCCGATAACGTCATGTGTGAGGACACCTTCGACCTGATGTCCGAGCATTTCCTGGACCCCCGGGTGGGCATGGTGGGCGGGCATCCCGTCCCGGACAACGACCCTGGCACGTTCATAGGCTTCGCGGTCCATATGCTCTGGGAGATGCATCATCGACTTTCCCTGATCCACCCCAAAGTGGGGGAGATCGTGGCCTTCCGGAACGTCCCTTTCCAGATCCCCACGGACATGGGCAGCGACGAGGACCTCATCAGAAAGGAGATGGAGGGGAGGGGGCACCTCACCAGGTACGAACCAGCGGCGATCGTCTACAACCGTGGTCCATCCACGGTGCGCGAGTTCTTCGTCCAGAGGGTCAGGGTGAACATCGGCGAACTCTATGTCAAACGACGGTTCGATTACGACATTCCCACCTGGGACCTGCGCTACCTGCTCAACGCCTGGCTGGACTTCATCAAGGACCATGGTGGTCACCCCCTAAGAATGGTCGTGGCGATCTCCATGGAGTCCATGGTTCGGGCCTACGCCCTCGTACACGTCCGATTGAACAAGGGCGATCGGGCGGTATGGCAGATGGTCGAGAGCACCAAGGAGGTAGGGGAAAGACCTTAGCCCAGTGTGATCGGGAAGCATTCCATAGGAACAGCTCATCTCCTACGGAACGCCACAACACCGGCCAGGGCCACAAGTCCGACCGCACAGAGGACCATGGTCATCCCCATGGGCGTGAACAGGTCGGCCAGTACGTCCGTGACCTCCACAGTGATGGTGCCAAGGACCGTGGCCGGAAGGAATATCAGCATCTGCTGCACCTCACCGTCATCGAGCACCGAATAGCAGGCCGTATCGGATTGACCGTATATGAGCTCCAACGGGTTCGCCACCATCTCGATATGATGGGCGTTCACCTGCACCCGCAGACGTTCATGGGACATATCCATGGTGGCCTTGTCGGTATGCACGACCAGAAGCGCTCCATTACCGTTCTGGCCTTGGGCGTCCAGCTGGAATCGGTCCCTGATCACCTGAAGCACCTGCAGCTGCATCTCTTGACTATACGACACCACGTCATAGGCCCCTCCCTCCTCATCGGCCACCAGGGTGATCTCCGCGGCCACCACGCCCTCCTGGATGACCTGCATCAAAAGCATCTCCATCCATTGGTAGGTGTGAGCCACCTGGGGCAGGAACCTGATGATCAACTGCTCAGTGACCTCGCACGTGATGACCTTTCCCGCATCATCGACCTGGAAGGGATCGTTGGAGGCTATCATCCCTTTGGAGACGCCATCAGAGATGTTCAACTGATAGGTCATATTTTCCGACCCCGGGGATTCCCACTGGTCGACGACCGTCATATTCCCGGCCAGGACAAGTGTGACATTAACGCTTTCCTTTTCCTTAACGAAGAGGTGGAACATCCCCGTAGGATTGTCATGGATCACTGCTATGTTCTGGCCATCTATGATTCTGGCGATGGAACCGAGGGTCTCGATCTCCTCGGGTAAGAACTCGTCGAACGTGATGTTGCTGAACATCACCTCCTCCCCTTGCGAGGTGTTTAGCCCATAATCGGTGATGTTACCGTTCTCCTCGTTAAGATCGAAGAATACGAAATCACCCTGACCATGCCCGTAACTGTAATTGATCTTACCCTTCAAGGACAGGTTGACACCTGCCTGACTGACATCTTGCTTTTTGGATAATCCGGGAGGCACATCCTTCAACTTGACATCCTCGGACCAAGGGTTCTCTCCCTGTGCCACATCCGGCAGGCTAGGGTCGGCCGATACAGGAATTGGAATAATGGACACTGATAACAGTAGAAGAATAACAATTAATATGGAGGCGCATACCTTTCTCATCAACCTCCCTTCACGTCCCTTTATGGAAATCCATTATTAAATTAAGTATTGGTACAACCCTCAAACCAAATTATTGCGGATCGTGGGTCATAGCCATACCCCAGAGTCATTCAGCACCTGAGCGAACTCCGGAAGGATATCCTTGATCCCGTTGATGACGAACTGTATGGATATGGCCATGACCATGAGCCCCATGAGCTTGGTGACCACGTTCCTCCCCCCCTCACCGAAGAAGCGATCGATGCGTTCCGAGCGGATCATCATGTTGTAGGAGATATAGACGGTCACTGCGATGCCAAGATACACGCCGAATACGGCCAATCCTCCGGTCAGGACATCCTTGGTCGTGAGCATGTTCATGGCCTCGGACATGAGAACCACCACGGTGACGATGGTCCCCGGTCCGCTAGTGAAGGGTATGGCCAGAGGGATCAGGGAGATGTCATTGGAGCGCATCTCCGCCGCCACCCCGCTCTCCTTGGGGTAGAGCATGCCCACCGAGGTGCTGAAGAGAAGGATCCCTCCCGCGATGCGGAACGCACCTATGCCAAAGCCGAAGATCTGAAAGACCAGCAATCCGGTGAGCGCGAAGAAGACCAATATGCCACTGGAGTACCTGATGCTCTTGGTCGCCACTGCACGTTTCCGTTCTGGGCTCAACCCCTCGGTCAGGGCGATGAAGACCGCCGAGGTGGATATGGGGTTGGATATGACTATGATGGAGATGATGGCCCCCACAATGAACTCAAGACCGAGCCCTAGGTCGCTCATCTGTCCATTTTAAAGAGGAACTCGCATAAACAGTTTCCCCCGACCCACGAACCGGACCACAACCGTATATCCGTGTATTACCATTAGAGCAACATGCAAGCCTTGGACCTGTCGCTGGGCATAGTGCTTCTAGGCCTCAGTACGATCATGCTGATGGTCAGTGCGCAAGCGTATAGAAGGACAGGGGGTCGTATGGTCTGGGTGCTCATCTCCTTCCTCGGCTTCACCGTGCTCTCGATCACGGCACTATGGGGGGTCATATCAGGGGATGAGAATTGGAGCATACCCAATCCGGTTGTGCTACTGCTGTTGTTGGTCATTGGGGCCAACTACCTGGCATTGATCAAGGGATGATCGCGGTGACCGGTACTCTGGACCTGGAGAATCGCAGAATGATATTCGAGTTCATCAAGTCCAGGCCAGGTACCTTCACGAGGGAGATGGAAAGGGAACTGGATATCCAGGTGGGGGTGCTGACCTACCATCTACGGGTATTGGTGGAAGCGGGTATGGTCAGGTCGGAGGAGGAAGGCAACCATCTGCGATATTTCCCTGCGAACGACTTCGTTATGGGCGACCGGAAGGCGCTCTCCTTCCTGCGCAACAGGCCCAGTCGAACCATTCTCCTATACGTCTTGGACAGGGGAGAGATCAGCTTCGGTGAATTGCACTCACTATTGGCCATCTCCAAGTCCACGCTGTCCTACCATCTCAAGCGTCTGTCCGAGGCAGGCATCATCGTCGTTCACAAATCCGGGGGGACCGTGGTGACCGTCGTGGACCCCAGGAAACTCATCAACATGCTGGTCTGGGTGGAGGGGGACATTCGAAAGGACTCGGCGGGCGCGCTTATCGAGTTATGGAACAGGCTGCAGGGAAAGGACCGATGATATCACTGCTCCAACGAATGCCCCTAGAACTGTTTTACATTGACCATCATCGTGATTACGAATCTCGTATATCAAGTCACGATCTGTGCCGTCATCAACCATTTTTACCTCTTTACAATTCAATTCACACGTAACAAGCCCGAAGATGTACAATCATGATGGGCGATACCGGCCCCAGTCAGCCCGTGATTGGAGCCTGTCCATGGGAATGGTGGTAAAGGGACAATGATGATCATGGCCATCGTAGGGATAAACTTGCTCGGTATTTCCTCAATATGGCCGACCAGGTCAACCTCATGGACCAGGGCCATTGCCAGGCCGGGAACATCGGTGGAGC
>JAFGPG010000006.1 GCA_016926075.1 Methanomassiliicoccales archaeon
ACCAGGTCCTCTCGCGAAGGGGCGGGAAGGTCCACCGGGATGTCCAAAACGTGTCCGGAGACCTCCTTGGGAATCACCATGATGTCATCGCCCTCGAAGAAGGCCTTGTCCATCAGCCTTCCCAACAAGGGCCATCTGGTCAGCCTGGCCAGCTTGAAGCGATAGCGGAACCCACGCCTAATGATGCGGACGTACAACATCGTCCAACGGCTCAACTGACCACCCCTGGGTGATAGGACCGCGGGGATATTCAACGCTTCCCCGCCCCTGGCACATTCGACGTTGGCCCTTGCCCGAGGGCCCCGGGGAGGGATGGACCACGGACCACGCCGCAGGTTCAACGCTTATAAACCGGGAGAACAATGCTGGCCAACAATGCATATGGAGGAAGTGGCCAAGGCACTGTCGTCGGAGACCCGGCTGAACATACTGAGGGTCCTGGCCGAAGGGGAGGCCTCCGCGGTGCACGTTTACAAGCTATATAATGAGCGCTTCGAGGACCGCAGGGAGAGGGCCACCATCTATCGCGAGCTGGAGATGCTCTATAAATGCTGCTTCCTGGTCAAGTCCTACAACGAGGGACGTAAGGAGATCGTGTACCGCCTTGCCGCTCGCAGCATCAATATCGACCTCATCGGTCAGACCATCTCCGCCGGTCCGTGATGTGGCCGGACTTACCTGTTACACGTTCCCCCAACCGGTATCAATGGAACGTAACCGGTTGCACGGTCGCGTAACAAATCCTTATACCATCATATGAGGATAGGCATCACAGCGGAGAGATCCGCTACAAGGAGGAAAAAACATGGTTGATGTAGAACTGACCTTCGGCATACCGGACGAGGTGGCCGACGCTGTCAAGAAAAAGTTCAAGGACGCTGACGCGGCGGACGCACTGCGGGTCACCAAGCCCAATCCGCACTTCCCTCCGTACTACTCCGTCGGGGACCCCAGGGCCAAGCCCGATGAGATAACCGTGGACGGAAAGAAGTACTGGGTGTACCGCTGCTTCAAGGGCCAGAAGTAAACCCGAGAGGTTGTCCGTCAAACCTCTTCCCAATCCACTTCTTTTTTACCTCAAGCCATCGAATACGGGATTATCATTTTACATATGCGCATTCTTTACCATCTACAGGTTGACCACTAGATGATATCCAAATATGTCTTCGGACCGGCACCCTCACGCCGTTTCGGAAGGTCCCTGGGAGTCAATCCCCTTCCCCGAAAGACCTGCAACTACTCCTGCGTCTACTGCCAGCTGGGAAGGACACCGAAATTACAGGGGCAGAGGGTGACCATCTACCCCACCCAAGAGGTGCTCAGGGACGTGAGGATCGCCATCGAGGAAATGGGGGACTCCATCGACTATATCACCTACATGGGGGACGGCGAGCCGACCCTGGCCGCGAACCTGGGAGAGATGGTAAGCGGAACACGGGAGCTCTGGAAGGGTAAGATGGCCCTCATCACTAATGGCAGCATGTTCCATCTGGAGGAGGTACGCGAGGCCGTACAGCCCTTCGACGTCATTTCCCCCACCGTCTCCGCGGGGGATGAGCGCACCTACCGCCGTCTGCACCGACCGATACGCTCGCTCAACCTGGCCAAGGTCCTGGACGGTCTGGAAAGACTACGTCAGGAGTTCCAGGGGGAGATCTGGGCAGAACTGATGCTGGTGAGGGGGGTGAACGATTCCCTGCCCTCCCTCCTCAACATCCGCAAGGTCATACGGAACCTGGGGGCGGACAGGGTGTACATCAGCGTCCCCACCCGTCCGCCGGCGGAGAGCTGGGTGCTCCCGCCCACCGAGGAGACCATGCGGCAGGTCTTCGACCTCTTCCCGGAGGCCGTGGACATGACCATGCCGGAGGAAGAGCCCTTCCTGCGGAACGAGGGGGAACGGCAGGCCGAGCTTCTTGAGATCGCCAAGAACCATCCCCTGCGGGAGGACCAGGCCATGGAGATGCTCTCCTTCGCGATGGGGGAGGAGAAGGCCTGCGAGTGCCTGCGGGAGATGGTGGAGGACGGAAGGCTGCGCAAGGCCAACTACGGCGGGAAGACATTCTATACGGTACCCCTCCAAAAGACCTGAGCCCGGACGTGGGACCGCCTTCCGGACGCGTAATGCCTCGGAGAACGGCAAACGTCCTCCCGTGGCCGACCTTCCGTCCCGATCGATAGTTCGTACGCCCACCTAATCGTTGATATAATCAGCAGTCCCTTCTCACTGCGGCCGGGGGATGGCCTGTGGTGGATGTCAGATTGGTCAACATGACCAGCAAGGAGTTCCAGGCGATGATCGAGGGGGGCACCAAGAGGTACGCCGATGAGAACGTGAAGGTCGGATACTGGCCTCCCGGTGATGCCCTGCAACGTTCCATGGAGGCCCACGAACGGTTGCTGCCCAAGGGTCGGTACACCGAAGGGCATCACTTCTACACCGCCTTCGACGAGGAGGGTTTGGAGGTGGGCCATGTCTGGATCAAGGTGGAGCCGGGAGAGGACCGCCGGGCCTTCATATACTCGGTGTTCATCAAGGAGGAGATGCGCGGACAGGGTTACGGCAAGGCCATGATGATGGCCCTTGAGGCCAAGGCCAGGCGCATGAAGCTGGATTCCATGGCATTGCACGTCTTCGCCTATAATCAGACGGCCATAGGGCTCTATCGCTCACTGGGGTACGAGGTGAAGAGCCTCAACATGATGAAGAGCCTGTAGGACCCGCCCCATATCCGTCCAGGGTCCCGGGACCGGGTGGAAGGGGTCACCAGTGACCAGTTCGATAAAATATGCTGACCGGACATAGCTTACCTCGACGGACCCCGGTTCCGTTGACCGGGGTCGGTGAAAAGGTGATTCGATGCTCGGAACCATCAACAAGAGGCTCTTCCGGTACTTCTTCGACAGTTCGTACCGTAGGGCTCCAGCCTGGGAGATCGGACATCCTCAGCCGGAGATCGTGGAGCTGGAGAGGAGGAACGAGATCCAGGGGTCGATACTGGACCTGGGATGTGGCACAGGGGAGAACGCGCTCTTCCTTGCAGAGGGTCACCAGGATGTCCTGGGCATCGATTACTCTCCCAGGGCCATCGAACAGGCCATAAGTAAGGGGAAGGCTCGCGAGAGCAAGGCCCGATTTGAGGTGATGGACGCTCTAGAGGTGGGTTCGCTGGGCCGCAGGTTCGATACCATTATCGACTCCACCCTCCTGCCCAACATCGCCAAGCGTGACCGTCACGGGTACCTC
>JAFGPG010000045.1 GCA_016926075.1 Methanomassiliicoccales archaeon
CCTCTCCTCCACCGCCTCGTCGATGGTCACCAGGGACCCGTGCACCAGCTCGAACTCGCCCTGACGGACCTTGGCCGTCACATCCTCGAGCAGCTCGCTCTCAGCGGAGACGTCCGCGCCCAGGCGCATGGCCTGGGCCAGCTTCATCTCCAGGCGCATGATGTGCGTGGCGAAGTGGTTCTCCAGCGCCCGCCGGAAGGCCTGCTGCGCCTCCTTGAGGGCCTGCACCGCAGGGGCGAAGTCCCCCTGCAGCGTTATGCGCTTGGCCGTTCCCATGCCCTTCACACCCTCCGCGCATCTGAGCTCCAGTTCCTCGCAGCGGGCCCGCAGGTCATGGGCCACGCGCAGCTCCTCCTCCACCTCGTCGTAGCCCTGCAGCCTCTCCTCCACATCCGCCCCGGCCTCCTCCAGTAGGCGGAAGGCGTCCGGGAAGCGGTCCTCCCTGAAGGCCGTGCGAGCCTCCTCCATCCTCTGCAACGCCACCTGAACGTTCTTCTTTACCAGGTTGGCCAGGCGCAGCCGGGGCTGCATGACGGCTATCCTCCTCAGCAGCACCTCCTTCTCCCCGGTCCGGACCTTCTCCTGGGCGGCGTCCAGGAGGTCCACGGCCTCGGTGTAGCGCTCCTCCAGCTGGTGACGCCGGAATCCCTCCTCCAGGTCCCCCAGCTCCACTTCCCTCTGATGCGCGCTAAGGGCGTCGCAGCGGGCACAGAGCTCCTCGATCCTCTCCTCACCGGCCCTGCAGAGGGCCCGGGAGAAGGAGGCCTCCGCCATATCCAGTTCGTTGAAGGCCTTCTCCAACTGGGCCTGGGCGATGCTCTTCCGCCCCTGGGAAAGGTACTTCCTGACCTCCTCTAGGTCCATGGGCAGACGCTTCTCCAGGGCCAACAGCCTCTCCACCTTCCCCCCGCGTTGCACGAAGAGGTCCAGGGTCATCTCCCTCAGTGTCTCGAGCAGGGATAGTATGGAGTCCACGCTGCGCTGGGTGTCCCCCGATTCCAGGGAATCGCGGCATGCTCGCAGGACGCCCTTCTGTTTGTCAACCTTCAACCCCAGCCCCTCTGCGAAGAGCAGCGATGACTGCGCCTGACCGAAACACTCGGAGAGGATGCGATTGGCGTTGCGCTCCGCCCGGTCCCAGGCCTCCTTGCACAGCTCGTAGTCGTCCGTATCCCCTGATTCGATGGCCTGGGAGACCCTATTGAAGGCCGAGACGGTGTCCTCGTCCCCCTCGCCCAGGGGCGATACCCTCTCCATGAGGGAGGTGGCGTCCTTGAGAATGTCCTGCATGCGCTGCTTGCGGGCCCTCCTGGCGGCCTCCACGCTCTTGACCGCCTGGGCCAGCGATCCCTTGTAGTCCTTCTCCGCGTAGCTCTGGGAGGCCAGGGTGAGCATCTTCTCCGCCTCCGCGGTGGAGGCGCCCATCTCCTTGAGCTTGGCCACCATGGCCGTGGCCTCCTGCACCTTCTCCTCCGCCGTCTCGCGTCCCCGTGCCGCCTCCTTGGCCTTCTGTTCTAGCTGTTTGGCCAACTGAAGCTGCCCTATGTAATCTCCCGGCAACTGGAACCGTCCTTTTTAGGACCAAGAAATGATTGGCCGACCATTAAATGATTTCCTAGGCTCAGCGCTTCAGGAGGTCCACGAAGGCCACCTTCTCCAGGACCAGCTCCTGTACGTAGGCTATGCCAAGGGCCTCCAGCTCCCGGGGGCCCAGGCCGAAGGCCTCCCCCTTCCCCGGATCGCATCCTATAAGGGAGTCGTCCCTTTCCAGGCCCAGTTCCCGCAGCACCCCTCCCAGGTCCCCTTCCGGGGAGAGGAGCACCACGGCCACCCTTTCCGTTCCCGGATGCAACCCCATCTTGCGCTTGGCCTTGGATATCTGCCGCTCCCCCGAGGCGTAGAGCATGACCTCCATGCCCAACGTTTTGGAGGAGTTGCTGTTCCTCTCGAAGGCCCGACGGGCGTGCAGCACCGCCGAGAAGATATGGTCCGCGCCGCATACCATGTCCGCGTCCATGAGCAGGACGTCCTCCTCTAGGGCCGAGGCCTTGGCGAGCAGGGCTCCGCTCTCCCCCCTGACGATGCGCGCTCCGGCGCAGGGTACGGTCACGAGGGCTCATCCGCCCATCACAGATTAAACCATCGCTCCCTTCCCGCCTATGGAGGCCGTCCCTGAAAACGTTTAAACCACCTCATAGCATGAAGGTGGACCTGAGGAACGGAGGAACGCACATCACATGGCCCCAGACCGCGCGATCGTCATATCACCTTCCACCATCGCCAACGTCGGCCCCGGCTTCGACGTCTTCGGCATCGCTTTGAACGAGCCCTGCGACCGCATCGAGGTGCGCAGGAGCAGCGAGCCGGGTGTGAGGGTGGAGTCCATCACCGGAGCGGGCTCCTTCGCCGTCACCCTCAGCAGCACCAGGAACACCGCGGCCGTGGCCGCCAGCAAGGTGCTGGGCACGGCCAAGGCCGACTTCGGTCTGTCCATGAGGATCGACAAGGGCGTTCGTCCCGCCTCGGGCATGGGCTCCTCCGGTGCCTCCGCGGCCGGGGGGGCCTACGCCGCCAACCTGCTGTTGGACGAGCCGTTGGACATGAACCAGCTCATCTGCTGCGCCTCCTTCGGGGAGGAGGCGTCCTCGGGCAGCCGGCACGCGGACAACGCCGCCCCGGCGTTGATGGGGGGATTCACCATCATCCGCTCCTACGAGCCCATGGACGTGGTGCGCGTCCAGCCGCCAAAGAACCTGGGCATCGTGGCCTCCCTGCCCGAGTTCGCGGTGCCCACACGGGAGGCTCGAAAGAAGGTCCCGCAGAAGGTGCCCATGAGGGATGTGATCACCCAGGTGGGGCACGCATCCTCCCTGGTGGCCGGCATGTGCTCCGGCGACATAGACCTCATCTCCCGCTCCATAAGGGACGTCATCGTGGAGCCGGCGCGGGCGCCTCTGATCCCCTTCCTCAAGGAAGCGAAGGAGACCGCCCTCAGGGCCGGGGCATCGGCCTCCTTCCTCGGGGGGTCGGGACCCTGCATCGCCGCCTTCTACGACCTGGACCGGACGGACGGGCTGCAGATCGCCCAGGCACTGCAGGTGTTCTTCGAGGAGCGCGGCATGAAGTGCTTATACTGGGTGACCACCTGGGGCGAGGGCTGCAGGCAGGTGAGAGAATGAAATACACGGTGAGATGCTGGGAATGCGGGAGGGAGGTGGACGACCCCTTCCAGTACGCCTGCCCCCATTGCCAGGGATCGCTCAGCGTGGAGATGGACCTCTCGCACCTGGAGGGCACCTCGGCGCACGACCTCCGCTCCCGTCCCCTGGGGGTCTGGAGGTACGGGCACTTCCTGCCCATCGGCTCGGAGCCGGTCACCCTCCAGGAGGGGGGGACGCCCCTATACAACTGCCGGAAGATGGCCGGGGAGTACGGTATACGCTCCTTGCACGTCAAGTTCGAGGGTGCCAATCCCACCGGCTCCTTCAAGGACCGGGGCATGACCGTGGGGGTCACCCGGGCCCTGGAGCTGGGGTGCAAGGTGGTGGGGTGCGCGTCGACCGGCAACACCTCCGCCTCCCTGGCCGCATATGCGGCCAAGGCCGGGCTCAAGTGCGTGGTGCTACTGCCCACGGGGAAGGTCGCGTTGGGCAAGCTGGCACAGGCCATGTTCTTCGGGGCCAAGGTCATCACCGTGAACGGCAACTTCGACGACGCCCTGCGAGTGGTGAGGGAGCTCTCCCAGGCCGGGGACCTCTACATGCTCAACTCCGTGAACCCCTTCCGTCCGGAGGGGCAGAAGACACTGGCCTTCGAGATACTGGACCAGCTGGACCTCCGGCTGCCGGACCGCATCGTCTATCCGGTGGGCAACGCGGCCAACATCTGGGCGGGATACAAGGCCTTGAGGGAATGGCATTCCCTTGGCTGGATCGACCGCCTGCCCATGTTCACCGGGGTGCAGGCCGCGGGCAGCGCCCCCCTGACCAGGTCCTTCGCCCTGGGGGATAGGGACTTCCGGCCGGTGGAGGACCCGGAGACCATCGCCACGGCCATACGCATCGGCAACCCCGCCTCGGGGAGGAAGGCCCTGCGGGCCGTCTACGACACCGGCGGGGTCATGACCTCCGTCACCGACGAAGAGATAGTGGAGGCCCAGTTCCTGCTCGGGAGGAAGGAGGGGGTGGGCGTGGAGCCGGCCTCGGCCGCCGCCCTGGCCGGGGTGAGGAAACTGCTGGACGAGGGGACGGTGGACCGCGACGAGAGGGTGGTCTGCGTGTGCACCGGGCACGTGCTGAAGGACCCGGACACGGTCATGGCCAACTGCGGGAAGCTGCTCAGGACCGAGGCCACGGTCGAGGCGGTACGCCGAGCCATCGATTCCTGATCATGACGGCGGCACACCCGTTCAAAGGCTCGAGGTCTTTGTTCCGTCACTTGCGCGTGACGAAGATCCACATCTCCAGGGATGAACCCAGGCCTTAGTGCCGGAATTGATAGCCATATCCCCGTCCTATTTATACCATATATTTAATTATTTTAAAGACCATTTGCTTATTGAAAGGGATGGCAGTGAGCTCTATCCTATGGACTAATAAGTCCAGCGTGATAGTGGTAGCTCTAGCTCTCGTACTCATATTGAATTCTACAGCTATCTCCACCGCCGCTGGGGATGAATGGACCATCGAGACCATCGATCAGAGCGGTTCCGCTGGTACCCATGTGTCCTTGGCCATTAACAGCGATGGAGTTCCTTTGATAGGCTATCTGGACACCTCCACGCAACAGCTCCGTTGGGCCTATCTCAGCGGGACCAGCTGGACCCTGGAGACCAAGAACGATGCATGCAGCGGTCACACCTCGACCGCCTTCGACTCGACAAATAATCCGTACATCGCCTACTGCGATCTCACCCAGAACGTGAAATTGAAGTACGCCAACCCCAGCTTCAAGAACTGGCGTGATAAGACCGTGGACAGCACCGGGAACCAGTTCGCCCATGTGTCCCTCACCATGGACACCGGGGACAACGAGCACCTGAGCTACTGGGACCTGACCAACGGAGACCTTAAGTTCGCCTAC